>NZ_CP084910.1:2572500-2866373 GCF_020535245.1 Asticcacaulis sp. AND118 | reverse complement strand
GGGCCCTGACGCAGCGCGGACGGCGCGACATAGGAATTGTAAGGCCCTTCACCCAACTCATGACGCAGGGCGGACGCAACTTTAGTCCAAACCGTTTCAGGCTGGATCGGCGACCAGTTGTTTACGCCTGGCATGTTATCAAAGCCCCGATCATTTATTACAACTCATACGCTAAAGACAACGGTATCCAGATCGGCTGACACAGACTCAAAAAAGCCCCTGCCGCAAGCCGAAGAGGCGAGCCGCCACCGGTTACTGAACCTTGGCGTTCACACCCTTCCCCTACGTCAGGCCTGTGTCCACCCCCGATCTGTGGGCCGTCGTCCGTAAAACCGCACAAGTCGTTGGTTTTATGGAATTTTGGCAACAGAATCTCGTCTGGTGAACGACCTATGCCGCGCACCACCATTTCATCCGTATTGGGATGGAAAGGCGAGATGGGTTCACCTTAGCTTTCCGGACGGTCAGGTCAACGGGGATATTTGCTGCCTGACGCTGATATTTCTGTTGACTCTGATAACCTCTTCCCCAGCAAAGGGAAATTTACGAAGTCTTAAGAAACGGTCATTTTGACGCGCAAGTTAAAAAGTTTTCGCGCATAAAACAACACTCCGCCAATTCGTGACGAAGGTAAGAGAGTCTTGAAAAATAATAGAAAAGCCAAGATGCGGACGATAGGTGATCGTCCGGACGCATCGCATGCCTTGCAGACGACAAACATCAGCGCACTGAACTCATTTTCAGTGCGTGACGTTTGGCGTCTGTAAAGGCGGGAATTTTTTAGGCGGCCAGCTTCTTGAGAGCGGCGGCCAGACGCGACACCTTGCGGGCGCCGGTATTCTTGTGCACCACGCCCTTGGACACGGCGCGCATCAGTTCGGATTGCGCTTCGACAAAGGCCGTCTTGGCGACGGCGGCATCGCCGGCGGCCAGGGCTTCTTCGAACTTGCGAACGTAGGTACGGACGCGCGAACGACGCGCCTTGTTGACTTCGGTACGGCGGGCGATCTTGCGGATCGCTTTCTTGGCGCCGGGATTGTTAGCCATTCATCACCTCAGGGGACGATAAGTTAAAGGAGCCGCGGCGCCAGCCTTCTAAAGGGGGCCGCGACACGAATTTCAAGGGGGCGGGATATAACCGAAGGGCGCAGACAGGTCAACGCTTTCGGGGCAAGAATCATCCACAGAACGACTCTTTTTTCGCGACTCCGGACGGCCTTAACCTTTCTGGCACGTCGGGCAGTAAAAAGTCGAGCGCCCAGAATGGGTTTTGCGCGCGATAACGCCGTGGCAACCTGGCCTCAGACAGGCTTCGCCCTCCCGGTCGTACACGCGGAAGCGGTGCTGGAAATAGCCGAGTTCGCCCGAGGCCGAAGCGAAATCGCTGATCGACGATCCGCCCGCTGCCACGGCCTCTTCCAGCACCTCGCGCACGGCCAGGGTCAAGTTGGCGGCTCTGGCATGACTCAGGCGCTCTCCGGGCAGGTCGGGCGACAGACCGGCCCGCCACAGGGCTTCGCAGACATAGATGTTGCCGAGCCCTGAAATGAGCGTCTGGTCCATCAGGAGCGTCTTGAGCGGCGTGCGGCGCGCATGGAACAGGGCATAGAGCGCATCGGCGTTCAGGCCGTCCGAGAGGGGCTCTATGCCCAGTCCCTTGTACCAGCTCTGCGCATAGAGTTCGTCGGGCCTCAGCAACAGCATGAAGCCGAACCGGCGCGGGTCGTAGAAGTCGATCAGGCGCTTAATACCGTTTTTTTGCGCCAGTACCTGAACGTGCAGGTGTTTAGGATCGGGGCGAACGGCATGATAATAGTTCCCGTCGAGGGGCAGGCTCGCGCCGTCGACCTCGGTCACCTGAAACCGCCCGGTCATGCCGAGGTGCGTGACCCACACCTCCTGCGTGTCGAGGTGAAACAGAAGGTATTTGGCGCGTCGTTCCAGACGCAGGATTTCCGCGCCCTCAAGGCGTTCGGCGAAGCGATCGGGAAAGGCGTAGCGCAGGTTGGGCCGATGCAGGCGCAGGCCGCTCAGGCGCGCGTGCGCCAGCGCGGGCGTCAGGCCGCGACGGACGGTTTCGACTTCGGGTAATTCGGGCATAGGCGGTCCTGCAAGTAAGGGCTCTGCCTATGTAGGGATGATTTGAGGGGCGGAAAACACGGAAAATCTGTTTCCGTGCTTAAACCTTAAGCCGCGCAGATGACCGAGCGGCGTTCGCGCAGGCGCGGATCGTCGCTGAGGTCGGCGTGCCACAACGACGGGGTCAGCGCGATCGGGTCTTCGAGCGCGAAGGCGTGCCAGGCGAGGTCCGGCTTCGGGCGGTCCGAGGCGGCGATGACGGCGCGCAGTTCGGCGGCCGAGGTGACGCCGACGATGACCGAAGAGACGCCTTTGAGGTTGAGGGCGTAGCTAAGAGCGGCGTGCAGCGGATCAGTGGCGGTTTCCAGCAGGTGGCGGCGGATGCGCGACAATTGCGGACCGAGCGGTTGCAGATTGGGTGGCAGGGCTTCGCGCGGGGTGAAGACCAGCCCCTGCAGGAAGACCGAGCGCACCTGCACCTCAATGCCCATGCCGGCGAGGACTTCCAGAGCGCCTTCGCGGACGAGACGCTGATCGAGGATCGAGGCCGGGACCTGAACGAGATCGGGCTTGAAGCGCTTGGCCAGCGCCACGGGAGAGTCTTCGTAGCGGGCCGAAATGCCGATGCGCGAAAAGAGGCCGTCGGCCTTGAGCTTTTCCATGCGCGCCCACAGGGCGTCGCCGTTGGGGCCGATCAGGTCCGAGGCTTCATCGACCATGCCGACGCCGACGCGGGCCAGACCCATATGATCGACCGAACGCTTCAAACGGGATTCGACCCAGTCGAGACCGCGCTCGGCGCTGACCGTGCGGATCTGCGGCTTGAAGGGAGAGGGGAACGGCCAGCAGCGGCCCAGTATGCGTTCGACATCGCCTTCGTAGGGGGCAACGTCGATGGATTTCAGACCGCACTGGGCGGCGTAGGCGAGGATCTGACGGACTTCGTCTTCGGACACGCGGCCGCGCAGATTCGAGATGCCGTAGTCGCATCCGAACTGTGCCGATCCGAGGCCCAATGCCGCTTTCATAGATACTTACCCAATCCTTAATGATTCCAACAGGCTAGGCCTATGCTCAGATCGAATTTTGCGGTCAAACTGTTAAACAACATCTGAAGATCGCGGGGCGATGGCCACAAATTTGTAGGAAAAAGCGATCTTCCACAGTTGAAAACGGGCATAAAAAGCAAAAGGGTTAACGGTACGTCGAAACCGTTAACCCTCGTGACTGATTGCGTTGTCAATGCATCGGGTAAAGCGAACCTATTGGGTGCGCTTTTGGGCGTCCTCGAAGACCTCGTCCAGCGATTGCGGATTTTCCGTTTTCGGCTCCTGCGCCGGTTCGATGACGATGTTCGGGGCCTCGGCGCTGGCATTGGTGCCCAGCAGATCGTCCACGGCCGTGGTCGCACCGCTGTCAAGCGCACCGGCGCCGGCCGGGATGGTCGAAACCTTGATACGCGTCAGGGCGCGCGACATATATTCGCGCCAGATGGCCGCGGGCGTGCCGCCACCAGTGACCTTGGCCATCTGCGAATTGTTGTCACGTCCGACCCAGACGGCGGTGGTGAAGCCGCCCGTATAGCCAACGAACCACGCATCGCGATAATCCGAGGTGGTGCCGGTCTTACCGGCGATATCGAACTGCGTCAGGCGGACCCCGGAACCGGTGCCTGAGCGCACGACTTCGCGCATCATCTGGTTCATATAGCCCAGGGCCGGATTGCTGATGACCAGTTGGCGGTTGTCGTTGGCGCTGTGCTGATAGAGGACCTTGCCCTTGACCGTGCGGATACGCACGATGCCGTAGGGCTGCACCTTATAGCCGCCATTGGAGAAGGGCACGTAGGCGCGGGCCATTTCCAGCGGGGTCACATCGGCGGTGCCGAGGGCCATGGCCGGGTCGGTATTGATCTTGGACGAAATGCCCAGGCGATGCGCCGTCGAGGCGACGTTGGAACGGCCCACCTCGTCGGCGACGCGCGCGGCGACCGTATTGATCGACTGCGCCACCGCGGTGGTCAGGGTGATGTCGCCCAGATATTTATTGGTATAGTTGGCGGGCGTCCAGTTACCGATGGTCACCGGTTCATCGACCACCGGCGTGTCCGGGCGGTACTGACCCGTTTCCATGGCGGTCAGATAGACGAAGGGCTTGAAGGCCGAACCGGCCTGACGCTTGGCGTCGATGGCGCGGTTGAACTGGCTGTCGCCATAGGCCACGCCGCCGATCAGCGCCCGCACGCGGCCTTCGCCGTCGATGGAAACCAGCGCAGCCTGCTCCACCTTCTTTTTGGCGTCGCGTTCCATCATCGCCTTCACGGCGCGTTCGGCGTCGGTCTGGATCGGCAAATCGAGCGTGGTTTCGACGATGATGTCGTCCTTGATCTGGCTGATGTCGATCATCTCGCCCAGTTCGGATTGCAGCCAGTCGACGAAATACTGCGCGTGTTCGGTGGCCAGAGTGCGCGACACCTTGATGCCCGTCTTAAACACCTCGGCGCGTTGTTCCGGCGTGATGACCTTGGCGTCGACCATCTCGTTCAGCACGATCTCGGTGCGGCGGATAGCGCGATCCTTGTCCGACAGGGGCGAATAGCGCGACGGGCCCTTCATCATGCCGGCCAGCATGGCGGCCTCACCTATGGTCAGGTCCTTGGCGGGCTTGTTGAAATAGCGCTGGGCTGCGGCTTCGATGCCGGTGGCGCCGCCGCCGAACCAGACGCGATTGAGGTAGAGCGCCAGAATCTGCTTCTTGGAGAATTTCATCTCCAGCCACACCGACAGGATCAGTTCCTGAATCTTGCGCTTCACGTTCTGGTCGTTGGACAGGAACAGGTTGCGCGCGAGTTGCTGCGTGATGGTCGAGCCGCCGGCGAGGTTGGCACCTTCCTTACGCGTGGCGTTGCGCACCACGGCGCGGCCCATGCCGATGGGGTCGAAGCCGAAGTGATGATAGAAACGACGGTCTTCGATGGCGATAAAGGCCGCCGGGACATAGTCCGGCAGTTCGTCAATATCAACGGGGGGCGCGAACTGCGAGCCGCGCACAGCCACCAGCGCGCCGGACCGATCGAGATAGGTGATCGAAGGGGCGCGATCGGTTTTGTACAACGACGAGGTGTCGGGCAGGTCAAGCGCGAAAATGGCGATGAAACCGACGGTGAAAATCACCGCCCAGACGGTGAACACCGTCAACCAGTACAGGATAGCCTTCACGGGCGGACGCTTCATATTAAAGGCGAGAGCCATACATTATCCCCACGACGCCGCCCTGCCAAACCGGCTGCGCGGCGTTTCGCTTCTGCTTCATGCAAAGATTTCGTTAAGGATATATCAAAGCCTGTGGCGCGCGTCCTTTAATTTGCGCATCCCATGCCCGATTTCTCCGTACCGCGGTCCCGGCGGCACACGAATTCCGTCATGATCGTCCCCGTCTTTACTGATGACGGGCAATTCCGGCAAAATTATGAGCGATAAAAAATCCCTGACCACCGACAAAAAGCCCTATCCGCCCTTGTATCGTCACCCCCGAAGCAGCTTATAGGGGAGGGGTGTAATTCAGACGAATGGACCGTATATGCTTCTCGATCACCCTCATGACCCCGCGCCGGAGGCCGGTTACGGCTTGTCGGGCTCCGGTCTGGAGCGGGTGCGTTCGGCGCGCGAGACGCTGCAGAAGGTGTTCCACTACGACGATTTCCGCGGGCAGCAGGCGCGCGTCATCGCGGCGATTCTGAACGGTGACGACGTGCTGGCCATTCTGCCGACCGGTGGCGGTAAGAGCCTGTGCTATCAGATCCCGGCCCTGATGCGGCCCGGCTTCGGACTGGTTATCTCGCCGCTGATCGCGCTGATGGCCGATCAGGTGCAGGCGCTGGTCAAGAAGGGCGTGCGCGCCGAACGGATCGATTCCAGCCTGTCGATGGACGAGCGGTACAGGCTGTGGGACCGCGCCCGTGACGGCGAGATCGACATGCTCTACCTGTCGCCGGAAGCATTGAATCAGGGCTTTGTGCTCGACAAGTTGTCGAATTTGCCGGTTAACCTCATTGCTATCGACGAAGCGCACTGCGTGTCGCAATGGGGGCACGATTTCCGGCCGGAATACCGCGCGCTGGGCAAGCTGAAAGGCCTGTTTCCCGACGTGCCCACCCTGGCCCTGACCGCCACCGCCGATCCGCACACCCGCGCCGACATCAAAAAAGCGCTGCATATCGACACTGCCGCCGAGATTATCGACAGCTTCGACCGCCCGAACCTCAGTCTGCGTCTGATGCGCCGTACCGGTAGCGCCCAGAAGATGATCCTCGACATGCTGCGGCGGCAGAAGAACGCTTCGGGCATCATCTATGCCGGGTCGCGTGACGGCGCCGAAAAGCTGGCGCGGCAGTTGTCGGCGGAGGGCTTCAAGGCGGATGCCTATCACGCAGGTCTGCCGGCCAAGGTGCGCGACGAACGACTGCACGATTTTCTCGCCGACCGCACCAAGGTGATGGTGGCGACCATCGCCTTCGGCATGGGCATCAACAAGCCCGATGTGCGTTTCGTCATCCACGCCGATCCGCCCTCGTCGCTGGAGGCCTATTGGCAGGAAGTCGGCCGGGCGGGGCGTGACGGCAAGCCGGCTTCGGGCGTCTGTCTCTATAGCTCGACCGATCTCGGCTGGGCCCTGCGGCGTCTGGGGATGCGCGAGACCGAAACCAATACTGACCTGTCTGTTCAAAAGGACAAGGCGCGGGATTTCTTCAGGTTTGTCCATAGTCCGGACTGCCGCCGCAAGGGCGTGCGCCGCTATTTCGGTGACGTGCCGGGCGACAACTGCGGCACCTGCGACAACTGCCTGTCGCGCGCGCCGGTGGTCGATGCCACCCAGGCGGCCCAGATGCTGATGTCGGCGCTCTATCGTTTCAACAGCCCGCGCGGGCGCAAGAAGCTGATCGAGCATGTGCTGGGGCAGAATGCGCAGGATTACGGTTCACGCTTGTCCACCTTCGGCTGCGCCAAGGGACAGTACAAGGCCGATTTTCTGACCGACGTGCTCGATCTGTGCGAGGCAGAGGGACTGATCGTCGAGGAGCTTTACGACGGCAAGATGCCGATTGTGGCGCTGGATCGTGAGCGTTTTGCCGGGCTCATCCGCGGTGAGATACATCTTGAATTGAGGGACTGACTTCGCCACCCTCCGTCCGCTACGCTACAGGGGAGGAGGACTAAGGTTACATTTGTTGACCATCCGCCTCATGACATAACTTGACCGGGCGGCGGGCTACGGCCATTACCGCCGCAATTCCCGCTTGTCTGTGTGTGTCATGTCCGCTCCCGAAGCCGCGCCTCCGCCGCTCAAAAATCCGTTTCTGGTCATCTTTACGCTGGGGGCGCTGTCGACCATCAGCCCCTTCGCCATCGACATGTATCTGCCCGCCTTCGGTCAGATCGCTTCGGATTTCGGCACGACGACAGCCGAGGTCGGTTTGTCGCTGTCGACCTATTTCGCCGGCATGGCGCTGGGGCCGCTGATCTACGGACCGCTGCTCGACCGTTATGGCCGCAAGATGCCGCTCTATGTGGGGCTGGCCCTCTTCGTTCTGACCTCGATCGGTTGCGTCTTCGCTCCCAATATCGAGGTGCTGGTGTGGCTGCGCCTGTTTCAGGCCTTAGGTGGCTGCGCGGCCTCGGTGGCGGCGATGTCGCTGGTGCGTGACCTTTTCCCGCCCAAGGACACGGCCAAGATCATCTCGCTGATCATCCTGACCATCGGCGTGTCGCCGCTGCTGGCTCCGACCATAGGCGGCGTGGTGGCGGCCTGGCTCGACTGGCACTGGGTGTTCGCCTTTCTGGCCGGAATTGTCGGCCTGATCCTCATTCTGGTCCTGACCGTGCTGCCGGACGGCAAACCCGCCGACCCGACCGTGTCGCTGAAACCCCTGCCGATCCTCAAGACGTTCTTAAGCATCTATCGAAACCGAACCTTCGCCACCTATCTGTTTGCGGGCGGCTTCTCCTTCTGCTGCCTGTTCATTTACGTATCGGGTTCGCCGGTCATCTTCATGGAAATCTTCCATATCAAGCCGGAAATCTACGGCCTGATTTTCGCGGGCCTGAGCGTTGGTTTCATCGGCTCCAGTCAGGTCAATGTCTTCGTCAACCGCCGTTACACCTCGAAGCAGATCCTGCGCGTGGCGCTGAGCGTCCAGTGCGTGTTCGTCCTGATTTTCCTGCTGTGCGCCTGGAACAACTGGCTCAATGTGTGGGGCGCAGTTGTGATGCTGTTCCTCATCCTGTCCTGCCTCGGCTTTATCGGACCCAACTCGTCGGCGACGGCCATCAGCAGTCTGACGCGCGATATCGGTTCGGGCTCGGCCCTGATGAGCTTCACCCAGATCGGTCTGGCCACCGTTGTGTCGGCGGTGGTGTCGGGCCTCAAGGCCCAGAGCCTGACGCCGATCGTGGCGGTCATGGCATTGTGCGCCCTGATCGGCTGGGTCGTGCTGTACTTTGGTGAGAAAACCGGGGTTGAACGTCAGGGGCAAATACAGCCATGACCGAACGCGCTGCCGGACGCCTTGCCCTGTGGGCCGTGCTTGGCGTCATCGCCGGCATGATGTCGTTTCAGTTCGGGGCAGGCATCGCCAAGTCGCTGTTTTCTACCGTCGGCCCTCTGGGCGCCACGGCCCTCCGTCAGACCCTGGCAGCCCTGTTCCTGATGGCGCTGTTTCGGCCGTGGCGTAACCTGCCCGAACGCCAGGCGTGGAAGTGGCTGGCCCTGTTCGGTCTCAATCTCGGCGTGATGAACCTGTGCTTTTACCTGTCGTTTCAGCGTATTCCGCTTGGGATCGCGGTGGCCATCGAGTTTATGGGACCGTTGAGCGTCGCCGTATGGAACTCACGCCGTCCTATCGATTTTGTCTGGATTGCCTGCGCCGCTTTGGGCCTGTGGCTGCTTCTGCCGCACGCGGGCGGGACGGCGCTCGATCCCATCGGCGTAGCGCTGGCCATTGCGGCGGGCGTGGGCTGGGCGACCTATATTCTGGTCGGGCAGATCGTGGCGAAGCGGGTTCCGGAAGGTCAGGCCGTCAGTTTCGGCGTGGCCTTTTCCTGTCTGGTTTCCCTGCCGGTAGCTCTTGCGACCATAGGGGTGCCCCTGTTCGAGCCGAAGATATTGCTGACGGGCTTGATGGTGGCGCTGCTGTCCAGCGCCGTGCCCTATACGCTTGAGATGTTCGCGCTCAAACGCGTTCCGGCGCGGACCTTCAGCATCCTGATGAGCCTTGAGCCCGCGCTGGCGGCCCTGTCCGGGCTTATCCTGCTGCACGAGGCGCTGAGCGGGCCGCAATGGCTGGCTATCGGCCTGGTCGTACTGGCTTCGGGCGGTTCGGCCCTGACGGCCAAACGGGCGCAGATCGCACCTCAATAAATTTAAAGGTTATCGCCGAGGAAATCGATGGTGCGTTCCCACGCCAGATCGGCGGCTTCCTCGTCGTAGACTTCCGGGCGGGTCTTGTTGAAGAAGGCGTGGTCGGCGTCGTAGCTGTAAAGTTCCGGATGACGGCCGGCGGCGCGCATGTCGCTCTCGATCTTGGCCACGACTTCCGGCGTGACCCAGTCGTCCTTCTTGCCGAAATGCCCTTGAAACGGCACGGCAATATCGCCCGGCCTGGCGAATTCGCGCGGCGGAATGCCGTAGAAACACACGGCAGCCGAAAAACCGGTCAGGCGCGCTGCGGCGGCGATGGTCAGAGCGCCGCCCATGCAGAAGCCCATCACAGCAACCTTGTCGTTGATTTCTTTCAGAGACGCCAGGGCGGCGGCAATGTCTTCGTGCACCGCTCCGGGGAAGTCGAGCCCGTTCATCATATGGCTGGCTTCGTCGGCGTCTCTGGTCACGCGGCCATGATAGAGATCGGGGGCCAGTGCGTTGAAGCCTTCGGCGTCGAAGCGATCGACAATGGCCTTGATATGGTCGTTGAGGCCCCACCACTCCTGCAGTACGATCACACTGGGGCGCGCCGGATCGATTTCCGAACGGTAGGCCGATATCGTGCCTCCATCGGGACGGGTGAGCTCGATCATCTGGCCCATGCGGTAATCCTCGAAGTATTTTGGGGATATATTTTTGATTTTTGGCGGTGCAGTAGGGACAGCATAAAATCATTTGGGTCCGGCTGTAAACCCGTCTGCTGTGCCCTATATCCGTTGAGCATAGGTTTTATGCTGCGTCGCAACCTTTTCGCAGCGCGCCTTTTCCGTATCAGGAGATTTGACATGCAATACAGACATCTGGGCCGGTCCGGCCTGAAAGTGCCGGTCCTCAGCTTCGGCACGGGCACCTTCGGCGGCAAGGGTGACATGTTCTCCAAATGGGGCGCGACGGATGTGGCCGAGGCCAAAAATCTCGTCGATCTGTGCCTGGATCACGGCGTTAACTTCTTCGATACGGCAGACGTCTATTCGCGCGGCGCGTCGGAAGACATTCTGGGGCAGGCGATCAGGGGCCGTCGCGATGACGTCCTGATTTCGACCAAGGGCACCTTCACCATGGGCGACGGCCCCAACGACAAGGGCTCATCGCGCTACCACCTGTTGCGTTCGGTCGAAGGCAGCCTGAAGCGCCTCGGCACCGACCATATCGACGTCTATTTCATGCACGGCTTCGACGCCCTGACGCCGGTCGAAGAGGTGTTGTCCACCCTCGACACGCTCGTGACCTCGGGCAAGGTGCGCTATATCGGTGCGTCGAATTTTTCCGGCTGGCACCTGATGAAGTCGCTGGCGGCCTCCGACCGTCTGGGTCTCAGCCGCTATGTCGCCTATCAGGGCTATTATTCGCTGATCGGGCGCGAATACGAATGGGAGCTGATGCCCCTGACCCTCGATCAGGGTGTGGGGACGATGGTGTGGTCGCCGCTCGGCTGGGGCCGCCTGACCGGCAAGATACGCCGTGATCAGCCGGCCAGCGAAGGCCGTATCGCCCAGGGCGGCGAGGCCGGCGGCCCGCCGGTGGATACTGAACACCTTTACAACGTCGTCGATGTGCTGGGCGAGATCGCGCGCGAGGTGGACAAGACCGTGCCGCAGGTGGCGCTCAACTGGCTGCTGCAACGTCCCGGCGTCGCCAATATCGTCGTCGGCGCGCGCAATGCCGATCAGCTCAAGGCCAATCTGGGCGCCGTCGGCTGGGACCTTACGACCGATCAGGTGGCGCGCCTCGACGCCGTCAGCCGCCGCCAGCCGATCTATCCCTACTGGCATCAGATGGGCTTCGATCGCAATCCCAAGCCGACCACGTGGTAAAACGCATGAAAGCCAATCTGCCTCTGCCTTTGCTGATAGGGCTTTCACTGGCCGTACCGGCGGGGGCGGAGGAGGCGGAAATCGTCGTGCGCGGACGGCTCAAGCCGTTCAGCGGCGATGCGGCCTTTTCCACGCTTACCGTGGGCAAGCCGGCTCTGGAAGCGGCGGCCAGTCTCGATGAGGCGTTGAAGGGCGAGGCGCGGGCCTCGCTCTTTCGCCGCCAATCCAGCCTGACCGCCAATCCTACGATTCAGGGCCTGTCCCTGCGGGCCATTGCGCCGTCCGGGGCCGGGCGGGCCCTGGTGACGCTGGATGGCGTGCCGCAGAACGATCCGTTCGGCGGCTGGGTGATCTGGGCCGGCCTGCCGACGGACGCCATCGACCGCGCGCGTGTGGTGCGCGGCGCGGGCGGCGGAGCCTATGGGGCCGGTGCCCTGACCGGTGTGGTCGATATGGACCTTGCGCCGACGCAGGGCGGGTTTTCCGGCGGTCTCGACTGGGGTGACAGCGGTAATTGGGGCGCTCAGCTCAATGCCGGAGTGGGGGGCTTGAGCCTCCACTACAGCCGCGCCCGCCGTTATGGCGACGCTGCCGTGCGCGCACCGCAACGCGGGGCCGCGGACGAGGGCGTCTCCGGGGACGATGACGCCGTTCTGGCCGTGTGGCACCGCGAGATCGGCGTGCACGACCTGACCCTTTTGGCGGGGACTTACGACAGCCGCCGCGATACGGGTCTGTCCGGCGCGACGGCCAATGCCAGCGGCCACCAGTACGCCGTCAGCCTGACCCGCCCGACCGGCGATACCGGGCGGGGCTACCGGCTTCAGGCCTGGTATCGTGACAGCGATCTCACCAACCGCTCCGTCTCGGTGCTCAGCGGGCGGACCGGCACGTCTTTGGCCAATGATCAGTTCGCCACGCCCGCCGAAGGCTACGGCCTCAATGCGGCCCTGCGCGGCGAAAGCGAAAGCGGCGAATGGGAAGCCGGGGTCGATGCCCGCCGCAGCGAAGGCGAAGCGCGCGAACGTTTCCGTTATATGAACGGCATGGCCACGCGCTACCGGGCGGCCGGTGGCCGTACCGACGTGGCGGGCCTGTATATACAGGGCACGCGGCGCTTCGGTGCGGTCAGTGTGACCGCCGCGGTGCGCGCCGATCGCTGGCAGGCGACACGCGGTTTCCGTCGGGAGGACGATTTGACCAATGGCGCGCCGGTTCTCGATATTCACCCCGAAGACGCTGAGGCGACGGTGGGGTCGGCACGGCTCGGTATCACTCGCCAAGCGGGTCCGCATCAGTGGCGCGCGGCGGTCTATAACGGTTTCCGCCCACCGTCGCTTAATGAGCTTTATCGCCCGTTTCGAGTCGGTAATGACGTCACCGAGGCCAACAGCGCTCTGAAGCCGGAAAAGCTCAGTGGCATTGAAGCGGGCTGGCGTTATGCCGGTGAGGCGCTAAGTATCGATATGGGCGTCTTCCATAACCGCCTCAGCGACCCGATCAGCAATATCACCATCGGCTTCGGGCCGGGCACCTTCCCCACGGCGGGGTTTATCCCGGCAGGCGGCGTGCTGCGTCAGCGTCAGAACGCCGGTGAGGTGCGCGCCACAGGTCTGGAACTCTCCGCGCGATGGCGGGCCTCGGAGCGCCTCAACCTGACTATGTCCGGCACCCTGACCGATGCCAAAATGACGGGCGGCGATCCGGCGCTGAAAGGCAAGCGTCCGGCGCAGGCCCAGGCCTATCTGCTGTCGCTGGGGGCGGATTACCGTGTCGGGGAGACCGAGCTTGGTGCGGACGGGCTGTTCATCGGCGAAAGCTTCGAGGACGATCTCAACCGTCAGCGTTTGTCGCCGGCGTCGAAGCTGCGTCTGAGAGCCGAACGACCGGTGACGGATGATCTCAGTTTGCGCCTAACGGTCGACAATGCGCTGGACGCGGACATCCCCATCCAACGCACGGGCGAGGGCATCCTCAGCTACGACAACCGCCGTTCCGTGATGCTGTCGCTGCGCTATAAACGCTAGATCAGCAGATCGTAGCTCTCGGATGAGCGTTTCAGCCACGCCGCCGCGTAGCCGCAGATGGGGTGGATCTTCTGACCGCGCGTGCGGGCGGCGGCCACAATGCCCTTCATCAACTCGCCGGCCGCGCCTGAGCCGCGCAATTCCGGCGGTGCGAAGACGTAGTCGATATTCAGCACCTCGCCCTGCAGATGGTAGTCGGCATAGGCGACGTACCCGTCGCGGGTCAGTTCGAAACGGCTTTGCGCCGTATTGTCGATGATATCGCTCATGAAGGCCTCCTTTATGCAGAGATGGGGAGGGTGAGGAGAATTGCCATAAGGATGCAGCAGGTATCGATGGGCATGAACCGGGTAGGCTCACTGCACCGATTTTGTCACCCACCATTTGAGAAAGCGCGCCATGCCATACATAGGAAAGCTAAGCCACGTGACGAAAAGGACGTCCATGATGGTGATATCGCCAATGGGCAGGCCTGCATCAAAAAATCTATTGATTATTATGGCGCCAATCAGTGCGACCGCTGCGGACATGCCTATGATGGAGATTGTAACTATCCACAAATACAGGATTTTGTAATAAGATATCGCCTCCCCCTTAAGGCGTAGATGGCAGACGGCATCGCCAAGCCGTCCTCCGCTGATATGCATGATTTCTGTTGCAAGCATAGGGGTGCTGCCTTGCGCTTCGTGGCACGGGAAATGAAACAAAGCCGCCTTGAAGGACGGCTTTGTTTAAATGGTGGTGCTGGCAGTGCCGGTCTAATGAGACTGTGAGTTCAAAGCCGGAACATATCGATTGATCCGAATATAAGGCACGAATGGGGTCTGAGACCCCTCAAACCTGTGATCAATCAGGCCACCCGACGCTTGCCATCCATCAGCATGGACATCAACGCGCCCAGCACTTCGGGAAGCTCTGCACGCGGAACGACACGGTCCACCATGCCTTTGTCGACGAGGTATTCGGCGCGCTGGAAGCCTTCAGGCAGTTTTTCGCGGATAGTGGTCTCGATCACACGCGGGCCGGCGAAGCAGATCAGCGCGCCCGGCTCTGCCAGATGGATGTCGCCCAGCATGGCGTAGGAGGCCGAGACGCCGCCCGTGGTCGGGTCGGTCAGAACGACGATGTACGGCAGTTGCGCCGACTTGAGTTCCTGAATGGCGAGTGTCGTGCGCGCCAGTTGCATCAGGGAGAGCGTGCCTTCCTGCATCCGCGCCCCGCCCGAAGCCGTGATGGCGACCAGCGGCACCTTGCGCTCAACCGCGTAACGGCAGGCGGCAATAAAGGCTTCGCCCGCAGCCATGCCAAGCGAGCCACCCATAAAGGTGAAGTCCTGCACCAGCACGACGCAGGGCACATCCGATACCTTGCCATAGCCGATCTGCATGGTGTCCTTCGCGCCAGACGCATCGCGCGCCGCCTTGAGGCGCTGGGCGTAAGGCTTGCCGTCGGAGAAATGCAGCGGGTCTTCGGGCACAGCGGGCGTGTCGAGGGCTTCGTATTCACCGTTGTCGAAGGTAAAGGACAGACGTGTTTGCGCATTGATGCGCATGTGCCGACCCGTCGGCGTCACCCACAGGGCGGCCTCCAGGTCAGGACGATAGATCATCTCGCCCGTATCGGGGTCCTTGACCCACAGATTTTCAGGCGTTTCGCGCTTGGACACGAACTTGGAGACGCCGGGGGCGATCTTGGCGAGCCAGCCACCGCTGTCGCGGCGGTCCGTGGGGCGGGCGGGATTCGGCAAGGCGCGTCTACTCTTGGCTAATTTGTCGGCAATGGCCATACAGGTCACTAAACTCCGGGGGCGCTCAAAAATCTATGCGTTTCTCTAAGGTGCGTCGTGCGAACAAAGGGTTAACAATCCCTTTCCGCCGCGTCTTCAGAGTTTGAGGGCCTAGTTTCTTGCGTTACGGACAGCCTGAGCCAAAAGACCGGCGGTTTCCAGTACTTTTGTCCTGACAGGCGAATTTTCAAGTAAAGATTTCGCTATTGAATCGACCAGAACCGAGCCGACGACGCTGCCGTCGGCGATACGGGCGATTTCGGCGGCACGCTCCGGCGTCTTGATGCCGAAACCGACGACGACGGGCAGGCTGGCGACTTCGCGAACGTGGGCCACGGCGTCGCGGATACCCTCGGCATCGGCTTCCTTGACGCCGGTGACGCCCGCCACGGAGACGTAATAGACGAAGCCCTTGGTGCGCTTCACCAGCGTTTTCAGTCGATTGTCGTCGCTGGTCGGGGTGATCAGACGGATCAGGGCCACATCGGCGGCATCGAGCGCATCAATCAGACGTTCGGCTTCTTCCGGCGGACAATCGACGACGATCACGCCATCGACGCCAGCCTTGGCGCAGGCTTCGGCGAAGGCCGGATAGCCCATATTCTCGACCGGATTCATGTAGCCCATCAGAATCAGCGGTGTGTCGTGATTAATTTCACGAAACCGTGAAGCGAGGGCGAAAACGTCGGCGATCCTGGTGCCGTTCTTCAGCGAACGCTCGGCGGCCAACTGAATGATCGGGCCTTCGGCCATGGGGTCGGAGAAGGGGAAGCCCAGCTCGATAATGTCGGCCCCGGCCTCGGCCAAGCCCTTCAGCACGTCGAAAGAGGTTTCGAGATCCGGGTCCCCGGCCATGATGTAGGAGACAAAAGCGGCCCGGTTCTCCGCCTTGAGCTGGGCGAAGCGGGCGTTGATACGCGCGACTGACACGGTTAGAGATTCCCCATTTGCTGACCGAGGGCTTTCGCCACGGTGAAGATGTCCTTATCGCCGCGACCCGACAGGTTGAGCACGACGATACCGTCCTTACCGACCTCTTTGGCCAGATCGCCGACACGGGCGATGGCGTGCGAGGATTCGAGCGCCGGGATGATGCCTTCGAGCTTGGAGGTCAGTTGGAAGGCCGCCAGCGCCTCTTCGTCGGTGGCGTAGACATAGCGGGCGCGCCCCGTATCGAACAGGTGCGCGTGCTCCGGCCCGATACCCGGATAGTCGAGACCCGCCGAGATCGAGTGGCCTTCGAGAATCTGACCGTCGTCATCCTGAAGCAGATAGGTGCGGTTGCCGTGCAGCACCCCCGGACGACCGCCGTTCAGCGAAGCGGCGTGACCATTATAAACGTCGAGCCCGTGACCGGCGGCTTCGACACCGACAATCTTCACGCTCTCATCGTCGATGAAGGGGTGGAACATGCCGATGGCGTTGGAGCCTCCGCCAACGCAGGCGATGACGGCATCCGGCAGACGGCCTTCGGCTTCGAGTATCTGCTGGCGCGTTTCCTTGCCGATGATGGTCTGGAAGTCGCGAACCATTTCCGGATAGGGGTGCATGCCGGCGGCGGTGCCGATCATATAGTAAGTGTCATGAACATTGGTGACCCAGTCGCGCAGGGCCTCGTTCATGGCGTCCTTTAGCGTGCCGTTGCCGTTGGTCACCGGGTGCACCTTCGTGCCCATCAACTGCATACGAAACACATTGGGTTTTTGGCGCTCAACGTCCAGTGCGCCCATATAGACCGTACACGGAAGATCAAACTTGGCGCACACCGTAGCCGAAGCCACACCGTGTTGACCGGCGCCTGTTTCAGCGATGATGCGCGTGCGGCCCATACGCCGCGCCAGCAGGATCTGACCGATGCAGTTATTGATCTTGTGCGCGCCGGTGTGGTTCAGCTCTTCGCGCTTGAAATAGATTTTGGCACCGCCGAAATAGTCGGTGAGACGCTCCGCCAGATAGAGCGGGCTGGGGCGACCGACAAAGTATTTGAGAAGGTGATGATACTCCGCCCAAAAGGCCTCATCCTGTTTCGCCTGGGCCCACGCTTCGCCCAGTTCGAGAACGAGCGGCATGAGGGTTTCGGGGACATAGAGCCCGCCGAAATCACCGAAGCGCCCTTTGGCGTCCGGCATGTTGTAGCGATTGGTCAGGATGGCGTCATCCACGGGGAAAGGTCCTTTTGAACTAAAGCCCTTTTACGGCCTTAAGAAACTGAGAGATCAGTGCTGCGTCTTTTAGTCCCGGCGACCGCTCAACACCAGAAGAAACATCGACCATGTTGGCTTTCGACTGCGATACGGCCTCGGCCACGTTCCAGGGGGTGAGTCCACCCGCCAGCAGCCACGGCCGTCTTGCAGGATAGCCCTCCATCAGCGTCCAGTCGAACCGTGCCCCGACCCCGCCGGGCAGGGTGGCGTCCCTGGGCGGCTTGGCGTCGAACAGCAGGTGCTCGACAAAGTCTTCATAGGGCGTTGCGGACAGGACATCGGCACGGGTTTCGACGCTGATCGCCTTGATCAGGGGGATGCCGAATCGTTCACGGATATGACGCACGCGCTCCGGACTCTCATGGCCGTGCAACTGGATAAGGTCGGGGCGGACCTTCTGCGCAATCGCTTCCAGAAGCGAATCGTGCGGATCGACCAATACACTGACACATTTCACGTTTTTACCGACGCGTGCAGTATAGGCGGTCGCATTTGCAATCAACTGCGCCATGCGATCCAAGTCAAGATGTCTCGGACTTTTCGGAAATGAGATGAAGCCTAACATGCCAGCGCTGTCATCTATCGCGATGCGAGCGCTATCATCATCCGTAATACCGCAAATTTTTGCCTTGATAGTCATGAAACGCCTTGATTTTTACGTCAAATGTATCGAGCTTTAAGAAAAATCAAGAATTAAGGGTAATTCTTGAATCACAAAAAACGCGCCGGCTTTAATTGGCGCATACCTGACAGGGGAAAACTATATGACTGCCGTTCTTTTGAGCGACCTCTCCAATAGCGCCCATATGAAACTGGCGCTAGTGACGCCGGGCGAACGTCCGTCCGACGCCACGCTGTATCCGTGCAAGTCGGTCGAAGAATTCAACGCCTCCATAGTCGATTTTCTCGAAGCCAACAACCAGCCCGACCTCATGGCCGCGGCGGTGTCGGCCTGCGGGTGGGAGGTCGATGGCGGCTTCGCCATGCCCAACCACAATTTCCGCGTCGATCGTCAGCATCTGCGCGACCTGTTGAATATCCAGCGTCTGCATGTCGTCAATGACTGCGTATGCAAGGCCATGGCCGTAGATCGCCTGTTCAGTTCGGAACTGGTCAAGGTCTGTGGCGGCGATGGCGAGGATGGTCAGGCGCGTGCGCTGGTCGGCGCCGGGCGCGGCCTGGGCCTGGCCGGCATCGTGCTCGACGATCTGGGGCACCCCACCGTTCTGCCATGCGAAGGCGGTCATGCGGACC
Source organism: Asticcacaulis sp. AND118 (assembly GCF_020535245.1). Lineage (GTDB taxonomy): Bacteria > Pseudomonadota > Alphaproteobacteria > Caulobacterales > Caulobacteraceae > Asticcacaulis. The sequence goes on along the minus strand of NZ_CP084910.1, from coordinate 2,847,730 downwards.
TCGCCGTCACTACGGCGCGCGAGGCGCAAGTGTTTGAGCATCTGGAACGCAAATACGGCCATGTGTCACGTGAGCGCGTCGTCTCCATGCAGGGCCTGGCGGAAATCTATGAAATCCTCGGCCGCGTGGACGAAGGCGACAGCCGCCGCGTTAACGCCGCCGAAGTCATGGCACTGGCCCACACGGGCGACGCGCGTGCGGTGGAAGCCATTTCCATAAGTCAGGGTTTCCTTGCCGCCATGGCTTCCGACACCGCCCTTATGCTGGGCGCGCGCGGCGGTATATATCTGGCCGGCGAGTATATCGAGATGATCAGCGAATTGATCGACTGGAAGGCTTTCGAGGATCGTTTCAACGATAAGGGTCGCCTGCGCGGCTATATGCAGGACATACCTGTCTACCTCATCAAGGCGCGCGATCTGGAACTGATCGGCCTGACCACGCTTTTCGCTTAGACCGGTCTATCCAGACAGACAAAAAGGCGCGGAACCCTCCGCGCCTTTTTTTATTTCTTCTTCAATTCTTCGAGGATATCCGCCAGCAGTTCCTTCTCCGAAGGTCCGGCCGGGGCCGCGGGAGCGGCAGGCGGCGGGAACAGGCGATTGATGGCCTTGACCACCATGAAGATGGCCGCGCCGATGATCACGAACTGGATCAGGGTATTGATGAACAGGCCATAGCTGATGGCCACTTCCGGCGTTTCGCCAACGGCGGCCTTCAGCACCAGCTTGAGATCGGAGAAATCGACCCCGCCCGTCAGCAAGCCGATCGGCGGCATGATGATGTTATCGACCAGAGACGAAACGATCTTGCCGAAGGCGCCACCGATAACCACACCGACCGCCAGGTCGATGACGTTGCCACGCATAAGGAAGGTCTTGAATTCCGAAACGATGCTCATGGGCGCCTCCTATTCGTTGTCGTCACCCGTCAAATTCAGGCGTTCACGCAGTTCCTTGCCGCTCTTGAAAAACGGCACGTGCTTGGCCGGGACCGACACCGCCTCACCCGTCCGGGGATTGCGGCCCACGCGCGCCGGGCGCGAACGCACCGAGAAAGCGCCGAAGCCGCGAAGCTCGACGCGGCCGCCCTTTTCGAGCGTCTCTATCATCGAATCGAGGATCAGATTGACGATCCGTTCCACGTCCTTTTGCGTCATATGCGGATATTCGGACGCCAAACGCTCGATCAGTTCCGATTTTAACATCTTATCCCCCGAACCCAGGTTCGAAAATATAGAAGGCGCCTGCTAATCCTGCGGCCCCACAAACATGGCCACATTGCAACGCAGCCGAACACCCGTCAGCACAACATGGAGGGAGCATGATCGAAAATGAAAGCCCCTTCAAGGGGTTGTTTCAAAAATTAATGCCTCTTGAGGTACGTTTGCGCACAATACCACTCTGTAACCGGCTACATACCGCGCATCGGGCGCTGCGGCGCACAAAAAAAGCCCCCGGTTTTCAGGCCTTGCGAACCTGAGAACCGGGGGCGGGAAACAGACCGTCAGGCCTTATTCCTGTACTTACTCTTTGGTTTGGCCGCGCAGGGCCGCACCCAGGATGTCGCCCAGCGAAGCGCCGGAGTCCTGAGAGCCGTACTGTTCGATGGCCTGCTTTTCATCGGCCATTTCCAGAGCCTTGATCGACACCGACACCTTGCGGGCGGCCTTGTCGACATTGGTGATCTGGGCGTCGACGCGGTCACCCACGGCATAACGCTCAACGCGCTGCTCGTTACGGTCGCGCGACAGGTCCGACTTGCGGATAAAGGCCGAAACCGGCGCGTCATCTTCACCGAACTTGACTTCGATACCGCCCGAAGTGACTTCAGTCACGGTCACGGTCACGGTCTGGCCCTTGCGGAAGGTGTCGCCCGACATCGGATCGCCGCCAAGCTGCTTGATGCCCAGCGAGATGCGTTCCTTTTCGACGTCGACGTCCAGAACCTTGGTCTTGACGACATCGCCCTTCTTGTACTTGGCGATGGCTTCTTCGCCCGCCACGTTCCAGTCGAGGTCCGACAGGTGCACCATGCCGTCGATGTCGTTTTCGAAGCCGACGAACAGACCGAATTCGGTCGCGTTCTTCACTTCGCCTTCGATCACCGAACCGATCGGGTGCTTCGACAGGAAGTCGTCCCACGGGTTGTTCTGGGCTTGCTTCAGGCCCAGCGACACGCGGCGCTTGCCGGCGTCGACTTCCAGCACGACCACGTCGACTTCCTGCGAAGTCGAAACGATCTTGCCCGGATGGACGTTCTTCTTGGTCCAGGACATTTCCGAAACGTGCACCAGACCTTCGACGCCCGACTCCAGTTCGACGAACGCGCCGTAGTCAGTAATGTTGGTGATGCGACCGGTGAACTTGCCGCCGACCGGGTATTTGGCTTCGACGCCGTCCCACGGATCGGACTGCAGTTGCTTCATGCCGAGCGAGATGCGCTGCGTGTCCGGGTTGATCTTGATGATCTGAACCTTGACGCTGTCGCCGACGTTGAGGACTTGCGACGGATGCGAGACGCGCTTCCACGACATGTCGGTGACGTGCAGCAGGCCGTCGATGCCGCCGAGGTCAACGAACGCACCGTAGTCGGTGATGTTCTTGACGACGCCGTCACGGATTTCGCCTTCGGCCAGTTGGCCGACCAGCTCGGTGCGCTGTTCAGCGCGCGCTTCTTCGAGGATGGCGCGACGCGACACGACGATGTTGCCGCGCGGACGGTCCATCTTCAGGATGGCGAAGGGCTGTTCCTTGCCCATCAGCGGGGCGATGTCGCGCACCGGACGGATATCGACCTGCGAACCGGGCAGGAAGCCCGAAGCGCCGTCCATATCGACGGTGAAGCCGCCCTTGACGCGGCCGACGATGGTGCCCATGACCGGCTCGCCCTTGTTGAAGATGACTTCAAGGCGGGTCCAGGCTTCTTCGCGGCGGGCCTTCTCACGGCTGATGACCGCTTCGCCCATGGCGTTTTCGACGCGTTCCAGATAGACTTCGACGGTGTCGCCGGCCTTGATGTTGGCGGCGTCCGAGCCGAATTCCTTCAGCGAGATGCGGCCTTCGGTCTTCAGACCGACATCGACGATAACGAAGTCCTTTTCCAGACCGACGACCAGGCCGTGTACGACCTGACCTTCGAGCATGTCGCGGCCGTGGAGGGATTCGTCCAGAAGGGCTGCGAAATCGTCACGCGACGGATTGTAATCGCTCATGTAATCTCAGTTTTGGGTTGGCGCTGAGGCATGGCCGCGACGAAGACGGCGTAAGCGGACAGGAACGGCGAAGCGCACGGCTTCGGCCACACGAACAGCGGCTTTGGGATGGGAATGTCACATGCCGGAAAACCCGGAAGGGTCCGCGAGGGCGCCGTTCGTGATCCTGCCTGAAAAAGAGCGCCGGTGAGATTGGCCCTTAAAAAGAGCCGCGGCGGTCCTTCACGATGCGTCGCGCATGTTCGATGGCCGCCTCTATACCTAAATCGGTCGTATCAAGCAAGACGGCATCCGCCGCTTTCTCAAGCGGGGCAGAAGCGCGCGAGGAATCGCGCTCGTCCCGCAGGCGAATGTCGGTCAGCACCTCTTCGAAGCTCAGGTTCGGATTGCCCTTGACCAGTTGCAGCCAACGGCGGTGCGCCCTGACCTCGGCGCGGGCGGTGACGAAGATCTTCACATCGGCGTCCGGCGCAATCACCGTACCTATGTCGCGTCCGTCGAGCACGGCGCCGCCCGCCTGATGGGCGAAATCGATCTGAAACTGCTTCAGGGCCTCGCGGACTTCGGGAATGGCGGCGACCTGAGAGGCCCACTCACCCGCCTCCCGGCCGCGCAAGGCGGGATTGTCGAGCGTTTCGGTATCCAGCGTCCGGGCGATTTCGACCATCGGCTGCACATCGTCCAGCGAAAGCCCCTTCTGCGCGCGCTGAAAACCGACCGCGCGGTAGATCAGGCCGGTATCGAGCATAGGCAGGCCGTAATCCTGCGCGATGACCGAGGCCAGGGTGCCCTTGCCCGAAGCGGCGGGTCCGTCGAAGGCGATGATGAGGGAATCCGTCATGCGCGCGGCTTTTAGAGAGGGAAACGCTGGCCGGCAAGCCCCTCCCGTGCGGCCGTCCGCTCACGGAATGGCAAAAAATCGGAACAGATGCCGAAAATCCGTTTTGACAGGCGGACGATCTGGTGGCAAGGGAGGCCAAAGCTTGAAATTTTTCCACTATATGAGGACGCTCCGTGGCTGATCCCGCCCTTGGCACCAAACAGATTTGTCCCAACTGCACGGCGAAGTTCTACGACCTGAACAAGCGCCCCGCCCACTGCCCGAAATGCGACAACGAATTCGATCCCGAAGAAGCGCTGCGCACCCGTCGCACCCGCGTCCGCCCGGTCGCGCCTGACGAATACGAAATGGACGACGAGGCCGAAGATCAGGTCAAGGGCAAGACCCCCGGCGACGAGGATGAGGACGAAGAACCGGAAATCATCACTCCGGAAATCGATGAGGTCGTTGCCGACGACACGCTGCTGGCCGACGAAGACGACGAACTCGATCCGGCCGATCCTGCGCGCGTCGCGCCTGACGCCGTCGACATGGACATCGAAGACGCCGACCTGACCGACGACGATGCCGATGACGTGCCCTTCCTCGAAGACGATGAAGACGATACGTTCGACGAAGACATCGACGGCCTGCCCGGCGAAGACAGCGAAGACGACATCTGATCGTCCGACACAGGACAGAAAAAGCCGCGAAGTTCACGCTTCGCGGCTTTTTTCATGGCACCTTGCGGAGCCATTCACGGACCTGTGAAAAAATCAGAAAATCTTGGAAAAAGCGCTTGCAACTGAAAAACGCTTGCCCTAGAAGTCGCCACCTCAGCGGCGGCGACGCCAGCGGGACCATCGAAATGAGATGGGGCTATAGCTCAGTTGGTAGAGCGCTTGAATGGCATTCAAGAGGTCAGCGGTTCGACTCCGCTTAGCTCCACCACTCACACTTATGCTTATTGTTTAATAAGTTAGCGGGTAGGTGAGTGGCGCATGGCCGTCGAACTCAGCCGCACTGTTTTTCCCAATTTATTACCTGGCAGTCAGAGACGCGTATCGCGTGTCACTATGCGAGCAACGACAGTGTGGCTTGTCCGTCGTCCGGAGCAGGATGAGTTGAAAGCCCTCCCCTGATTTCAGGGGAGATGCTAAGAGCAAGGTATGACCGACCGCCTTTTGCCTTTCGATGCGCCTCTGGAGCGGCTCAAAGCCCTGCACCCCAAGAAGATCGATCTGACGCTCGATCGGATGCTGCGCGTGTGCGAAGCGCTGGGCAATCCGCAGGACCGTTTGCCGCCGGTCATTCATGTGGCCGGCACCAATGGCAAGGGCTCGACTCTGGCCCTGCTCAGAGCCATGGCCGAAGCGCAGGGATTGCGCGCTCATGTCTACACCTCGCCGCATCTGGTGCGCTTCGCCGAACGTATCCGCGTCGCAGGTCGTCTGATTACGGACGATTATCTGGCGGACGTGCTGGATCGTGTCGAAAAAGCCAATGCCGGTAAGCCCCTGACCTTTTTCGAAGCCACCACGGCAGCGGCGTTTCTGGCCTTTTCGGAGGTCGAGTCGGATGTGCTTCTCCTGGAAACGGGACTGGGCGGTTTGCTGGACGCCACCAATATTGTCCGTGAACCAAAGATCAGCATTATTGCGCCCATCGACTACGACCATCAGGCCTTTCTGGGCACCGACCTGACGACCATTGCCAAGCAGAAGGCGGGTATCATCAAGCCCGGCTGCCCGGCGATCAGCGCGCGACAGCCGGACGAGGCGGAAGCGGTCGTCGAACGTGCCGCCTTAAAAGCGCGCAGCGCCCTCTATACGGCAGGGCAGGGCTTCGATGCCTATGGGGAAAACGGCCGACTGGTGTTTCAGGAGGAAGATGCGCTGCTGGACCTCAGCCTGCCGCGTCTGCCCGGCGCGCATCAGATCGACAATGCGGCTCTGGCTATCAAAGCGGCGCGGCTTATGGGCTGGTCTCCGGAGGCTATCGATCAGGGCCTGCAAACGGCAGTATGGCCCGCACGGATGCAGCGTCTGAAGGCGGGGCCGCTGGTTGCGGCGCTTCCGGAAGGCTCGGAACTGTGGCTCGATGGCGGGCACAATCCGCACGCGGCCCGCGCCTTACGGGCGCATATCGATCACCTGCAAATGCGCGATCCGAAGCCGCTGCACCTGATCTGCGGTCTGATCAACACCAAGGATGCGGCGGAGTTTTTCGCGCACTTCAAAGGCCTTGAAGCGCATATCACCTGCGTTGGCTTTTCGTCAGACGCGGTGATTCCGCCAGCCGAACTGGCCGAGACAGCGGCTCGAAGCGGCTTCAAGGCGGAAACGGCGGAGAGTGTGACCGAAGCGGTGGTGCGCATCGCGGGTGGTCCTACGCGCGTTCTGATCTGCGGCTCGCTGTATCTGGCGGGGGATGTTTTGGCGCTGTCGCCGGATACCTGGCCAAGTTAAGGGGTGTGGGGTCGTGACCCCACGACCTTTACCCCAAAGAAAAACCCCACTCTTTCGAGCGGGGTTTTTCTTTGGGTTTAGAAGACTCTGGGGCCGCAGGCCCCAGACCCCGGAACTTAGGAGTCCAGGAACGAGCGCAGTTTCCGCGACCGGCTGGGGTGCTTCAGCTTGCGCAGCGCCTTCGCTTCGATCTGACGGATACGTTCGCGCGTCACCGAGAACTGCTGACCGACCTCTTCCAGCGTGTGGTCGGTGTTCATGCCGATGCCGAAGCGCATACGAAGCACGCGCTCTTCACGCGGTGTCAGCGAGGCCAGCACGCGGGTGGTGGTTTCGCGCAGGTTCGACTGGATCGCCGCGTCGATAGGCAGGACGGCGTTCTTGTCTTCGATGAAGTCGCCGAGGTGCGAATCCTCTTCGTCCCCGATCGGGGTTTCGAGCGAGATCGGCTCCTTGGCGATTTTCAGCACCTTGCGCACTTTTTCCAGCGGCATGGCCAGCTTTTCGGCCAGTTCTTCCGGCGTCGGCTCACGGCCGATTTCGTGCAGCATCTGGCGCGACGTGCGGACGATCTTGTTGATCGTCTCGATCATGTGCACCGGGATACGGATGGTGCGGGCCTGATCGGCGATCGAGCGGGTAATCGCCTGACGAATCCACCAGGTGGCGTAGGTCGAGAACTTGTAGCCACGGCGGTATTCGAACTTATCGACGGCCTTCATCAGGCCGATATTGCCTTCCTGAATCAGGTCGAGGAATTGCAGGCCGCGGTTGGTGTACTTTTTGGCGATCGAGATAACGAGGCGCAGGTTGGCCTCGACCATTTCGGTCTTGGCCTGACGGGCCTCGCGCTCGCCCTTTTGCACCGTCTGGACGATGCGGCGGTAGTCGTCGACCGCCACGCCCATATCGGTAGCGAGCTGGATGATGTCGGCGCGAATGCGGCCGATCGGCGCGCTTTCGTTATCGGCGAATTTCTGCCAGCGCACACCCAGCTCACGCACTTTGTCCGTCCACTGAGGATCGAGTTCGCGGTGGTAGTAGTTCTGCAAAAACTCTTGTCTGGAAATGCCATAGGAGTCGGCCAGACGCAGCAGGCGACCTTCCAGCGACATCAGGCGCTTGTTGATCGTATAGAGTTGCTCGACCAGCGCTTCGATACGCTGATTGTTGAGCTTGAGCGTCTTGAGGTGACGGGTGATGGCCGAAGTGACCTCATCATAGGCCGCCTTGTCCGCGGGGTCGACCGCAGACCCTTCGAGGCGCGCGCCGAGGATCTTTTCCTGCAGGCCGCGATAGATCTCGAACTCCGATGCGATGGCGTCGAGCGTGGCCATGACGCCGTCACGCAGTTCGGATTCCATCGCCGACACCGAAGGACCGGCGCCGTCGTCGAAATCGTCCTCTTCCTCTTCTTCCGGCTGGGGCTTCTTCTCTTCCTCATCCATCGGGACGTAGTCGTCGTCCTCATCGTCCTCGCCCTTCGGCTTTTTCGGCTCGACCGGCTTGGCTTCGACGATCTCGGTCTTGGGCGACGCAACCGGCTCAGGGGCCTTCGCTACGGGCGCAGGCGCGCGCATGGCGATCGGGGCGTCGGCGTCTTCGTCTTCGGCGTCTTCACCCAGCGCGCCGGGTGGCGGGCCTTCCGACGGGCCGCCGCCGTAGGTGCCTTCGAGGTCGATGATTTCGCGCAGCAGGATGCGACCCGACTCCAGTTCTTCGCGCCAGATCATGATGGCTTCGAAGGTGAGAGCGGATTCGCACAAACCCCGGATCATGGTGTCGCGACCGGCTTCGATGCGCTTGGCGATGGCGATTTCGCCTTCGCGCGACAGAAGCTCGACCGAGCCCATTTCGCGCAGATACATGCGCACGGGGTCGTCGGTACGGTCGTAGGACGAGGTCTTTTCGGCGACGACCACGCCGCCGGTTTCCTCACGCACGGCGATTTCGCCACCTTCGGTCGCTTCCTCTTCGGAATCGACGACGTTCACGCCCATTTCCGTGAGCATGGCCAGGGTGTCTTCGATCTGTTCCGAGGTGAATTCCTCAGACGGCAGCACTTTGTTCAGCTCGTCCATGGTGACGTAGCCGCGCGCCTTGGCGTTCTTGATGAATTTCTTTACGCCGGCATCGGTAAGGTCGAGAAGGGGGCCGTCGGAAGGCGTATCGGCTTCGGGTTTGTCCGTCGCTGTGCTCATCTATCTCTCCGCCCATGACTTCGGTCACGGGCCGTTGAAAACGGGTTGCGACAAATTTGCCGCACCACACCTGTATTTACGAAGAAGGTCAACGAAGTCTTAACCTAGACGTCCGTTTCCGCTTCAAAAATCTGTCCGCTTTTCAAGGCCTTGCGCAAGCTGTCGCGTTCCTGCTTGGTCCGGACGAAAATTTCGGCATCGAATTCTGCCGAAGCATCATCCCGAGCCGCCTTTAACGCACGGTCCAATGCCGTCAGACGCGCGAACGCGTTGAACGCCTTGGTCCAGCCGGCTTGCGCATTAGCGAGAGTTGTGTCCTGTGCGAGGATGGGCGAGGCCGATCTGAGGGCCGCCTTCTGTATCTCGCTCAACAATGCGCCGAAACCTTGATTTTGCAGATGGCGGTTCACAGCGCCTGAGTCAAGAGGGCTTGTGGAAAAACTTAGGGCTACCAGAGCGCGAACCAGTCCATCCAGCGCCGGGTCGCCAAGCCCATAGGATTCCAGCGCTTCCATGTGGTCGAGCATCCAGTCGGGATGGTCGAGCAAGCCCTGCGCCAACGCCGCCGCCATGGGATCGAGCGCTTTCGACAGGGCGCGCGCCGCCTGCTGGCCTTCGGGGGTGGCGATGGTCGGCGGTTCGATGAGGCGGCCGCTGGCGTCGCGGCGGGGGAAACGCCCGCGCGCCTGACCGTTTTGAAAACCCTGACCTTGATACCCCTGGCCCTGAAACCCTTGGGTTTGGCGTTGGAACAGGGCGTCGTAGCGATCCATCAGATCCTGACGATAGGAGTCCGCCAGATCCTTGTCCTCGATCTGCGCCGCCAGAGCGCGCAGCCGCTTGCGCAAGCCGGCCTTGCGTTCGGGCGTATCGAGCGGCTCCAACTCGTGTTCGCGCTTGAACAGCACCTCGACGAAGGGCTGGGTTTCGCTGAGGGCTTCGCGCAGCGCCAGCGGGCCCTTTTCGCGCAGCACGTCGTCCGGGTCCTTGCCGCCGGTGATCAGGCAGACCTTGAACGACCGGCCCGGCTTGAGCTTGGGCAGGGCGCGGTCCAGCGCCCGGCTGGCGGCGCGCTGACCGGCCTTGTCGCCATCGAAGCACAGGGTCGGCTCCGGATGGCGACGCCACAATATGTCGATCTGTTCCTCGGTCAGGGCAGTGCCCAGCGGGGCGACCGCGGCGATCTGCGCCCGCTGACAGGCCAGTACGTCCATATAGCCTTCGACCACGACCAATTCCGGGCCCGTCTGGCTGGAGCCGAGGATTTTGAGCGCCTTGGGCAGGCCGTACAGCAGCGCGCCCTTGTGGAAGAGAGGCGTTTCCGGGCCGTTGAGATATTTGGCTTTTTCGTCCGGATCGAGCGCGCGCCCGCCGAAGGAGACGATCTTGGTGCGGGCGTCTTCGATAGGGAACATCAGGCGATTGCGGAAGCGGTCATAAGGGGCCTTGCCTTCCACTTCGATCAGCAGGCCGCATTCGACCAGTTCGGAGACCTTGGCGCCCTTTTGCACCAGTGCGTCCTTCAGCGCCGTGTGGTCCTTGGGCGCATAGCCGAGGCCGAAGTGCGCCACGTCCTGATCGGAAAGGCCGCGCTTTTTCAGGTAGTCGCGCGCCGCCCTGGCGCCCGGCGTATTGTCATGCAGCCGGGCCGAGAACCATTTGGCGGCCAGTTCCATCCAGTCGTTAAGCGATTGGCGTTTCTGTTCGGCCTGCGCGGCCTGCGGCGTCTGGACGGGCAGGGCCATGCCGGCTTCCGTCGCCAGCCGCTCGACCGCCTCGACAAAGCTCAGACGTTCCGTTTCCTGAAGAAAGGAGATGATGTCGCCGTGCTTGCCGGAGGAGAAGTCGTGATAAAACCCCTTCTCGTCATTGACGTAGAAGGAAGGGGTCTTTTCCTTGGAAAAGGGCGACAGGCCGACCCATTCACGGCCGTTACGGCGCAGCTTGACCGCCTTGCCGATGACCTCGGAGGGCCGCAAGCGGGATTTCAATTCTTCCAGGAAACGATCGTCGAAGCGCACGGTTTACATATACGCCCTTCGGATACAAAAGAAAGGGGAGGTGGACTATGGCCTTGTGGCAAAGGTCCTGATTTGTCGCCAATGTTTACCGTCGGTACAGTAGCGAGAATCGATGTGCACATCGAAAAATGCCCCCTTACGCTGACCGTGCTGGAGCAGAGCCTCAGTATCCAGCTCCAGCAGATCGACCGATAATTCTCCCGTTCGCACAACACCGATAATAAACGTCTTTTCTGCCTCAACAGGTACAGTGAAGCGCCAGCCGTCGCCATCACGTCCGGCCATAGCTATATGAAAGGCGTACTGGGCACCTTTGATTATGGCGTAGATGTCTATGCGCTCATCAAGGGCACGTTGGTCGTTGGTGTCCGGAAAGGCTGGTGCGGCGCCGCACATCTGGATCAGCCCTGCGACGACGTTAACCGCCCCGTCCACCGTGGCATCTCGTAACTTCTGTTGGCGTTCATCCAGTTCAGAGGCCTTACCAAGCGCCAGCCACGCCTCATCGACCTTGAGAATTTGCGCCAAAGCCTTCATGGTTTTGTGACGGGGTAAAGCCTCGCCGGCAAACCACTTGCGAACCGATTCTGCCGTTGATGCGATATTATGAGCTTCCAGTTGCGTTACAAACCATCCGAGGCGTCCGAAATTCGGCAGAGGCACATTAGCATTGCCGTCACAGGCCAAGGTCAGGCGCTTGGCGAATTCTTTATGCTCTATGTTCTTCACTATTAGTCCTCCCGGCGATGAACATTAGAATCAATTGACCATTATTGCAAATTAAAAGTGAAACCCTCTGGGGGATTGACGTTCGAAAAAAAGTTTTTATCATATAGAGGGTGTAAGAAACGCTTTCACCCACCTTTAAAATCACGTTTAAGGAGAAATGCAAATTATGAGTGCAACATTTATGGCGATGGCAGACCCCACTTTTTTGTTACCGTGGATCTTGGTTACCCTGAAAGCCAAGCTAGTATTGGATTTTAGCCTCCGCTTTCGGATGCGGATAGATATGTAAGACCTGACTTAATTGTGCGGTGATAGTCCAGCCTCCGGTAAAAGGCTTCCGGGTCCTTCGGTTTGACCACCCACGAGGGGTCATGGTTCAGCAGGTCATAGAGCCGTGTCAGGGTGAAGCGCACGGCTGAGCCGCGCGCGAACAGCGGCAGGGCGGCGATTTCAGCCTCTGACAGCGGGCGTTCATTGTGGTAGCCGTTGACGAAGGCCGCGATCATGTCGGGCAAAGGCTGGCCGCCCGGCGTAAAGCCCCAGGCGTTCAGCGCCACGGCCAGATCGTAGGCATAGAAGTCGGTGCAGGCGTAATAATAGTCGATAACGCCGGTGACCTGCCCTTCGTCGTCCATCAGGACATTGTCGGTGAAGTAGTCGGCATGGATAGCGCCTGCCGGTAGTATTTTTGTTTGCCCTACCGCTTCGCTGTTTGAGGGCGAGGTCGGCCATTGGGTTTTCAGCCACGCCACCTCCGCGCGGAAATCGGCCAGTACGGCTTCGGCGCGGGCCGACTGCGAGGCGCGCGGCGCGCAGCGCTCGATCAGCGCATCCCAATGGGCGATGCCCATCTCGTTCTCGCGCGTCTGGGCGAAGTCGGCCCCGGCAGCGTGGAGTTTGGCCAGATATTCGCCTGCTGAGGCAGCATGACGCACGTCCGGGTTGCGCGGCCAGCGGCCGGGCAGCCACTTGATCAGGGCGCAGGGCTTTCCATTAATGCGCCCGACGGTCGTGCCGTCTTTCATGATGGCCGGACCCGGTGCAGGATACCCCTTGCGGTCGAGATGCAGGGTGTAGTCCATGAAGTAGGGAAGGTCCTTTTCGGGCGTCGCCGCCTCGAACAAGGTCAGGGCGTAAAGCCCTGTCGTCGTTTCGACCTTGAAATTGGTGTTGGAGACGCCTTCCTCGATGCCTTCGAGGTGGATCAGGTCGCCGATCTCATAGCGGCTCAGATAGGCGCGGGCCTCTTCCAGAGATACCTTGGTAAAAACGGCCATTAATAATCAGTCCCGCACCTGCATCCTATTTTACCCCCTCTCCCCGACGGGGAGAGGGTTGGGGTGAGGGGGCCCCCTCATCCGGCACAAAGACTTTGTCTTTGCGCCACCTTCTTCCCAAAGGGCGAAGGGAAAGCTGCCCTGCTATACGCAAGACAGGCCCGCTTCGACAATAGGGCTTGGACCATCTGCGACCCGTTCGCAATATTTCATGCATAGCGTTGACCTGCGTCAAAGCCTTGTCCTATAAGGGCGCGCCCCGATCTGTAAGCCTCGCTAAACCCGCCGGTGAGAATCTATCGCTTGGGATTGCGGTCCAAATCCCATAGGCGCAAAGGCGAAAACAGGAGCTTTCCGTGGCCAAGACCGTTTCCTCCGTACTCGACCTTGTCGGCAATACCCCCCTGATCCGCTTAAAGCGCGCGTCGGAAGAAACCGGTTGTGAGATCTACGGCAAGGCCGAATTCCTCAATCCGGGTCAATCGATCAAGGACCGCGCGGCGCTGTGGATCATCCGAGACGCCGAGGCCAGGGGCCTGTTGAAGCCCGGTGGGACCGTCGTCGAAGGTACGGCGGGCAATACCGGCATCGGTCTGGCCATGGTCGCCAATGCGCTGGGCTATAAGGCGGTTATCGTCATTCCGCGCACGCAGGCGCAGGAAAAGAAGGACGCCATCCGTATGCTGGGGGCGAAGCTGATCGAGGTCGACGCCGTTCCCTATTCCAATCCCGATAACTATGTCCGCTATTCGGGCCGTCTGGCTGAGGAACTGGCGAAAACCGAGCCAGGCGGCGCCATCTGGGCCAATCAGTTCGACAATGTCGCCAACCGTCAGGCCCATATCGACGGCACCGCCCCCGAAGTCTGGACGCAGACGGACGGCAAGATCGACGGCTTCATCTGCTCGGTAGGCTCAGGTGGGACGCTGGCCGGCATGGCCGCTGGCCTGCGCGGTTTTAATCCGGCGGTGAAGATCGGGCTGGCCGATCCGTTCGGTGCGGCGCTGTTCAGCTACTACACGACGGGCGAACTGAAATCCGAAGGCACCTCGATCACCGAGGGTATCGGTCAGGGCCGTATCACCGCCAATCTGGAAGGCTTCACGCCGGACTTTACCTGTCAGGTGGGTGATGAAGAATGGTTGCCGGTGCTCTACGATCTCGACCGTTATGAGGGTCTGCTGGTCGGTGGGTCGGCGGCGCTCAATGTTGCGGGCGCGATCAAGATGGCCAAAGACATGGGCCCCGGCAAGACCATCGTCACCGTGCTGTGCGACTATGGCAACCGCTACGCGTCAAAGATTTTCAACGCTGAGTTCCTGAGGTCCAAGGGCCTGCCCGTGCCGCCGTGGAGCGAACAGGCCTGATGATTCCTGCCCGCGCCGCGTCAGATACCCTGAGCCGCAAAGACCGGTCTGTCCTGCGGCTGCGCGGTCGCGTTGCCGAGGTCGCGCGCCTGTCCCCGCAACCAGTCCATGAAGCGCACCTGCGCCAGGGAGGGTTCGCGCGTCTGAGGCCAGACCAGATGGTAGCCGAAGCTGACGGGCGCGTCCTTTTCGTTGAACAGTCCGCGCAGACGCCCGGCCTTGAGGTCGGCCTCGGCGATGGTGCGCTTGGCCAGAGCGACGCCACGACCGGCCACGGCGGCTTCGATGACCATATGGCTCTGATTGAAGCGCGGCCCGCGCGAGGCATCGATCTCGTCGACGCCGTGCGCCTTCAGCCACATCGCCCAGTCGGGATCGGACGGGTCGAGATCGGACGACACGTCGTGCAGCAGCGTATGGTGCGCCAGGTCCGCCGGCTTGCGGATCGGCGCGGCTTCGTACAGGGCGGGCGAGCAGACGGGCAGCACGGCTTCTTCCAGCAGATGCTCGACGTTCAGGCCGTTGTAATTGCCGGTGCCGTAGCGAATAGCCAGATCGATGTCAGACACCGCGAAATCGGTCGGGGCCATATCTGCCGACACCCAGACGTCGATATCCGGATTGGCTGCCGAAAAATCGCCCAGACGCGGCATCAGCCATTTGGCGGCGAAGCTGGGGGCGACCGAAACCGTAACGCGCCCCTTCTGCTGGGTCTGACGCATGACGCGGGTCGCCTCGAACATCTTTTCGAAGGCTTCCTTGAGAATGATCGAAGAGGCTTTGCCGGCGTCGGAAAGCACCACACGGCGGCCGTCGCGCACGAACAACTCGACCCCGACATGCTCTTCCAGCAGGCGGATTTGCTGAGACACCGCGCCGGGGGTGACGAACAGCTCTTCGGCGGCGTGCTTGAAACTTTCGTGGCGCGCGGCGGCTTCGAACACCCGAAGCGCCGACAGCGGCGGCAGACGGTCACGCGACATCAAACTCTATCCAAATCTAAACCAGCGCATCCCGAAAAGTGCATAGCGGTTTTCGGATAAGATGCGCGACAAATCTAAATCAAGCGCTCTATATAGCGCATCCATCGTTTAACAAATCTAATCTTTGCGTTCCGGAGACAAAAATGAGTGACGCGCACCCGTCCCCCGCTATCGAAGTCCTCGAAGCCGGCGAAGCCTGGGAAACCGATGCCGTAATCATCGGCGCGGGCCCGGTGGGCCTGTTCGCTGTGTTCGAGCTGGGCCTGCTCGACATCAAGGCTCACCTGATCGACATTCTTGACAAGGTCGGCGGTCAGTGCGCCGAACTGTATCCGGAAAAGCCGATCTACGACATCCCGGCCTGGCCGATCATCACCGGTCAGGAAATCACCGACCGCCTGCTGGAACAGATCGCGCCCTTCGGCGCCAAGTATCACCTCGGTGAAATGGCCGTAGCGGTAGAAAAGCTGGAACAGGAAGACGGCACGATCAAGTGGAAGGTCACGACGGATCAGGGCACGTCAGTTGTCGCGCGCTGTATCCTCATCGCCGCCGGCGGGGGTTCCTTCCAGCCGAAGAAGCCGCCGATCCCCGGCATCGACGGTTTCGAAAACATCGGCGCAGGCCTCGGCGTTCACTACGCCGTGCGCAAGATGGAAGCCTTCCGCGGCAAGCGCATCGTCATTTCGGGCGGTGGCGACTCGGCGCTCGACTGGACGCTGAACCTGCAACCGATCGCCGAACGCGTCACCCTGATGCACCGCCGCGACGACTTCCGCGCCGCGCCGCACAGCGTGGCCCAGATGCGCAAGCTGGTCGAAGAGGGCAAGATGGACCTCGTCATCGGTCAGGCCACGGCGCTCTCCGGCGAGACCGGCCATAAGCTGACCGGCGTGACGGTCGAAGATAATAATGGCGAGGAACTGCACCTCGAAGCCGATACCTTCCTGCCCTTCTTCGGCCTGACCATGAAGCTGGGTCCGGTGGCGGAATTCGGCCTCAACCTGCACGAAAATCTGATCCCGGTGGATACGGAAAAGTTTGAGACCTCGACGCCTCAGATTTTCGCCATTGGCGACATCAACTATTATCCGGGCAAGCTGAAGCTCATCCTGTCGGGCTTCCATGAAGGCGCGCTGGCGGCGCAAGCCGTCTTCCGTTACGTCTTCCCGGACAAGAAGCTGCGCTTCCAGTATACGACGTCTTCGTCGGACCTGCAGAAGAAGCTGGGTGTGAAGTAGCAGGGGCTCGCCCCTGCACCCGGAACTTGGAGCAAATGGCCCCGTCTCAGATCAATTTGAGGCGGGGTTTTATTTTTGCCTCGTTGCGTTATGCTTGGGCTATGAAACGCGATGAGGTCATTTCTGTACTGCGGAGCCATCGCCCGGAGCTTGAACGGCTTGGGGTGCGTCGCGCCGCCTTGTTCGGATCCGTCGCACGGAACGCTCAAAGGCCAGACAGCGATATCGACATTCTGGTGGACCTTGATCCGGAGGCCCGCCTCGGTGTGTTTGAGTATATGGGCATCGTTGAGTTTATCCAGTCCCTGTTCAGTGCCCCGGTGGACGTGGCCAATTCGGTCAGCCTGAGGGCCTTTGTGCGCCCTGCCATAGAACAGGAAGCGGTCTATGCGTTCTGAGCGTGAGCGGCAGTCGCTGATCGACATAGCGGAAAACATTGATCTCGCCGTTAGCTTTGCCGAAGGTCTTGATGAAGCGGCTTTTGCCACAGACCTCAAGAGTTATTACGCGGTTGTGCGTTGTCTGGAGATCATCTCCGAAGCCAGTCGCACACTGTCAGATGAACTGAAAGCGCGTCATCCAGAACTGCCGTGGAAGCAGATTGCGGGTTCTGGAAACATCTACCGTCATGATTACGGGCAAGTAGCGCACAGCATGGTATGGATCACGCTGCATCGAAGCTTGCCCTCGCTAAAGGCGGCGGTCGACAGCGAGTTGGGCTGATCATCTGCTCCCTGTAATGGGTGCATGGTATGCGACCCTGCAACAAAACTGTCGCCAAAGCGCGTCACTATCGTACCTATGAACCGGTTACGTCTTGTCCTGCTGATCCTGTGTGCTTTCCTGCTGCCGGCGGCAACCTTTGCGCAGGAGGATTGGGTCGAGGCCGAGATTGTGGTGCGCGGCAAGAGCGCCGGTGGTCCGGCCCTGTGGCGCGTCACCGATGGCGACAGTCAGGTCATCATTATCGGCGTTTTGCCCGTCTTTCCGAAAAAGCAAACGTGGAAAACCACCCGCATTGAAAATGCGCTGCGCGGGGCCAATGGCCTGATCACGCCTGCCGACAACAGCACGGGGGCTGGCGATCTGTGGTCGCTGATGCGCAACAAAGGGCTTCCCGACCGCGGTACGCTGAAAGAGGCGCTGTCAGACGATCTTTATGCGAGGTATGAACGAACGGCCCGGCGGGCGGGTATTCCGATCAAGGATTTTGCCAAAGACAAACCGGTCTGGGCCGGGGCGCGATTGCGGCGCGAAGTGCTGCAAAAATATGGGCTGAGCGAGAATGAGCCGGTCGCCACCATCAAACGTTTGGCACGGTCGGCGGGCGTTCCGGTCAAGGCGGCAGGGCGGTACGACAGTGGCCCTCTGTTCAAGGCGGTCAACGCCATGAGCGATCAGGCGAGCGCGGCGTGTCTGAACTATACGCTCGACGACATCGACTTCGATATCGATCGCGCGCCGCGGACGGCGCAGGCTTGGTCGGTCGGGGATATCGCCACGGTGCGCAGCCTGTATCAGGGATCGGTGCTGATGAAGTGCCTGTCGGGTTCGCCGGTGGCCACAGCGACGCTGAACCGCAGCGTCACCGACTCGGTCAATGCGGTGAATGCGGCGCTGAAGAAGCCGGGCAAGACGGTGGCGGTGCTGCCTATGGCTTTACTACTGCGCAAGGGCGGCGTGTTCGATCAGCTACGCGCCAAGGGTTACCGCGTCTCTGCGCCTGAAAATTAGAACGCAGTCCTGAACGTCTGCTCCCAGTTATGGGTGCAGGCGCATTTTGGTGCGCTACCGCTGCGCTGCTCGAGCGCGGGCCCCTGCCTCTGCTAATCGATCCATTCGATGAAGGCCTTGACCGTGGTGACGGCCGCAGCGATGTCAGCGGGCATTTCGGTCAGGGTTTCGGTCAGGCCGTAGAGGTCGGTGATGGCGTCCGGGGCCTTGGGTTCGAAGCCGAGAGCCTCGGTAACAAAGGACGGGAACTTGGCCGGGTGCGCCGTCGAAAGCACGATCTGCGGGGTGTCACCTTTACGCTCCAACGCTGCCGAAAGCGCGACGGCGGTGTGCGGGCAGATCATCTGACCGTACTTTTCGTAGGCAAGCTTGATCGTTGCCTTGGTTTGTTCTTCGGAGACGGTAGAGGCCGAGACCTCGGCCTTCAGCGCGTCCTGCAGATTACCGGACAGGGTGGCTTCGCCCGATTGGGCGAAGGTATCGAACAGGTCGTGGGTGGCGCCGGCGTCGCGGCCCGAGGCTTCGAACACCAGGCGCTCGAAGTTCGACGGCGCTTGGACGTCCATCGATACGGAGGCGGTTTCGACGGCCTGACGGCGGACGTAGCGGCCGTTGTTGATGGCCTGATTGAGGGCGTCGTTCTGGTTCACGGCGGCGTGCAGGTGACCGACGTTGCCGCCGATCTTGCGCGCCACCCAGCCGGCGAAGGCGTCGCCGAAATTGCCGGTCGGCACGATGAATTCCGGCTTGTCCGCGCCGGAATGGGCGGCGGCGGCCAGATAGTAGGGCACCTGTCCCAGCAGACGGCCCCAGTTGATCGAGTTGACCGAGGAAATCAGGCCTTGCGCCTTCAGCGACGGCTCGGACAGCAGCGCCTTGACGATCTTCTGGCAGTCGTCGAAATCGCCCTTCACGCCGACGTTCAAAACGTTGTCGGCCTGAACCGTGGTCATCTGCAGGCGCTGCACGGGCGAGACGCGGCCGAGCGGATGAAAGACGATCAGCTTGACGTGCTTGGAACCTGCAAAGGCGCGCACGGCGGCGGCGCCCGTATCGCCGGAGGTGGCCGTGACCAGAGTCAGCTTTTCGCCGCGCTGCGCCAGGGCTGCGTCGGTCAGCGGGGCCATCATCTGCATGGCCATGTCTTTGAAGGCGTGGGTCGGGCCGTGATACAGCTCCAGAAGCCACAGATTGTCCTCAAGCTTGGTCAGCGGCACCGCACCATTGCGCAGGAAGGCGTCTTCGGTGCGCTGGGCGGCGGCCTTGACAGCCTGATCGCCGAGGACGTTGACGCCGAACAGGTTGAGCAGCTTCACCGTGAGGTCGCCATAACCGCCCTTTGAGGCGGCGGCGAGGTCGAAATCCGGGGTCGGCCAGTTCTGCGGCACGTACAGACCGCCATCGGGCGCCAGACCGTCGAGCAGAGCGCCCGCAAAGCTGCGTTGATCCGAGAAACCGCGCGTGCCGATATAGTTCATTTTGTTACCATTTCTTAAAAGCTTTCAAACCCTTCTTGCTTCGAGAAGGGTTTGTCCGCTAATAGGCGCAAGGGGTTCGCCCGCGATAAAACTGTCGCGGCGGGCCTATCATTTTCAGACGCCTGAGAAAAGGCTTTCCATGACGTCCGCGGCGACAAAATCCGACTTTCCGGCGCACATTGCGCGGGCGAAGCGCGTGACGCTGAAGATCGGGTCGGCGCTGATCGTCAATCCGGAAACCGGGGCGGCCAATACGTTGTGGATGCGCGGATTGGCTGAGGATGTAGCGCGGTTGCGTGCGACAGGGGCGGAAGTGATGATCGTCTCGTCCGGGGCCGGGGCCCTGGGGCGGCGTTATCTGGGACTGACCACGCGCCAATTACCGCTCGAAAAGAAGCAGGCGGCGGCGGCGGCGGGGCAGCCGATCCTGATGCGCGCCTGGGACGAGGTTTTCTCCGAACACGGTATAAAGGTCGCGCAGGTGCTGCTGACGCGCGAAGATACCGAGCGCCGGCGTCGCTGGCTCAATGCGCGGGAAACGGCGGATACCCTTCTGAAGCTTGGGATCGTGCCGATCGTAAATGAGAACGATACGGTGGCGACCGAGGAAATCCGTTACGGCGATAACGACCGGCTGGCCGCGCGCGCGGCCATGCTGGTAAGATCGGAAGCATTGGTTCTGCTGTCGGATATCGACGGGCTCTATACGGCCGATCCGCGCAATAATCCGTCTGCGGAGCATATTGCGCTCGTGGACACCATAACCCCCGAAATCGAAGCCATGGCGGGTGGTGCCAATGCCGCCGCAGGCGTCGGCACGGGCGGCATGGCGACCAAGATTGCCGCGGCGCGCATCGCCGGGGCAGCCGGGTGTTCTACCACCATTATGAACGGTCAGGTCTTGCGCCCGCTGTCGGCGCTGGGTCGAGGGGCGCGCTATACCCTGTTTGCGGCTCAGGCCTCTTCGGGGGCTGCCTATAAGGCATGGATCGCCGGGACGGTGGTGCCGGCCGGGCAGGTCCATATCGATGCCGGTGCGGCCAAGGCGCTGGCGTCCGGCAAGTCGCTTCTACCGTCGGGTATTACCTCGGTAACGGGTCTGTTTGATAAGGGCGACAGCGTGTCGGTCCTGCACGACGGGCGCGAACTGGCGCGTGGCATCGCCACCTATGGCTCGGACGACATCGCCGCCATCAAGGGCCGCGCGAGCAAGGACATCGAGACGATACTGGGCTATACTTCGGGGGATGAAGTTATTCACCGCGACGATATGGTGATGGTTTAAGCATCGCCAAGGGGGATGTGTTGAGCTGGGATATTGCTATTCTGCTGGTGTGCGCTGTGCTGGCAGCGCTGCTGGTCACCCGGATTATAATGCGCCCCGGAAGAAAGGGTGAGTCGCCCAAATCTGTAACGGTTCACCTGACGGGTGACGCCTTTAAGGTTGTCGTAAAAGGGCGTGAACAGGTGCACGTTCGGTGGGTAGACGTAAAAACCGTTACCGTGATTAAGACGGAGCGGGGGCCTTGGGCAGATGTTTGTTTTTACCACGTGGCGCACACGAATGGGGACTTAACTCTGCCGCTTAAAGCGAAGAAAATGGCGTTCTGGGTGCCGAAACTCATGACGCTTCCGGGATCCGACGGAGATGCGTTCATGAAGTCGGCCCTTTCTGATGAAAAAGAGTGCTTCGTCACCATTTACAACACTAAGACCTGACCGGATGAAGGTCTTGGCATTCCAAACTTCCGGGAGACCGATATGGACACCTCTGGCAACCTTTCTCTGACGCAACTGATGACCGATCTGGCCGCGAAGGCCAAGGCGGGCGCTGAAGCCCTGCGTCTGGCCGGGCCAGAGGCGCGCACCAAACTCATCCTCAGCGCGGCGAAGCATATCCGCGCCCAGCAGGACGCCATTCTGACCGCTAATGCCGCCGATGTCGAAGCGGCCTCACAGAGGGGTCTGTCCAGCGCCATGGTCGAGCGTCTGGTGCTCAATCCCGATCGCGTCGAAGCCATGGCCAAGGGATTAGAAGAGGTTGCGGCGCTCGCCGATCCGGTGGGCAAGGAACTGGCGCGCTGGGATCGCCCCAATGGTCTCGATATCGCCCGCGTGTCCACACCCATCGGTGTCATCGGCATCATCTACGAGTCGCGTCCGAACGTGACCGCCGACGCAGCCGCCCTGTGCATCCGCTCGTCCAACGGGGCCATTTTGCGCACGGGTTCGGAAGCCCTGAATTCGGCGAAAGCCATCTTCGTGGCCTTTGAGCAGGCCTTTGCCGAGGCCGATATTCCCGCCGCCGTGCAACTGGTGCCGACTGCCGACCGTGATGCCGTAGGCCTGTTGCTGGGCGGGCTGAACGACACGGTCAATCTGATTATTCCGCGCGGCGGCAAGTCGCTGGTGGCGCGCGTGCAGCAGGAGGCCCGCGTGCCGGTTCTGGCGCACCTCGAAGGGCTGAACCATACCTATGTCCACACCGACGCCGATCCGGACAAGGCCGTGGCCATCGTGCTGAACGCCAAGATGCGCCGTGTCTCGGTCTGTGGTGCGACCGAGACCCTGCTGATCGACAAGGCCGTGGCCGACAGCCTGTTGCCGCGCATCGCCCTGGCCCTGATCGACAAGGGCTGCGAACTGCGCGGCGATGAGGCCGCCCGCGCCATCCAGCCAATGGCGGCAGCGACCGAAGACGACTGGCGCACCGAATATCTCGACAAGGTGCTGGCCGTGCGCGTGGTCAACGGCCTCGCGGAAGCGGTCGAGCATATCCGCATCTACGGCACCCAACATACCGAAGCCATCATCACCGAAGACCCGGAGGCCGCCGAAGCCTTCCTCAACGAAGTCGATTCGGCCATCGTTATCTGGAACGCGTCGACGCAGTTTGCCGATGGGGGTGAGTTCGGACTGGGGGCGGAAATAGGCATCGCCACGGGCCGCATGCACGCGCGCGGGCCTGTGGGGGCCGAGCAATTGACCACCTTTAAATATGTGGTGCGCGGCGCCGGTCAGACCCGGCCTTAAACTCTCTGATTACCGCATGTCTGGCTATCGGCACGGTTGTCGCGTTTCTTAACTTTCCTGTCACGCGCCTGTCGTCAAATCGGCTTACCCCCTGTGCATAAAAACCGGGGCGGAGGCCTTGATGGCTAACAGGTTGTTAACGCACGCCGGAGTCTTATGGGCTCCGCATTATCAGGAACCAGCGTATATGGCGGCGCAACCCCGTAAGCGTATTGTATTGCCCTTGGTCGCAGGCCTCACGGTGCTGATCGCGCTTGCCTTCCTGACGCCCGCGGCGCCGTGGCTGATATGGGTGGCCGTCGGTGTCCTGACCTTAAGCCTCTATATGACCTACGGAGAGTTGCAGCGCCAGAAGACGCAGGATGTCCCCGCCACGCCTGTGCCTGAGCCCGTGCGCGTTCAGCCGGAAGGCCCCAGCTTTCAGGAGGTGCTGCGCGCCATCCCCGATCCGGTGATGATCGTGTCGGGCGTCGAGCCCAACGATATTGCCGGCCGCTGGATCGTCTTCGCCAATACGGCGGCGGTCGAAGCCTTCGGCATCGTCAAGGAAGGCGGTCTGCTCGTTTCGTCCCTGCGCTATCCCGAAGTGCTGGAGGCTGTGGACGAAGCTCTGTTCGGCGGCATTGCCCGCGATACGGTTTTCGAAACCTCCGGCGCGCAGGACAAGTTCTGGCGCGCCTGGACCTCGCCCCTGCCGGTGGCCGAAGGCGGCATGAAACGCCTGTCGCTGCTGGTCATCCGCGACGAAACCGACATCCGCCGCATCGAGCGCATGCGCGCCGACTTCCTCGCCAATGCCTCGCACGAGTTGCGCACGCCGCTGGCCTCGCTGACCGGATTCATCGAGACCCTGCGCGGCCATGCCAAGGACGACATCAAGGCGCGCGACAAGTTTCTCAATATCATGGCGTCGCAGGCCGACCGCATGGGCCGTCTGATTCAGGATCTGCTGTCGCTCAGCCGCATCGAAATGAACGAGCATGTGCCGCCGTCGGGCGAGGCCGATCTGGCCCTGTGCGCGCGCGACGTGATGGACGGCCTCAGCATTCTGGCGCAGGAAAAGCAGGTCTCGCTGACCGTAAAGGGCCCGCCGCCGGGGCAGTATTTCCTGACCGCCGACCGCGATCAGGTGCTGCAGGTGGTGCAGAACCTGTCGGACAATGCGCTGAAATACGCGCCGCGCGGTTCGACAGTAGAGCTGGAAATCTTCAACGACTGCACGCTGGAAGAGGCCTTCGGTGCGCGCGACCCGTCGGCGTCCAAGCTGGTGCTGCTGCGGCCCGACCGCCGCGACGCCTGGTATACGGTGGTGCGCGTGACCGACCGCGGGCCCGGCATTCGCCGCGAATTCCTGCCGCGTCTGGCCGAGCGCTTCTATCGCGTCGAGGGTCAGAAGTCCGGCGACCGTCTGGGCACCGGTCTGGGTCTGGCCATCGTCAAGCACATCATCAACCGCCATCGCGGCGCGCTGGTGGTCGAGTCGGTGGCGCAGCCTTCGGTCGCCGACAAGGACCTGTTACCCTATGGCGGGCTGGACGTCGGGCCGACGGGACCGGTAGAGACCTATACCAGCTTCAGCGCCTGCTTCCCGCAGGCCGGCCGGTATAAGGAAAGCCCGGTTATCGGCTTTGTGAACGCGCGTTGAAGCACATCCGGAAAAGTGGAGACCACTTTTCCGGTGTAAATGTGCTGATAAACCAATGTCCTGAAGCCGATTTAACCTTGAGGTCTGAAACAGGCTTAAATCGGCTTCAGGGAGAAAAATGACAGTTTTGCCGTCGTGGGCGGTGTGTTGTAATAAGCCTGTCACAAATTCAACATATGGGCTTCGGGCAAGGATATTTGCGTTATGAACAACCACATCGTCAAAACCTACGGTGAAGAACTCGACCAGCTCAGCGCGGAAGTCGTGCTGATGGGCGGGCTCGCCGAAGCGCAGGTCGCCGACGCCGTCGAGGCGGTGGCGCGTCGTGATGTGGCGTTGGCGCAGAGCGTGATTGAGCGCGACCGCAAGCTGGACGAGCTTGAGCGCGACGTCGAACGCAAGTGCATCCGCATGATCGCCCTGCGTCAGCCGATGGCGGCCGACCTGCGCAAGACGGTGGCGGCGATGAAGATCGCCACGTCGCTGGAGCGCACCGGCGATCTGGCCAAGAACATCGCCAAGCGTTCGCTGGTCATCGCCGAAGCCGAGCCGATGTCGCCGCTGACCCGTTCGATCGAGCGCATGGGCAAGCTGGTCTCCTCGCGCCTGCGCGACGTGCTGGACGCCTATAAGTCGGGCAAGCTCGACATGGCCATGGCCGTGTGGTCGTCGGACACCGAGGTGGACGAGCACTATAACGCCCTGTTCCGCGAACTGCTGACCTACATGATGGGCGATCCGCGCACCATTTCGGCCTGCACGCACATCCTGTTCATGGCCAAGAATCTGGAGCGCATCGGCGACCATGCGACCAATATGGCCGAGCATATCCACTACGAAATCACGGGCGAAGACTATGTCGAGGATCGCCCGAAAAGTTCCACCTTTTAAAGACGCCGCCTCCGTCTCCCCAACGGGGCCGAGGCTCGGGATACAGAGCACATCATGAGCGTGAAGCCCTACATCATTGTCGCCGAAGACGAAGACGCCCTGTCCACCCTTCTGCAATACAATCTCGAAAAAGAGGGCTATGAGGTTGGGGTCGCCACCGACGGCGACGAAGCCCTCATGATGATCAACGAACGTCAGCCCGACCTGCTGGTCTGCGACTGGATGATGCCCAAGGTGTCGGGCATCGAGGTCACGCGCCGCCTGCGCGCCCAGACCGAAACGCGCAACCTGCCGATCGTCATGCTGACGGCGCGCTCGGAAGAAACCGACCGCATCCGCGGCCTCGATACGGGCGCCGACGACTATGTGATCAAGCCGTTCTCGATGGTCGAACTGGTGGCGCGCATCCGCGCCGTGCTGCGTCGCATCCGTCCGGGTCTGTCGGAAGATCGGGTGATCTTCGGTGAAATCATCATCGACCGTCTGTCGCACCGGGTTCAGCGTTCGGGCCGCGATGTGCATCTGGGGCCGACGGAATACAAGCTGCTCGACTATCTGATGCAGCACCCCAAGCGCGTGTTCAGCCGCGAACAACTTCTGGACGCCGTGTGGGGCAACGACGTCTATGTCGAAGCCCGTACGGTCGATGTCCATATCGGCCGCCTGCGCAAGGCGCTCAATGCCGATACGGACTACGATCCGATCCGCACCGTGCGCTCGGCGGGCTATTCGCTCGATATGCAGGGCTGAGACGCCGCCTGAAACCGATTGTTGCTCGGTAAGCGCCTGTGTTAGACGACGATTGAACACAGGGAGCGCACATGGACACCGCACAAACCTTCACCTCTGCCGAGCGGCGCGTGACGGTCATTGCGCTGATGATCGTCTTCCTGCTCTCGGCGCTGGATCAGACCATCGTCTCCACCGCCATGCCGCGCATCGTGGCGCATCTGTCGGGGCTCGATCTCTATGCCTGGGTGACGACGGCCTATCTGCTGGCCTCGACCGTGATGGTGCCGATCTACGGCAAGCTGTCGGATATCTATGGCCGCAAGCCGATTCTGGTCATCGGCGTGGTCATCTTCATCCTCGGTTCGGGCCTGTGCGGTCTGGCGGGCGAGTTCGGCGACCTGCCGCTGCTGGGCGGCGGCATGGTGCAACTGATCGTGTTTCGCGCCATTCAGGGCCTGGGTGGAGCGGCGCTGATGACCTCGGCCTTCGCGGTGATCGCCGATCTATACCCGCCGCGTGAGCGCGCCAAGCTGGGCGGGCTGTTCGGCGCGACCTTCGGTATCGCCAGCGTGGTCGGGCCGCTGGTCGGCGGCTTTTTCACCGATATGGGCACGATCCACCTGTTCGGCCTGCCGGTCGCGGGCTGGCGCTGGGTGTTTTACATCAACCTGCCGCTGGCGGGGCTGGCCCTGTTTATGATCCTCGTCAAGACGCCGAAGCTGCTGCACCGCACGGGCGGCAAGATCGACTTCGCCGGGGCTGTTCTGTTGGTCGCCGCCTTCCTGCCCTTCCTGCTGGGTCTGAGTCTGGGCGGTACATCAGGCTGGACTTCGCCGCTGGTGCTGGGTCTGTTTATCGGCGCCGCCATCGCCTTGGTGGCTTTCTTGGGGGTCGAAGCGAAGGTCGAAAATCCGATCCTGTCTCTGTCCTTGTTCCGTAACCGGACGTTCGCCAGCGCCAATCTCGCCTCGGTGCTGATCTTCATGGCCTTCATGGGGCTGGTCTCCTTCCTGCCGCTGCTGATGCAACTGGCGCTCGGCCTGTCGGCGACGACCTCGGGGCTGGCGTTGATGCCGCTGACCGTCGGCCTGATCGGTTCGGCGACTCTGTCGGGTCTGCTGGTGCATAAATTCGGCAAGTATCGTTTCATCATGCTGGGTGGCGCGGCCCTGACGGCCATCGGCGCGCTGTGCCTCGCGACCCTACCCAACATAGCCGGCGCGTGGGACGTGGTGTGGCGCGTAGCGTTGATCGGCATAGGCTTGGGCCCGGCGCAGAGCCTGTTCAATCTGGCGGTTCAGAACGCCGTCGAACGCTCCGAACTGGGCGTGGCGACCAGCGCCGGGCAGTTCTTCCGTCAGATCGGCTCGACCATCGGCGTCGCGGTGTTCGGTGCGGTGCTGACGCACAATCTGATGGTCATGGCCCCAAAGGCAGATGCCGCGCACGAACAGGTTCTGTCGCTGGCCGAACTGGAGCGCATGGCATTAGCCAGCCAGACAGAGGAGAGCAGCACACCGCTCGATCCGGTGATCCGCGATACGGTGTCGGACGCCATCAAGGGCGTGATGTTCGCAGGATTCCTCGTCTCGTTGCTGGGGCTTCTGGCCACGCTCTTCATCCCGGAACTGCCGCTGAAGTCCTTCCAAGATCCGGAGCCTCTGGGTGAGGCTCCCGGAGAGCCGCCGCGCCAACCCTCGCCAGAATAATAGACTTTAAGCATCGCGATATTATCGCCAAAAACCGCTCACACTTTTTGGCATATCGCTTTTAAAACCTTGCAAAGATTGCCTTCTCTTCCCATCCTGAGTAGGAAGAACGACACTTAAAAAGGTTGAGCAGATTATGGCCAGCAGTCCCCACATCATCGACGGTTCGGACGCCACCTTCGTCGCCGACGTGATCGAAGCCTCGCAGACCGTTCCGGTCATCGTCGATTTCTGGGCCACCTGGTGCGGGCCATGCCGTCAACTGGGCCCGGCGCTGGAAAAGGTCGTCACCGAGGCCAATGGCAAGGTGAAGCTGGTCAAGATCGATGTCGACAAGAACCCGGCCGTCGCCGGTCAGTTGCGCGTGCAGTCGATCCCTACCGTCTACGCCTTTGTCGGCGGCCGACCGGTGGATGGTTTTATGGGGGCCAAGCCGGAGTCGGAACTGAAAGCCTTCATCGAAAAGCTGGGCGTCGGTGGTGACGATGGCGCGCCATCGATCGAGGACGCGCTGGCCTTGGCCGCGCAGTCGTTCGAACAGGGCGATCTGGGCGGGGCGATGGAAGCCTATTCCTTCGTGCTCGATCAGGATCCGCAGAACCTCAAGGCTATCGCCGGCGTGGCCAAGATGTACATGAAGATCGGTCAGCCGGAACAGGCCAAGGCCGTCCTCGATCAGGCCCCGGCCGACACCAAGGACGCCGATATTCAGGGCCTGCGCGCGGCGCTGGAACTGGCCGAAGGCGCGCCGACCGAACTGGACGAATTCCGCGTGCGTCTTAATGCCGATCCTGCCGATCATCAGGCACGCTACGATCTGGCGCGCGGTCTGGCCGGGCAAGGCGAGCTGACCCCGGCCATCGACGAGCTTCTGACCCTCATCAAGGCCGAGCCGGAGTGGGAAAACCAGAAGGCGCGCGAGTACCTGTTCAAAATTTTCGCTGCCGCCGGTCAGATGTCGGACGTCACCAAGGCCGGTCGCCGCAAACTGTCATCGCTGCTGTTCAGCTAAGGGGGGAACTCTATGCCCGATATCGAAATCGAAACCCCGGTCAGCGATTCACCCGTGCCCGACACGTCGGAAATAGACCCGCGGCTGCTGGAGGCGCTGGTGTGTCCGGTGACGCGCCGGCCGCTGACCTACGACAAGGCCGCGCAGGAACTGCTGTCACCGACTGCCGGTCTGGCTTTTCCGATCCGTTCGGGCGTGCCGATCATGCTGGTCGATCAGGCACGGCGGTTCGAACCGCAAAAGGCTTAAGTGCCTCTTCTTCGGCTTTGGCGTCGATAAGGGGGCCGGTCGCCGGTCCCACCAGATCGCCGGCATTATGCTCGCTTAGCGTTTCGCCCAGATCGTCATCCGGGACGGACGGGTCTGTTGTTTCGAGGGAATGCGCCTTTAAGGGCTCGGTCGGGGGTTCAGCATAGTCCACAAGGGACTGGGATTGCTGTTCGAAGCGATCGGTCATAAAGCACCTCCTTCAACCAGAACCTTATTCTGACTGACGCGGCCTAAATTTTCACTATGGAATGGTTTGCGACCTGCACGGGCTCTCGGCATAAGGGCGATGTCGCCAATTTGCGATTTCGATAGACATTGCTTATATGGGACGCATGTTACCGACCCTGCGCCAGCTTCATTATCTCAAGCTCCTCAACGAGCACAAAAGCTTCGTCGCCGCCGCCGAAGCCGCCTTCGTCTCGCAGCCCGCCCTGTCGTCCGGCATTGCCGAGCTTGAAAAGGCTCTCGGCGTACGCCTGATCGACCGTTCGCGCGGGCAGGTTATCATGACGGCCATCGGTGAAGACATCCTGCGCCGAGCCGAAGACATACTGGCGCGCACCGAAGATCTGGTCGAAGCCGCCAAGGGCGCCAACAGCCCTCTGGCCGGGCGTTTTCGGTTGGGAGTCATTCCGACGATCGCGCCGTTTCTGCTGCCGCAGGCCTTGCTGAAACTGCGTCAGGAGTTTCCGCAATTGCGGCTGTTCCTGCGCGAAGACCAGACCTCGCGCCTGATTGCCTCGCTCAAGAGCGGGAGTTTGGATGCGGCGGTCATCGCCCTGCCTTACGATCTCAGCGGACTCGATCACGCCTTCATCTGCAAGGATGAAATCCTGGCCGTCATGCCGAAGGACCATCCGTTGTCGCACGCGGATCAGGTCGAACCGGACGCGCTGAAATCCACGGAATTGATCCTGCTGGAAGACGGGCATTGTCTGCGCGACCATGCGCTGGCCGCCTGTCAGTGGAACGCGCCGGGTGCGGCCGAGGTCAATCAGTCGCTCAATGGCGGTTTCGCGGCAACCTCGCTCAATACGCTGGTCCAGATGGTCGATGCCGGGTTGGGGGTCTCGCTGCTGCCGGGCATGGCTATCGAATCCGGTATTACCGATCGTTCGTCGGTGGCCATTCGTCCATTGCATTCGGACCACGCCTATCGCGATATCGTCGTCATCTGGCGCGCCGGTTCGTCGCGGACGGCGGAGGCGCGTCTGCTGGCGGGCGTAATTGGCGCGGCCTAGACTAACTCGCCACGCAGCAATTTCGGCAGGTCGCCCGTCGCGCCGCCGGCGTCTTCCATGAAAAAGCGGCGGGCGGGACCGATATTGTTAACGATGCCCATGCCCAGATCGCGCAGCGGGCGGATTAGCGGATTGTTGTTCGAGAACAGGTGCACGAAGGCGTCCATGATCATCGAGGTCGAGACGTTCTCGAACCGCCGCCACCGCGCATAGCGCTCCAGCACCAGTTCCGAGCCGAGGTCTTCGCCCAGACGCGCCGCCTCGATGATAACTTCGGCAAAGGCCGCCGCGTCTTTCAGACCCAGATTGAGGCCCTGACCGGCGATGGGGTGGATGCCGTGCGCCGCGTCGCCCAGTAGCGCGATGCGCCCGCGATACATGTTTTCGGCCAGCGCCATCGACAGTGGATAGATGAATTTCGGCCCGGCCAGTTCGACTTCACCCAGAAAATCGCCAAAGCGCTGCATCAGATGGGCGTGGAACAGTTCCGGGCGCACCTGCAACAGGGCCTTGGCCTTGGCATGACTTTCCGACCAGACGAGGCAGGCGCGATTATCGGTCAGCGGCAGTATGGCGAAGGGGCCTGACGACAGGAAATACTCGTAGGCCACGTGGTTGTGCGGGTATTGCATCTTCACCGTGGCGACGACGGCGCTTTGGCCGTAATCCCAGCCGATAGTCCTGATGCCCGCATACTCACGCAGGCCCGACTTGCGACCTTCGGCGGCCACGGCCACCGGCGCGGTCAGAGTCTCGCCGGTGCTCAGCGTCAGCGTGATGCGGGTGGCGGTTTCCTCGATGCCGGTGACGCTGGCCGGACAGATGACACGGATACCGGCCTTCAGCACGGCCTCGTACAGGACGGCGCGGATATGGCGGTTTTCCAGCATGTAGCCCAGGGGTTCGTTGCCGGACCGGTCTGAGATTTCCCCCGCATTGAAGTGCAGAAAAAACGGCGAAGGGCGCGGCGTCGCCGCACCGGGCAGAGGGGCGTCGGTGACGACGATCTCGTCCATACGGCAGGCCAGAGGCTCCAGCGCGTCACTGACGCCGAGCGCCTGCCATTGCCGGAAGCACGAATAGGCGATGGCCGAGGCGCGGC
Organism: Asticcacaulis sp. AND118; assembly: GCF_020535245.1. Lineage (GTDB taxonomy): Bacteria > Pseudomonadota > Alphaproteobacteria > Caulobacterales > Caulobacteraceae > Asticcacaulis. Next base: position 2,816,562 of record NZ_CP084910.1, on the reverse strand, counting down.
CGTCGAAGGTCGGCTCGGTCTGCTCCGACAGGGGCTGACGCTCGACCAGAAGCGGCTTCAGTCCGCCCTTGGCCAGGGCCAGAGCCGCGGTCATACCGGCCATACCGGCTCCGACGATGATGAGATCTGCCTGCGTATTCATGCGCCTATCTTAGCTCTTGCGGTCGGGCGCCGCATTACAATTATTTCAGTAGCGACCCAATACCGCATGTCATTATGGTGTGAGCCTATTCGGGGAGGCTTTTCGATGATGACACGCCGGCACATGCAGTCGCTTCTGGCGGCATTCGGGTTGGTAGGTGCGACGCGTGCGGTGGCGGCCGACAGCCCCTTTTACGGGCGCTGGACAGGTATACTCGACGCCGGGCCTGTGCGCCTGACCTTGCGTCTGGAGATTGACGCCAAGGGCGTGACCCTGTTCAGCGTCGATCAGGGCAATGCGCGTATTCCGGCGACCAGCGTCTCCATCGAAGACGAGCGCATCAGGCTGGCCTTTGCCGCCATCAAGGCAAAATTCGACGGGATGCTGAGCGACGCGCGCCATATCGACGGGACCTTCACCCAAGGACAGGCCATGGCGATGCGCTTCACGCGCGGAGAGGTGGCCGAGGCCGCGCCTGAGCCGGTCTATCCGCCGCTGACGCGCGACCTACTCAATGACAAGCGGCTGGCGGCCTATACGCCGGCCATGGCGGCGGCGTGGACACGCGGGGACCACGCGGAATTTTACGCCGTCGGGGCGCGCTCCAGCGAGGACGAGATTGTCGTGCAGCCGGAAGATCAGTGGCATTGGGGTTCGATCACCAAATCGATGACCGCGACCCTCTGTGCGCGTCTGGTCGAGGCGGGGACGATCCAGTGGAAGACCACGGTGGGCGAAGTGCTCGACGAACGCGGCAGCCCCGTGTCCGCGGCCTATCGCGACGCCACCCTGCTGCACCTGCTGAGTCACCGCGCCGGTTTGCAGCCGAATCTCGATCTGATGAATATGGTCTTCTATAGCCGCGATCCTTTGCCCGACCCGCGCCCGGAGCGCCGCAAATGGGCGCTGGCCGCGTTGAAGCAGAAGCCCGTCGGGCCGCTCGGCGCACAGAATGTCTACGCCAATAACGGCTACATCATCGCCGGTGCGATGCTGGAGCAACTGACCGGCAAGAGCTGGGAAGAGTTGATGCAGACAGAGCTGTTCACGCCGCTGGGGATCGAGAGCGCCGGCTATGGCGCACCGGGACGTCCGCGTGAGATCGATCAGCCGCTGGGTCACGCCGTACAGGGCCATACGCGCAAACCGATCGGCCCCGGATCGGGCCAGCCCAACGACAACCCTGTGGCGCTGGGGCCAGCGGGTCGCGTACACATGTCGGTGCCGGATATGCTGTTATATCTGAAGGCCCACCGTGATCGTCCGGCCAGCTTCCTGAAAAGCGAAAGCTGGGGCGCGTTGCACACACCGCACTTCGGCGATACCTACGCGCTGGGCTGGATGGTGCGTCCGGACGGCGCGCTATGGCACAACGGGTCGAACACGATCTGGTACGGTGAGGTGCTGGTCGATCCCAAAACCGGCACGGTCGCGGCGGCCTGCGCCAACGACGCCGCACCGGACACCCTGACGGCGGTCGCCTCCGTCCTGATATCGGCGCGCGCAGCGGCTAAGGCTGTTTAGTTTTAGGGCTGAATGCCGATCAGTTGAATCTTGAACACCAGCACGCTGTTCGGCGGGATGGGGCCCATGCCCATTTCGCCGTAGCCAAGTTGCGCCGGGACATAGAGTTCCCAGGTTTCGCCCGTCTTCATTTCAGGCACGGCGATCTTCCACGCTTCGACCAGGCCGTCGAGGGCCATGGCCGCCGGCATGCCGCGTTCGAAGCTTGAGTCGAAGACGGTCCCGTCGATCAGTCGGCCTTCATAATGGATTTTCACCGTGTCGCGCGCGGTCGGCTTGGGCGCGTTCGGGTCAGTGGACGGGGTAAGGACCTTGTACATCAGGCCCTTAGGCAATTTTTGAACGCCCGGCTCCTTGGCCTTTTCGGCGAGGAAGGCTTCACCAGCCTTCACATTGGCCTCCGCCGCGGCCTCGGCCGCCGGATCGGTGCGGTTGCACCCCGCCAGCGACAGCGCCGAAGCCAAAACAAGCGACAGACAGACCGGTCTGATCCTATTCAAAGCCATTGATCCTGTTCCTCTATTCCATTCTCAAAGCATAGCCCGTGGCGCGCAGGGCGTCGGCGATTTCGTGGGCGTGACGGGCGTCCTGCGTCTCGACCAATATGTCGAATTCCGCGCCCTTGGCCGGCACGTCGAGCACGAGGCGATTGTGCGCCACGTCGACGATATTGCCGCCCTTGCGCGAAATGACATCGGCCACCAGCGACAACATGCCCGGACGATCGTCGCCCAGAATACGATAGGTGACCAGGCGTTTTTCGCGCACCAGTTCGCGTTGCAGCACCGAGGCCAGCAGGCGCATATCGATATTGCCGCCGCACAGGATCAGCCCGACCTTCTGCCCCTCGAACTTTTCCGGATAGCGCATGACGGCGGCCAGACCCGCCGCCCCCGCACCCTCAGCCACAGTCTTCTCGACATTGACAAAGGCAGCAATGGCGCGCTCGAAATCCGCCTCGTCGATGACCAGCACGTCGTCGACCAGCGGATTGGCGGTGGTAAAACTCAGGTCGCCGACGGCCTTGACCGCGATGCCCTCGGCGATGGTCGATCCGCCCGTCGGCATGTTCAGGCCGCGACGACGCGCCGCGAAAGACGGATACATGGCGGCTTCGATGCCGATGACCTTGATCCACGGCTTGAGCGCCTTGGCCGCCGTCGCCATTCCGGCGATCAGCCCGCCACCGCCGATGGGGACGAGCAGCACGTCGAGGTCCGGCACGGCCTCCAGCATTTCGATGGCCAGCGTCCCTTGTCCGGCCATGACGTCGTAATCGTTGAACGGGTGGACATAGACCGCCCCGGCATCGGCACAGATCTTTTGCGCATGGGCCGAAGAGTCGTCGTAATTGGCGCCTTCGATCACCACGCGGGCGCCATAAGATTGGGTCTTCTGCACCTTCACGAAGGGCGTGCCGTGCGGCATGACGATGGTCGCCGGGATGCCAAGGCGCTGCGCGTGATAGGCAATGCCCTGGGCGTGGTTACCGGCGGAGGCCGCATAGACGCCGCGCGCGCGTTCATCGGCGCTCAGCGTCGCCAGCTTGTTCAGTGCGCCGCGTTCCTTGAAGGCTGAGGTATATTGCTGGTTCTCGTACTTGATCCATAGCTGGGTGCGGGTAATGGCGCTCAGCTTCTGCGAAAAGGCGCAGGGGGTTTCGACGATATGACCCTTTAACCGCTCAGCGGCGGCTTGGATCGCTTCCAGACTCAGGCTCATGACGGCAACACACACAGGTTTGAAGTTGTGTTCCCATATCAGACCGCCGCGCAGGGGCCAAAGTCAAAAAGGGTGTCCAGTTATTCCGGGTTGGGTCAAAAAGTATAAATAGAAACTATATTTCGATTTTTTGAAATCATTGTGTCCGATATTGAGCCATTTTCTATGAATTTTGCGATCCGCGCTGTGTCAAGTTTCATGAAAAAGGTCTATATTCACCGAAACTCAAACCCTGATGGGGCAAATTGTGACGAATTTTGGCAAAAACTTTTATTCGCCCGCTTCGCATGGCTTCGTGCGGGTCGCCTGTGCTACGCCGGACGTGCATATCGCCGACCCTAAGGCCAATCTGGCGGAGCATATTACTCTGATTAAAAAGGCTGAACGTCGGGGGGCTGATCTTGTTGTGTTTCCGGAACTCAGCCTGACGGGGTACACCCTCGATGAATTGTTCAACCAGCAGACCCTTCTGGATGCGGCCAAGGATGCGCTGGACGAACTGACCAATCTTTCCGGCGCTTATCGCTGCACCATTTTTGCCGGTGTTCCCCTGCGCATTGGCGGTGCCCTCTATAACTGTGCAGCTATTATTCACCGTGGCCGTTGTCTGGCGATTGTTCCCAAGACCTATCTGCCGAACTATCGGGAATATTACGAAAAACGGTATTTCGCCTCCGGGGCGACGCTTCCTCTCGGTAGTGTGCGGGTCAATGACCAGTTTACCATCGTTTCCACCGACCATGTCTTTCAGGCCAGTGATTTTCCGCAGTTCTCCTTTGGCGTGGAAATCTGCGAGGATTTGTGGTCGCCAGTTACGCCATCGACAAAGCTTGCCCTTAAAGGGGCCAACATTATCATAAACCTTTCCGCTTCGAATGTTCTGATTGGCAAATCCCGCGCCCGCAAAGCGCTTTGTTCCGCAACTTCGGAACGTCTCATCTGTGCCTACGCCTATTCGGCTTCCGGCAACGGAGAATCCACGACGGATTTAGCGTGGGATGGTCAATCTCTTATTTATGAAATGGGAGAATTGATCGGCGAAGGTGACCGGTTTGTCTCTGACAGCCTGACCTTTGCAGACGTAGACGTGGAACGTATTGCGCTTGAGCGGCAACGCAATGGCACCTTCCATGACGCGGCTCTCGGTCTCGAAGTTGTCGAGGCCGCAATGCCCTTCGATTATGTCCCTCATACCCTAACCGACTTTCACCGCACCGTCGACCGCTTCCCCTATGTGCCGAACGATCGCGAGCGGCTGGACGAAGACTGCTACGAAGCCTTCAATATTCAGGTTCACGGCCTGATGCAGCGCATCAAAAGCACGAAGTCCGAAAGCGTGGTCATCGGCGTATCAGGGGGGCTTGATTCCACCCATGCCCTGATCGTGGCGTGCAAGGCCTTCGACCGGCTGGGTCTGCCGCGCACGCAGGTCCGCGGCTACACCATGCCCGGTTTCGGCACGACCTCAGGCTCGAAGTCCGATGCGCACAAGCTGATGCGGGCCTTGGGCGTCACGGCGGAGGAAATCGACATCCGCCCGGCCGCCAAGCGCATGTTGATGGATATCGGCCACCCTTATGGCCAGGGCGAACGGGTCTACGACGTGGTGTTCGAGAATGTGCAGGCGGGGCTGCGCACCGACTTCCTCTTCCGACTGGCGGGCCAGCACAAGGGCTTTGTGGTCGGCACGGGCGACCTGTCGGAGTTGGCGCTCGGCTGGTGCACCTATGGCGTCGGCGACCATATGAGCCACTACAATGTCAATTGCGGGGCCCCGAAAACTTTGATCCAGCACCTGATCCGCTGGGCGGCGCGAACGGAGTTCGATCCGAAGGCGGCGCGTGTGCTGCGCTCGGTGCTGGAGCGTGAAATTTCGCCGGAACTGATCCCGGTGACCGATGGCGAAGCGCAGCGCACCGAGGACAAGGTCGGGCCTTATCCGTTGCAGGACTTCACCCTGTTCTACCTGACGCGCTATGGCCTGAAGCCGTCTAAGATCGCCTTCCTGCAATACCAGGCATGGAAGAACGCTGCGGCCGGCAACTGGCCGCCCGACTATCCGGAGGCCGACCGTCGCGCTTATGGCATCGCGGATATCCGCAAGTGGATGGAGGTCTTCCTGTTCCGCTTCTTCACCCTCTCGCAGTTCAAGCGCTCCGCCGTGCCGAACGGGCCTAAATTGATCTCCGGCGGGGCGTTGAGCCCGCGCGGCGACTGGCGCGCGCCGTCGGATTCGGCGGCGACTCTGTGGCTGAATGAACTAAGGGCGAATGTGCCTGAGGCTTAAACCCCGAACAGGCGCTCGCGTTCGGCCAGATTGCGCACCGAGATGTTCATGTCGGTGACCAGCCCGTTGGCGATCGAATAGACCCAGCCGTGGATAGCCAGCGGCTGGCCTTCACGCCAGGCATGAAGGATGATCGGGTTGGTGGCGACATTGCGCACCTGAGCGATCACGTTCAACTCGCACAGGCGGTCGACGCGGTTTTCCTGCGTCTCACAGGCATCCAGCTCATGGCGATGCTCGTGCGCCACGTCGCGGATGGGCGAGAGCCAGTGATCGATCAGGCCGTGGTCGGTCGATTCGATGGCCGCGCGCACGCCCCCGCAGCCGTAGTGACCGACGACCAGCACGTGTTTGATCTTCAGGACATGGACCGCGTACTGCAACACGCTGAGATAGTTGGCGTCCTGCTGCGGGGCCAGATTGGCGACGTTGCGGTGAACGAACAGCTCGCCCGGATCGAGATTGACGATTTCGTTGGCCGGCACGCGCGAGTCCGAACAGCCGATCCATAGATATTCCGGGTGTTGTTGTCGCACCAGACGAGAGAAGAAATCGGGATCGACGCGCGTTTTTTCGCGTGACCAGCGGCGGTTGTTCTCGATCAGGTTCTGAACCATGCCTGCCTCTCCATAGCTGTGGGCGGGCTTAAACGGCAGATGCGCCGCGGGGTCAACCCCTTTTTTAACGTCACGGCTTTACTTAGTTTTGGCCCAGGAAAGGCGCCACGAACAGCCAGATGGCCTTGAGGCCTGCATCGAGCTTTTGGCCCGCCCCGGCAAAGGAACCCGTATAGAAATAAAGGATGAGCGCCAGAGCGCCGATCAGCCCCAGCCCGGTTTCCAGCGCGGCGATAAGCCATTTCACCGGCTCGATGCGTTGCGTTGCCTTGTAGGTATCCTGCATCTGAATGCTCCCCGACCCGAATGGTTAACGAGTTTAGCCGCGGAAAGGAAACTGACAAGCCCTTTCATGGTGGCTATGGTCGCGGTAACGGACAGAGGCGGATATGACGCGGGATAGACAGGTGCGGCTGGCGGCAGGGCGGTTTCATCCGCTGACGGATGATTATCTCCGGGCGCTCAAGGACTGGCGCGGCGGTGGTGAGATGATCGTGGTGGTCATCGGCGCGAACATGTCGCGTTCGGCGCGTTATCCGTTCAGGGCCGAGGAGCAGTTCGCTATGCTGCAGGCTGCGGGGTTCGAAGCCGTGGCCATTGAGGAAGCCCTGCTGCCGGAAGCACGCGTGCGGCAACTGAGGGCGATAGTTGACGGGGGGCCGTTGCTATCGTTCGATGTCGGTTATGGCGGGGAACTGAAAGGGCTCTGGACCGGAGACATCGTCACGGCCGATCCAGTTATTAGCCGCCATGCTGCGGCTATCTGTTCGGCGTGGTTGCAGGGTGTGCCGTTTACAGGTGTGTCGGATGCTGTACGCGGCCTTATGCAGGTCGATCAGGATATCCACCAGGCGCTGGCCGAAGAAGATGCCTATATCGCGCAGTATCACCAAAGCTGGTCCGTGGCGCCCTATCCGCCGGTGCATGTGACGGTCGACGCCTTGATCCGGCAAGACGATCGTATCCTGCTCATTAAACGCGGCGGTCTGCCGGGGCGGGGGCAGTGGGCCCTGCCCGGCGGCTTCCTCGATCCGCACGAAACACTGGTTGCGGCGGCGTTGCGGGAACTGCGCGAGGAGACCGGTCTGTTCTTATCTGAATCGCAAGCCCGTCAATGCCTCAAGGGGCAGCGGGTGTTCGATCAGCCGGAACGCAGCGCGCGGGGGCGGACCCTCAGCCATGTCTGCTATTTCGACCTTAGCGGGCTGGAACTGCCGCCACTGGAGGCCGGCGATGACGCAGCGGCGCTGAAATGGACGGGCGTGACCTGTGCGCTGAAAATGCGCGCGCACATGTTCGAGGACCATTATCTGATGCTGCAGCATTTCCTCTCCACAGACACGGCGGTCACGGATTGGATTTGCCGTGAGCCGATGGCGAGGGATGTGTAAACTGTCATCGATTCGTAATGCGACGGGAGGCGTTTGGCATGTATGGCCGGTTGACAGTGATTTGCGGACCGATGTTCGCGGGCAAGACCACTGAACTGCTCAAACGTATCCTGTGGGCGCGCAACGGCGAGCGCAAGGACGTGCTGGTGGTCAAGACGGCCTTCGACGTGCGGTATTCGCGCACCGAGGTCATCACCCATGACGGTCTGGCGGCCGAGGCGGTGGTGCTGCACGCTTTCGCCGATATCGATGCGCGCTTTCAGGAGGCGGATCTGGTCTGCTTCGACGAGGTGCAGTTTTTCCAGAACATGGACCGCGACGTGGTCGAGGTCGTCAAGCGGCTGCTGGAAGCGGGCACGGACGTAGTGGCAGCCGGGCTCGACACCAACTGGAAGGGCGAGGCCTTTGCGGTGACCGGGCTGCTGCTGGCCATGGCGGACGAGGTCGTCAAGTTACGCGCCCATTGCGCGGTCTGCGGCCAGCCGGCGCACAAGTCGTTCAAGAAGGTCGAGGACGAGGCCGAGATTCAACTGGGGCATGGCGACATCTACGAGCCGCGCTGCAACCGGCACTGGTTCTCCGAACTGCCGCTGATCGCCATGACGCGTGGCCCTGAAGAGGCCAAAGCAACGGATAGATTGCCCGCATGACCGACGTTCGGCCTGAAGAAATTGCCGCGGCCCAAGAGCGCATTGCCGGACATGTGCATCGCACGCCGTTGTTTCAATCGGAAACGCTGAACCGCGCGCTGGGGCATCGCATTGTTTTCAAGGCCGAAAATCTGCAAAGGATTGGGGCGTTCAAGCTGCGCGGGGCGACCAATACGCTGCGCGCCCTGAAAGAACAGAAGGCTTTGTCTGACGAAGTCTGCGCCTTTTCTTCCGGCAATCATGCCCAGGCCGTGGCCTATGCGGCGCGCGCTCTGGGCGTCAAGGCGACCATCTTCATTCCGAAGCAGGCGTCGGGTGTGAAGATCGCCGCTACCCGCGCCTGTGGCGCCGAAGTCGTGCTGACCGAAACGCGGCAGATTGCCGAGGCGTCGGTGGCCGAATATATCGAACGCGGGGCCACCTTTGTCCATCCCTACGACAATCCTTACGTCATTGCCGGTCAAGGTACGGCCTGTCTTGAAGCTTTGCAGGATGGGGTTGAGGCGGATGCTGTCTTTGCGCCGTGCGGGGGCGGCGGGCTGATGTCGGGCACCTATCTGGCGACGCGACTGGCGCGCCCGCAAGCGAAGATATTCGCCTGCGAACCGTCCATGGCCAATGATGCGCATCGTTCGGTTCAGACCGGCGAAATCGTGCGTCTGAACGAGACGCCACGGACCATTGCCGATGGCGTGCGTACCCTTGCGGTGTCCGAACGCACCCTGTCTTACCTGAGTCAGCTCGACGGCTTTTACGAAGTCGATGAGGCTGAGATCATCCTGTGGACGCAATGGCTCACGCATTTGCTCAAGTTGACCATCGAGCCGACCTCGGCCATGTCGATGGCGGGTGTGACGAGATGGCTCAAAACCCAAACCGCGCCGCGTACTGTGCTGGTCATACTGTCGGGCGGCAATATCGCTGCCGAAACACTGCGGCAGATATGGGCGGAAGATCATCTCACACAACTGCCCTGGTAGGGCTGCATTAAATCCTTATTCCTCCCGCCCCTTTTTTGCCATGTTTGGTGGCAAGAGAGGTTGCACAATCTCAGGAGACACCATGGCCGCGAAAACCGATCCGATAACCCAACTTGTCGTTATGGCCTTCGGTTCGCCCGGCGTGGCACTACTTCTCGCCGGGGCCATACTGGTCTTTGCGGTCGGGCTGATCGTCTATTCCGGTATGAAATCCTACCGCCCTTTGCTGGGGGAAATCCGCGATCGCTGGAACCTGTTGACGGGCATCGGCGGGCAGAGCACTCGCAAAGCCTTTTTTGAACAGTTTCCCAAGATCGACACGCGTTTTTCCGGAACGGGCGTCGACGGTCAGTCTTCCGCCGCTCTGGTGCTGGGCTGGGCCAATTACCGCAGCCTGCTGGTGGACAGTGAGGGCGACGGGTTCATCACCTCCATCCGTGCGGCCGAAGCCTTCGATCGGCTGGATGAGCCGGCGCGGGCGCTGGAATGGTGGGCAAATATTCTGGTGGCTGTGGGTCTGGTGGTGACTTTCCTCGGTATCGTGGCCGCCCTGTCCGAAGCGACCTCGGCCATGGCCTCGGGTAACGGCGGCGAGGGTATGCAGGCGGCGCTGATGGGACTGCTGGCCATCGCCGCGACCAAATTCTGGACCTCGATCGCCGGCGTGCTGGCCTCGATCATCCTGCGGGTCGTCGCCCGCTTCCGCCGTCACGCCATTGAAAGCGCCGAGGCTGGTCTGTTTGTGGCGCTGGACGGCTGCGTCGGTTTTATGCCGCCGGAAAAAGTGTCGATGGAGCAACTCAAGAGCCTGAAACGGCTTGAGACGGCGCTTGTCCGTACGGAGGGCTGATCATGCGTTTCCGGCACCGTCGCGCGCACGAACTGGAAGAAGGCGAAAGCTATTACGTCTCCATGACCGACCTGATGGTCGGCGTGCTGTTCGTCTTCATCATCATGCTGGCCTATTTCGCCCTGCATTTCCGGGATACGACCCAAGAACTGACCAGCGCCAAGGACGCGCAGACAACGGCCCTGATGAAGGTCGCGACCGAGTTGCGTACGCATAATGCCGATATCGAAGTCGATTATAAGAACAGAATTGTCTGTCTGAAAGATACCGATCTGCTGGAATCCGGTGCGGCGGGCGAGCGCCGCTGTTTTGCCTATTCCGGCGCGGCGCCGACCGATGTGCAGAGCGAAGCTTCGCAAAAGACAGCCGCGGCTCAGGCGCTGTTCGCCTCCACCCTCAATGGGGACATCAGCCGCACCGTGCCTGCGGCCAGCGTCAATCTGTCTGATGGTTCAACGACTTTCGATCCCGACCGCCTGTTCAATGCCGGCACAGCCACGCTTTCCAGTGAAGGCCAATCGGCAGTATTGGAGTTGGCCCGCAGCCTGGCGGAAAGACTTCCGTGCATGGCTTATGGCGTGGACGCTTCCGACTGTAATAATGATACGAAGATGAGCGCCGTCACGATCGTCGCCCACGCCAATATCAACGCCTTCACCGCCGAAGGCCGCGCGGCTCAGGCGTTGTCGCTTGAACGTACAGTGGCCTTCCATCAGGCCCTGATCGCCGCGCAGCCGGTGTTAGGGCAATTGCGTAATCAGCCTCAGGGTGGAGAGCCGCTGTTGCGGGTGGTGTCCGTGGGTAATTCCTCGGTCAATGCGCCAACCGGTGGATCGGGCAAGATATTGGTGGTTCAGTTCCAGGTGGCGCCGCCTCCGCAATAATAAAGATGTTCGCTCTTGAGAAATGGCGGCGAGTTCAGTTATCTGTGACGGACTATATTTCCGCTATTTTTTAAGGACAGATCATGGGCGATACGGCGAAGGCATTGGCTGAGGTTCAGGCGCGACTGAAGGATTGGCTTTTCGAGGCGGCGCTGCCCATCTGGCGCGATACGGGTGTCGATAAGGCCAAAGGCGGCGTATTTGAAACCTTGGCCCTCGAGGGCACCCCCGCCGATGTCAATCGCCGCACGCGCGTCGCCGCCCGTCAGGTCTATTCTTACGCTCTGGCTAAGCAGATGGGCTATCAGGGCGATGTCGATACCGTCATCGACGCCGGCCTGAACTGGCTGAGCGGGCCGGCCGCCGCGCCGGGCGGTCTGGTCTATGCCGTGCTGACGCCGCAGGGCGAGGTGGTGAAGGCCGAGTTCGATTTCTACGATCACGCCTTCGCGCTCTTGGCCTACGCGTCGGCTTTCAAAGTGCGTCCGACCGACAAGAGCCTTGAACAGAAGGCCATCGCCATCCGCGATACGCTGATGACGACCTACAAGCATCCGGTGCGCGGCTTCGAGGAAGCCAATCCGCGCACCCTGCCGCTGAAGACCAATCCGCACATGCACATGTTCGAGGCCTCGCTGGCCTGGATCGAAGCGGGTGGGGATCAGACCTGGAAGGACATTGCGGGGGAAATCGCCCAGCTCTGCCTCGACAAATTTCTGCATCCGGTGACGGGCTCCTTGCGCGAATATTTCGACGGCGACTGGAATCCGCTGGAAGGCGAGATGGGTCGCATTATCGAACCGGGTCACCAGTTCGAGTGGGCCTGGCTGCTGGTGCGCTGGGCGGCGATCAGCGGCGACGATAAGTTCATCGCGCCGGCCAAGCGCCTGACGCAGATCGCCGAGGACCACGGCACGGATCATGTGCGCAATGCGACCATCTTCGAGCTGTGGGACGACTTCTCGGTAAAGGACAACAAGGCGCGCCTGTGGGCCCAGACCGAGCGCATGAAGGCCTATGTCGCCCTGCAATCCGTCGCCGCGACACCGGAAGAGAAGGCGGGTTACGTCGAAAAGCTGATCAAGGGCGCCGAAGGCCTCGAACTCTATTTCGATGCGCCGGTGCGCGGGCTCTATCGCGACAAGATGAATCCGGACGGCAGCTTCGTGCAGGAGCCCGCCCCGGCCTCGACCCTCTACCATATCATCTGCGCCATCGACGAAATGGCGCGCGTCGAAATGTGAGACCGATAAGCTTACGGGCTTGAGTGCGCCCTCACGGCGCTCTAAACTTTTGTTTTGCCGCGCATTTGCTTCCAAAAACCGTTGCACACTTTTTGGAATGCGCTCAAAAGCCCGTAAGTTCTGTCCGGAGTCCGCATAATGTCCGATACGCCATTGATATTGCTCACCCTGATCGCGCTCAAGGCCGGGGCGAAAATCATGGACATCTACGAAGCGGGCTTCTCGGTCGACTCCAAATCCGACGCCTCACCGGTGACCGAGGCCGACGGCGCGGCGGAAGAGATCATTCTGGCCGAACTGGCCAAGCTGTCGCCCGATATTCCGGTGGTGGCCGAAGAGGCCGTGTCGAAGGGCGATATTCCCGATACCGACGCCGTCTTCTATCTGGTCGATCCGCTGGACGGCACGCGTGAATTTATCTCGCGCAATGGCGAGTTTACCGTCAATATCGCCCTTATTGAAAACGGCGTGCCGGTAGCGGGCGTCGTCTATGCCCCGGCTTTGGGTGAGATGTTCTGGGGCGGGCGTGACAAGGGTGCGTTCCGCGCGCCGGTGACCAATGGTGTGATCGGTACGCAGGAAGCCATCAGCGTGCGCGAAGCCCCGGCGGCTCTGACCGCTATCGGCAGCCGCTCGCACGGCAGCGCCGAAACCGAAGACTGGCTCAAGCAATATACGGTCGGCGATTTCATCGCCGCAGGGTCGTCGCTGAAATTCTGCCGCGTGGCCGAAGGGGCGGCTGACCTCTATCCGCGTCACGGGCGGACGATGGAATGGGACACGGCGGCGGGCGATGCGGTCCTGCGCGCGGCCGGAGGTCTGGTGACGACGCTCGATGGTCAGCCGCTGAGCTATGGCAAGCGCGGGCGGACGGATGAGACCGACTTCGCCAATCCGTACTTTGTTGCGTATGGCGATCGGAAGCTAAGCACATCCCGAAAAGTGTGAAGCGGTTTTGGCTTCGCCGAACTTCGTTTCGGATATAGATGCGCGCCTCTCAATTGAGAAAGATTAGTCAGACTGAACCGTGTCGCCAGCCTTTTACGTTTGTTTGCCGAACGCTTCCTTCGTAAAAGCCGCACAAGAGAACGGACCGAGGGTTCGCGAAAAAGAGTGTGTGGCAAGGCATGTCGATTACCCCTGACCGGTTGACTCACCTGCGGCGTCTGGAAGCCGAGTCGATCCATATCATGCGCGAAGTGGCGGCGGAGTTCAAAAACCCCGTCATGCTCTATTCGATCGGCAAGGATTCGTCGGTCATGCTGCATCTGGCGATGAAGGCCTTCCATCCGTCGAAGCCGCCCTTCCCGTTGATGCACATCGACACGACGTGGAAGTTCCGCGAGATGATCAAGTTCCGCGACGACACGGTCGCGCGGCTGGGCCTGAACCTGATCACGCACACCAATGCCGACGGTGTGCGCGACAATATCAACCCGTTCGATCACGGCAGCTCGGTCTACACCAATGTCATGAAGACCGACGCATTGAAGCAGGCATTGACGGCGCAGGGTTTCGATGCCGCTTTCGGCGGGGCGCGCCGCGATGAGGAAAAGTCGCGCGCCAAGGAGCGCATCTTCTCCTTTCGCACGCAGAACCACGGCTGGGACCCCAAGAACCAGCGCCCGGAACTGTGGAACCTCTACAATGCCCGCATCAAGCCGGGCGAGTCGATCCGCGTCTTCCCGCTATCCAACTGGACTGAGCTGGACATCTGGCAATATATCCTCGTTGAGAATATCCCTATCGTGCCGCTATACTTCTCGGCGCCGCGTCCAGTGGTCAAGCGCGGGGGTCAGTGGATCATGGTCGATGACGAGCGCCTGCCGCTGAACGGCGAAACGCCGGAAGTGCGCAATGTCCGCTTCCGCACCCTGGGCTGCTATCCGCTGACGGCGGCCATCGAATCCGAAGCCACGACGCTGGAAGAAATCGTCGCTGAAATGCTGGTGGCGCGCACGTCTGAGCGTTCCGGCCGCCTGATCGACCACGATGAAGCCGGGTCGATGGAGAAGAAGAAGCGCGAGGGTTATTTCTGATGAGTGTTCTGGAAAAAATCGATACCTCGGCCTTTACCGAATATCTGTCGACGCACGAGAGGAAAAGCCTGCTGCGCTTTCTGACCTGCGGCAGCGTGGACGATGGCAAGTCGACCCTGATCGGCCGTCTGCTCTACGACACCAAGCTGATCTTCGAAGACCAGTTGGCGGGGCTTGAAAAGGACTCCAAGCGCTTCGGCACGGTCGGCGAAGAGATCGATCTGGCGCTTCTGGTCGACGGGCTTCAGGCCGAGCGCGAACAGGGCATCACCATCGATGTCGCCTATCGCTTTTTCACCACCGAAAAGCGCAAGTTCATCGTCGCCGATACGCCGGGCCACGAGCAATATACGCGCAACATGGCCACGGGGGCGTCGAATTCCGACCTCGCCGTCATCCTGATCGATGCACGCAAGGGTATCCTGACCCAGACCCGCCGTCACTCCTTCATCGTCTCCCTGCTGGGCATCAAGCACGTCGTGCTGGCGGTCAACAAGATCGACCTGATGGACTATTCGCCAGAGGTCTATGAGCAGATCACCGCGGATTACCGCGCCTTCGCGGCGGATTTCGGCTTCGAGACGCTGGTGTCGATCCCGCTGTCGGCGCGCTTCGGCGACAACGTGCTGGATCGCAGCGAGAAGCTCGGCTGGTACAATGGCCCGACCCTGGTCGAGCACCTTGAAACGGTAGAAATCGACCGCGACGAGACGAAAAAGCCCTTCCGTCTGCCGGTGCAGTGGGTCAACCGTCCGGACCTGAACTTCCGCGGTTTTTCCGGCACCATCGCTTCGGGCACGGTGCGTCCGGGCGACGAGGTGGTCGTAGCCGGCTCCGGCAAGACCTCGAGCGTCAAGGCTATCGTCACCTTTGACGGCGAATTGCCCGTTGCCGGGGCCGACGAAGCCGTCACCCTGACGCTGGAAGACGAGATAGATATTTCGCGCGGCGACATCATCGCGGCACCGGACGCTCGTCCCGAAGTCTGCGAACAGTTTCAGGCCAGCCTGATCTGGATGAACGAAGACGAACTGCTGCCGGGCCGCCCGTATCTGCTCAAGATCGGCGCGCGCACCGTCTCAGCGACCGTCACCGAAGTCCGCCACAAGACCGACGTCAACTCGTTCGAGAGGCTGGCGGCCAAGACGCTGCAACTCAACGAAGTGGCCACGGTCCTGATCGCCACCCAGTCGCCGATCGCCTTTGATCCGTACACGGAAAACAAGGCGACGGGCGCGTTCATCCTCATCGACCGCATCTCCAACCTGACGCTGGGCGCCGGGATGATCGATCACTCCTTGCGCCGCGCCAGCAATGTACACTGGCAGGCGCTGGAGGTGTCGAAGGAAGCGCGCGCAGGCATCAAGCGCCAGAAGCCGGCGGTTCTGTGGTTCACCGGCCTGTCTGGCGCGGGTAAGTCGACCATCGCCAATCTGGTCGAAAAGAAGCTGCTCAGCCTCGGCTATCACACGACCCTGCTCGACGGGGACAATGTGCGCCACGGCCTGAACAAGGATCTTGGTTTCTCAGATGCGGATCGGGTTGAAAATATCCGCCGCGTCGCCGAGGTGTCGAAGCTGATGACCGAAGCCGGTCTGATCACGCTCGTCTCCTTCATCTCGCCCTTCCGCGCCGAGCGCCAGATGGCGCGTGAGCTGCTGCAGGACGGCGAGTTCGTCGAAATCCATGTGGCTACGCCGTTGGATGTCGCCGAAGCGCGCGACGTCAAGGGTCTTTATAAAAAGGCCCGCGCTGGTCAAATTCCGAACTTCACCGGTATCGACAGCCCCTACGAAGCCCCGGAAAACCCGGAAATCGTGGTGGCGCAGAACGGCGAGTCGCCTGAGGCCGAGGCCGAACGCATCTTCGCCTGGCTGTACGAGAACGGCTACCTGCCGACGGAACCCACCTACGTTATCTGATGCCGTTCGACGCTGGGTTACGGCTTGCATTGGTCATTAAATGGCCCCACATCTGCGCTTCAAGCGGCGGGTTGAAGTGTATCGCGTAATGCACTAGACCCCGAAAGTCTGGAGTACAGCCATGTCCGAATTACAAGCCAATCCCGTCGTCGAACTCACCTCCGCGAAGTTCGGCAATCACCTGCCCATCTCAGTCATCGCCGGGCCGTGCCAGCTTGAGAGCCGGGAACACGCGCTCGAAGTGGCGTCGGCGCTGAAGGAGATTTCCGAGCGTCTGGGCTTCGGGGTGATCTTCAAGACCTCGTTCGACAAGGCCAACCGCACCTCGGCCAAGGCCGCGCGCGGTATCGGGCTGAAAGACGCCCTGCCGATCTTCGCCGAAATCCGCGAAAGCCTCGGCCTCGCTGTCCTGACCGACGTGCATGAATCCCAGCAGTGCGCGCCGGTGGCCGAAGCCGTCGATGTGCTGCAAATCCCCGCCTTCCTCTGCCGTCAGACCGACTTATTGCTGGCCGCCGCCGCGACCGGCCGTGCCATGAATGTCAAAAAGGGGCAGTTCCTCGCCCCCTGGGACATGAAAAACGTCCTCGACAAAATCGTTCTGGGCGGCAATCCGAACGTGCTGCTGTGCGACCGCGGCACCAGCTTCGGTTACAACACGCTCGTTTCCGACTTCCGCGGCCTGCCGATCATGGCCTCGACGGGCGCGCCGGTGATTTTCGACGCCACCCATTCGGTGCAGCAGCCCGGTGGTCTGGGCGGTTCGTCGGGCGGTCAGCGCGAATTCGTGCCGGTTCTGGCGCGTGCGGCGGTCGCTGTCGGTGTCGCCGGCCTGTTTATCGAAACCCATCCGGACCCGGACCATGCGCCGTCTGACGGCCCGAATATGGTGCCGCTGGCCTCGTTCGAAGGCCTGATGCGCGACCTCATGGCCATCGATCAGGTGGCCAAGGCCATCACTGCCCGCGACGCCGCCGAGTAGTATGAAGCCGGTCATCCTCATCCCGGCGCGCATGGCTTCGACCCGCCTGCCGAACAAGCCGCTGGCCGACCTCAATGGGGAGCCGATGATCGTCGCCGTGTGGCGGCGCGCCATCGAGGCCGATCTGGCCGCTGTATGGGTCGCTACCGATACGCCGGAAATCGCCGAGGCCATCCGCGCCGTCGGCGGCAATGCCGTGATGACGAAGCCTGACCACCCGTCGGGCTCAGACCGCATTTTTGAAGCCATCAGCCGTATCGATCCGGACCGGCAGTACGACATTTTGCTCAATGTACAGGGCGACCTGCCGACCGTGTCGCCGGAAACCATCCGAGCCGTGTTCGAGCCACTGAAAGACGCCGAGGTCGATATCGCCACCCCGGTGGTGGAAATCCGCACCGACGAAGAGCGCAATGCCTCGTCGGTGGTGAAGATGATCGGCACGCCGATCGCGCCGGGCCGTTTCCGCGCCCTCTATTTCACGCGCGCCACCGCGCCTTGGGGCGAAGGGGCGCTATATCACCATATCGGTCTGTATGGCTGGCGACGTTCGGCGCTGGAGCGCTTCGTGACGCTGGCCCCGTCGCCGCTGGAGCTGCGGGAAAAGCTGGAGCAGTTGCGTGCGCTGGAGCACGGTATGCGCATCGATGCCGTCGAGGTGGGCGAAGTGCCTCTGGGGGTCGATACACTGGCCGATCTGGAAGAGGCGCGCCGCCGCCTCGCAGGAAAGTAAATATGGCTCTTGAAACCGCCCTCGACGCGACATCCGCCCTTCAGGCCGCACAACAGACCGTGGAGATCGAAACTGCCGGCCTGAGCGCTATGCGCGACGCGCTGAATGGTGAACTGGGGCAGCGCTTCGAAGCGGCCATCGACGCCATCCTCACGGCTCAGGGCAAGGGCGGGCGAATTATCGTTACCGGCATGGGCAAGTCGGGCCATATCGGGCGCAAGATCGCCGCATCTTTGGCTTCGACCGGCGCATTGTCGCATTTCGTCCACCCGGCCGAAGCCAGCCACGGCGATCTCGGCATGGTCGGCGGCAATGATGTGGTGCTGGCCCTGTCCTGGTCCGGCGAAGCGCCCGAACTGGCCGACATCATCGCCTATACGCGCCGCTTCGAGGTGCCGCTGATCGCCATTACCTCAGGCCCAAAAAGCGCGCTGGGGTCTGCGGCGGACATTGCGCTGGTCCTGCCCAAGATGGCCGAAGCCTGTCCCAATGGTCTCGCGCCGACGACGTCGACCACCATGCAACTGGCCATGGGCGACTGCATCACCGTGGCGCTCCTGTCGCTCAAAAAGTTCACGGCGCAGGACTTCCGTCAGTTCCATCCCGGCGGCAAGCTGGGCTCGCGCCTGCTCAAGGTGCGCGACCTGATGCACAGCGGTGAGGCCATGCCGCTGGTCGGCGAAGACACGCCGCTGTCGCAGGCCATCGTCGAGATGTCGTCCAAACGCTACGGCATGACCGGTGTGGTGGATGCCCAAGGCCGTCTGACCGGTATCGTGACCGACGGCGACCTGCGCCGGGCCTTCAGCGAAGGCTTTACCGACCTTGCCGTGTCCGGGATGATGACCCGTGCGCCGCGCGTAACGACGCCGGACACGCTGGCGTCGCAGCTTCTGGCCGAGATGAACGCCCGCAGCATTACCGGCATGTTCGCGGTTGAAAATGGCAGGCCAGTTGGCGTGATCCACCTGCACGAAATCTTGCGCGCGGGCGTGGCTTAGAGCAGAATGACTTTAGATAGAGGCGTCGTCCCCTTTAGACGTTTGTCTGTAACAATATGATTGGCGGAACGAAGTTCGACGCCGTCAAAACCGCGTACACTTTTCGGCATATTGCTCTGGTAGGTATGCAGACACGTAAGATTAGACGTCGGGGCATGGTTTAGGCGTTCAATAGTGAACGGAAATAGGCGATGGTCTCCTGCAGACCATCCTCAAGCGCGACCCTGGGCTCCCAGCCTAGTTCAGATTTGGCAAGAGAGATGTCCGGTTGGCGTTGCTTGGGGTCGTCCTGTGGCAGAGGCCGGAAGGTGATTTTTGATGTACCGCCAACTTGTTTCAGGACCTTTTCAGCCAGTTCCAGCATTGTGAATTCACCGGGATTGCCGATATTGACGGGCCCGGTGAAATCGTCGCGGCTTTTCATAAGCGCGACCATGCCCGAAATCAGGTCATCCACATAGCAAAAAGACCGGGTCTGCGAGCCGTCGCCGTAAATGGTGATATCATCGCCGCTTAACGCCTGAACGATAAAGTTGCTGACCACGCGCCCATCATTCGGGTGCATGCGCGGCCCGTAGGTGTTGAAAATGCGCATGACCTTTATATCGAGCCTGTGTTGGCGGTGATAGTCAAAGAACAGGGTCTCTGCGCAGCGTTTACCTTCATCGTAGCAACTGCGGATGCCGATCGGATTGACTCTACCCCAATAGTCTTCCGCCTGTGGGTGCACTTCCGGATCGCCATACACTTCCGACGTGGAGGCCTGCAGGATGCGCGCTTTTATACGCTTCGCCAGGCCGAGCATATTGATGGCGCCGATCACACTCGTCTTGGTCGTTTGAACAGGGTCAAACTGGTAATGTACCGGGGAGGCCGGGCAGGCCAAATTGTAAATTTGATCGACTTCAACGAAAAGCGGAAAGGTCACATCGTGACGCATGGCCTCAAAGCGTGGGTGTTGCAATAAATGCGCGATATTCTCTCGGCGGCCCGTGAAATAGTTATCGACGCAAAGGACCTCGTTACCTTCCGCCAGCAGCTGGTCGCACAGATGCGACCCCAGAAAACCGCTACCCCCCGTCACCAGAATTCGTTTCATCGCGCCTCGAACCGCTTAAATCCAACTAACCGTACCGGCGATTTAGCCGGGGCCTTACAACGCTCTAACGTCTAGGTGCACGCAATTCAACCTAGGAATTTTACATCAACGTAAACCGGTTGGATTAGCGAGATCGGCTGGATGCACAACCGGCAAGGCGTCTTTATAATTGCGGTAAGGCGTCTAATCACACTTGCTTGTGCTTATCTACCTGCGTATTAGGGACAGCCAGAGCCGTACACTGCGGGGGGGTGCAGTGCTTGTGAAATCGGCCTGTGTAGACAGGATGTCTGGCTGCATTGTTCAAAGAATTTTAGCCAATAGAAGGTCTCCGCGACGAGTATTTCTTGGCTTTGTCCAATTTAGCATAGAATCAAAATAAAATACGAGGTTATACGTGCCAGTAACCAGCATGGTTTGTTTGATCGCAAAAAATGAGGCGCCGTATCTTATTGAATGGGTAGCTTACTATCGCGTGTTGGGATTCGACGAGGTCGTCGTCTACGAAAATAATAGTACCGATAATTCAGCAGATATTTTGAAGGCTCTTGCTGCTAACGGTAAGATCAAGCATCGCCCGTGGAAGCTGGGCCGTAACGAATCGCCGCAAACAACGGCCTATCAGGATGCGCTTCGCAAGGCCAAGACGGATTGGGTTCTGTTCGTTGATGCAGACGAGTTTCTGGTGCTGCATCAGGCGCTGACCGTGAACGAGTTTCTGGCCCCGTTGCACGCACGTTCGGAAGTGACCAGCATCGGTGTTAACTGGCGGATATTTGGAGATTCTCATATTGAAAAATGGGATAGCCGCCCGGTCATGGAACGCTTCTTGCTGGCGGCTGAGCCTGATTTTCCAGTCAATAACCACCTTAAAAGCTTCGCCCGCGTCAAGTCCGTGGCAAACCCGGTTCATATGCACGCTTGCGGCACCAAGGGGGGCGAACGGGTCCATGCTTCGGGCAAGCCGTTAACCATGCCCAACTGGGGGCTTTCCGAAACGGTTGAGCTCGATGTCGCGCAGGTGAATCACTATTACACCAAGACTGTTGAAGAATATCAGATGAAGAAGGCGCGCGGGCAGGGGGGCGCCGGTGATAACAAACCGGAGTTGAAATACTGGTATAATGATGAATCCTTCGCGGCGCATAATCGAAATGATCAGGAAGATCGCTCTATCCTTCGGATTTATGATGCTGTGAAAGCCGAGATGGCTGAATTAAGCGCCATCGCCAACGTTTAACTGTTATGAAAATGATGCATGGAATCCGATCCAAACTGTTTCGGGTAATGGCGCCACTGGCGCGACTGAAGCATCGGGTGACAGATATCGTTTTTCCTACAGTCGATAGGTTCTACAGATCTGTTGCGCTGCGTGCGCACAATTTCGATGAGCAATGGTATCTGGAGCAAAATCCAGAAGTTGCCGGCTATCCCGGCCCGGCCTGGCGTCATTTTCTGCATGAAGGCCTGGACACCGGCCTATCTGCCCGTTTTTTCGACCCCAACTGGTATTTTAAGCAAAATCCCAATCTGGCCGGTGCGCGCATCGATGGATGGAGCCATTACAAACAGTTCGGGAGGCGTGAAGGACGGCCTGCCCGTTTCCTCTACATAAATGCAGAAGAACAGCGTAGCGTCCGCCCGGAATATCGCGACTGGCTGGCCATGTATGAGGATGCGGAGACGGATATAAGGCCCGACATGGAAGCGTTTGCCGACCAAGCCGGTTTAACCGCGTGGTTCAGCGTAATTTGGATCGTTCGGCCGACCGATAGTCCGATGGAATTGCGTGCCAGTCTCGACAGCTTGAAGCATCAGGCCTACAGCCAGTTCGAAGGTCTTCTGGCCCTGCCGGAGACCCTGCCCGAAGACAATCGCCGTCTCATCGAAGATTTGATCCTTGATGATGAACGCCTGCGTATTCGAGAGGTGCCTGATGACTGGTCGCGTGAAGAGACCGCCAACAAGCTGTTGGATGAGGCGTCGGGTGACTATGTCGCCGTTCTTGACGCCCAGGACGTTCTAGGCGTCGGGGCGCTTTTCTGGGTTGCGCTGGCGCTTGATGATCAGCCGGGCGCAGGACTGGTTTATGGAGACGAGGATCGGTTGGAGATCACGGCGGGCTTTCGCTATGATCCGGAATTTCGACCGCGTTTTAATTACGAGCTATTGCTGAGCCACAATTATTTGGGACGTTTTCTCGTCTACCGTAGAGAACTTGTCGAATCCCTGGGCGGGTGGCGTAATGGCGCGGATTCTTCGCGTGACATGGCGCTGCGTATATTTGAGGCCGAAGGGCGCGAAGCGTTTCTCCACGTCCCGCGCCTTTTGAACCATAAGACCATGAATATCGAAAGCGAGACGGCAGATCCGGATGTTGTCCGTGAACATTTTGCGCGTACCGGGCGCGCGGGCGATGTGCTGGTCCTTGAAGAGGCGCCCCAATTCAACCGGGTGCGATTTGCCATACCTCAGCCTTGGCCGCTCGTTAGTATTATTATTCCCACAAGGGATCGTATAGAACTTTTGAGCATGGCCATCGATTCTGTTATCACGCGCACGACCTATGCAAATTTTGAAATTATCGTCGTCGATAACGGCTCGGTTGAGCCAGAATCCCTGGCTTATTTCCAGACCCTTGAGGACAGCCGTATACGGGTTCTGCGCGACGAGCGTCCGTTCAACTTTTCCGCACTCAATAATGCCGCGGTCCGCGCGTCGCGCGGCGATTATGTCTGTCTGATGAACAACGATATTGAAATCATCACACCGGACTGGATTGAGGAAATGCTTGCCTTTGCCGCTCAGCCAGATGTCGGGTGTGTGGGCGCAAGACTTTGGTATCCTGACGACACTCTTCAGCATGGCGGTGTTCTCCTGGGGTTCCATGGAGTGGCCGGGCACATGCACAAGTTTTTGAAGAAGGGTGACATCGGGTATGGCGGTCGCGCCGTTGTCCATCAGTCGCTCGGCGCAGTGACAGCAGCCGTACTGCTGGTTCGCAAATCCATTTATGAACAGGTGGGCGGTCTGGACGAAAGCCTTGCCGTGGCGTTCAACGACGTTGATTTCTGTCTCAAGGTCCGAGCGGCGGGCTATCGCAACATCTATGCGCCCTACGCCCAAATGTATCACTATGAATCAGCATCGCGAGGGACCGAGGATTCACCAGCCAAGAAGGCACGTGAAAACTCGGAAATCAATATTATCAAGTCCCGGTACGGCGATGGTCTCCTTGACGACGATGCGTATAATCCTAACCTGACATTGGTACGGGAGGATATGACCTTAGCCTTCCCGCCGCGGGTACAGAGCGTACGGGATAGATTAATGGCGCTCCGTAGCTAATGCCTTCTGCCCGCTTTTTATAGATACTGTAAGTTTAGGCGTGGAAAGCGGCGAATTAAATTCGTATGAGCGGGGGCCCGATGCACATGATGGAAAAAGGACGGGCTTATTTCGCTGTAGCGACAATCCAGAAATGACCGAATTGTGAGAAGTCTTCATCAAGTCGACGTGCCCTGAAGGCGTCATCCCAACCCGTCCGAATAGTCATATCGAATCGATCTTCCGGAAAATAGGACAGGACTTGCTGCACGCTGCCGCCCATGGTTTCGAGACCAGTGGTCTGATGGATTTCGACATAAAAATCGATCGGTTTTTCGAAGGCTTTTGAAGCACCTTCAAGGGCGAGAAACTCGGCGCCTTCGACATCAAGCATAATGACATCCGGATGGCCATAATGCTCGATCAAAGCATTAATAGTGATGGCATCGACTTCAAAGAAACTCGCCCAAGGATTCTTTTCTCTGACGTCGCCTTTATCAACCTGTCCATTCAGGTCGGAAACAAATTTTATCCGGCCTGGCGCATTACTGACGGCTGCATTGATGATTTCACAATGGAGAAAACCATTTATATCGAAGTTTCGCCGCGCTACCTGCACATTGTGCGGATGCGCGTCTACGGCTATGACGCGACCAGTTGGGCCGACTTCCCGCGCCAGCATCATCGCAACAATGCCTTGGTGGGCACCCAGATCAAAGACGGTTGCACCGGGCTTCAGCCGTGACCGAGTTAACTCTACAACCTCGCACATTTGGCTTTCCGGCCAATCATGATCGTACCAATCACGGCCATTATCGTCCGCAATACATACGTCAAACTGGTAACGTCCATAGGTATGATTTTTGATCTCGGCGTTGTCGAGATCGGCCCAGAACATGACCATCGTTTCCCCCACTTCAGATTTGTATAAGGTCGTCGTTAGACGTCTAAGTTACTGCAAAATCTGTATCAGAGATTTTCTTAACGCAAAAGCGCTATCGGTGAGTGTGAAGTCGGCTCACCACGAGGTGAATTCAAAAGCTTCAGGCTTGGCCGGTTGAATATAGTATGATTTGAACTGAGCCAATCGCGAGGCGTTTTCCCGCGCATTTAGTTTAGCAAAAATATCCGCGTTGAGTGGGTCGCGCGGCTTTCTCGTGCTGCCCTCCGAGAGGTTTGAGCGCACCTTCATCGGAACATATGCGGCCTGTAATGCCAAATCCTGACGGGCACGGAGGTTCAAGTCGTGATCATCGTCGCCCAAAAAGAAGTTCGCATGGTCGAAATAGTTCAGTCTTTTCAGATCGGAAAGTCGAAAGGCGAGCGGGCCTCGGTTTACGGTCTCGCAGAAGTAGGCCGTATCGTTGGCGTCATCGACGTCGAACCCGTCAGTCTCGATCTTTCGACCCGTCAGGCCAATCTCAAGTGCGGCTTCTTCGGCCTGAAACTCAGCGAGATCTTGGCCGGCAGCGGGGCCGTAAACGTTCAAAAGGGAATGGCCGCACCGGCCGGATGCCGAAAATACGCGGGGGTCATCCAGGACGCCCATCATTTTGGCGTCATAGCCCGGCGTGCCCAGAATCAGGTCAGGCTGAAATTCGATCACCCGAGGGGCGTCGGCGAGCAAGAAGCCGAGATTGTCGCAAGCGGTTTCGAAATAGGGCACCGGTGTGATCACCTCGATCACGGAGCCGAGCTTGGCGGTCGCGTATGTCTCTATACCGGCCCAGAATGCCTTCCGACTTTCGTCCGCACAGCAGTCAAATATGGCGACAATATTGTGCGGTAGCCTGCTGTGAAGGAAAAAATCTTTCAGGAAGCGACCGATAATCGCCTCCTGATTGAAGATCGGAATGATTGCCGTGTAATCCGCCGAAACGCGATTAAAGTGCCTGACCTGGGCCTTGGGTGGAGTGAACCAGGGCAGTCCGACCAATGGGCGCAGACAGTCCGCCGCGAGTATTTTGTCCAGCGGAAGGGCCGAAGAAGATGTGTCGGTCGTCAACATTGCGTCCCCAGAAGCATCTATCAGACGGCTTGCCGCAGAGCTGAGCGCCGGTCAATAGCTGATATGCCAATCAATCAGGCGGAGAGTCTACCCCCGCGCTTGTTCTCCAATCAATATAATAGTAGATGCGTGCATTCTGGGGCTGGAGAGGCAGATGGGGACGATACAGAGCATAAATCTTGTCCCTATGACCGACCTGAAACTGCTGGGGCAGGAGGGGTCTTTTCGTGACTGGCAAGTGCTGGGGCCGAACCCCCAGTTTTTGATGGAAAACGCTGGCCCGCCTGTGCATGTGGGACGGTATGAGTTTTCGTTCAAGCTGCCTTCCGGGGTTTCCGACAGTCCTTTTGTCGCCCCGCATTTGACCTGTTCGTGGGGGTACGGCTTTTACAACGACAGGCATCTGCAGATCGGTCTGGATTTCAAATCCGTCTCCGGCGGGATCGCGGCTGAGTTCGAACTTACCTTTGAGAACGTTCTGGCTTTAAGGCTCTCGCCCACGACGTCGACGGGCTTTTTCTCAGTCGGTGACGCCTTCCTGAGAGGGCTGTCATGAGCTTTGTATCCGAAGCCTTTCTGGGGAAGGTGCGTCCGCGGCCCTTGACCATCGTTACGGGTGCCGACGTCACGCATGGCCGATCTCTCTTGCAGTTTTTGAAAAGTGCGCTTCGCCATGAATCCCGGTCGCGTATTATCGCTTATGACTTGGGCCTCACCACGAAACAGAGGCTGGATGTTCTGGCGCTGGGCGGTAAGATCGAACTTCGCACATTTGATTTCTCCAAATATCCGGACTGGTTCGATATTCGGGTCGAGGCCGGTCAATACGCCTGGAAACCGACGATTATCGGTGAGGTGATGAAGGACGCGTGGGGACCGGTCCTTTGGATGGATTCCGGAGATTTGATTTTACGTCCCCTGAACAGCCTCTATGGACGGATAGTACGCAACGGCTTCAGTTCGCCGGAGTCGGCCGGGACCGTTGCGACGTGGACTCACGAAAAAACGCTTGCCCATTTTGGCCTGAATAAGGCGTGGGGCGAACACAAGCACAATGTAAACGGGGCTTGCGTCGGTTTCGATCCCTGGCATCCGGCGGGCGCAAAGCTTGGCAGGGAATGGTGCGAATTGGCGCAAGACAAAGCCGCCATTGCCCCAATTGGTTCTTCGCGCGCCAATCACCGCCAGGATCAGGCCTTGCTTAGCGTGCTGGCTCATCGTGCCGGTTTGGCTGATACCTGCCAAAGGTCGTTTGTCGACTATATTGTCCATTGTGACATCGACGACAATCCGCGTCCGCAGATGGTGAGCGGACGCGTCGAAGTCGACGGCCTGATGCTGGACTATGAAGTCGAGGCGTTACAGGTGCGAGAACTGGCGGCTGCCAAGTTTGAGGCCGACGGTGGCGAGGCGGCTTTTCTGATCCCCGATGGGTTGAATGAAGAGAGTGTTGTGGTCGATATTGGCGCGCATCGCGGAGCGTGGGCCGAACGGATTAACAACCGTTTTCATCCGAGATTATACCTCATCGAACCTGCGAGCGAATTTTTGCAGACGCTGGAAAGAAAATTTTCAGAATGTGAGAATGTAAATATTGCGCCATATGGCTTGGGTAATTTTGGAACTTATAAAATTCACTTGAGTGAAGACAGTTCCTCCATTTATCCAATTTCTGAATCTACGCGTGTAGAAATCGTTCGCATTTTAAATATCAATGGTCTGGTAGCGGATTTTGGGCTCAATAAATTTGATTTAATTAAAATTGATGCCGAAGGGGTGGAATATGATGTCTTGGATCAGCTCCAGGATTTTCTTCCAGTTATAAGCAAAATTTATATTAAGTATAATTTGTACGAAGCAAAATCTGTAGAAAGGCGACGTTTAATGAATGATCGTCTCAGTATTACGCATCGGAATATATTTAACTATCCATTTGTATGGGAGGGTTGGTCTTTAAAGTAGAAGCCAAGCCAAACTTTCCAATACTCTTATCTGATATCGCAACTGTGTAAAAATTGGAAAATTTCGTGAACATGGAACAAGGTATGGGAACTCGACGGCGGATGACCCTTGTCACGGGGGCCGATCACACGCACGGCGATTCATTGCTGCAGTTTTTATCGAGCGCTTTGCAACACGAGTCGCGCTCTCAGATCATTGCTTATGACCTTGGCTTGCGGCCCGATCAACGTGCGAAAATCCTGGCCCTGACGCCGGCCGTGGAACTGCGTAGCTTCGATTATGAACATCATCCGGCCTGGTTCGATATTCGCAGCGAGGCGGGGCAGTATGCCTGGAAGCCGACGATTATCGCCTCGCTTTTTACGGAAGCGAGGGGGCCGGTCGTTTGGATGGATTCCGGCAATCTTATTCTGTGTCCACTGGACGCCCTTTATGACGCTGTGGTTCGTAACGGTTTCTACTCGCCGCGTTCGTCCGGCACGCTTGCAGACTGGACACATCCTTCGGCCTTGGCTTTTTTTGGCCTGGACAAGGCTTGGGCGGAAGGAAAGGAGAACGTCAACGGGGCTTGCGTGGCCTTCGACCCCGCGCACGAAGCCGGCCGTGGGCTCTGTTTGGAATGGGCGCGCCTGGCAAGGGTACGCAGCGCCATAGCGCCTAGAGGTTCATCGCGTGCCAACCATAGGCAGGATCAAGCCTTGCTTGGTGTTCTGGCACATCGCGACGGGTTGTGGGCAGGCACGCTTCATGAGTATGCCGGCTTCGTCATTCATCGTGACGTGGAAAACCTTTTTTCCGGACAGGCGCAGCATCTTCAGCGTGTTTATCAACTGAGCACCTATGCGAATGCGCGTCGTTTCAGTGACGCCAACGGTTTCCAGAAGATAGTTAATTTCGGCGCCGGATCGGGTGATAACCTCATGCGTCTGTTTGATAACCACAATACTATCGGCTACGAGATCGAACCTTACCTCTCCTACCTTCGCAAGACATATCCTGACCGTATTTGGCGTGATGGTTCGCATTTCGACCGCACCATCGTCGACTGCGACATGATCATATGCTGTGACATGTTGGAGTATGCTGAAAAGCCGGAAGACGTACTCGCTTTTTTCGCGAGAAGCAATCTAAAGGCGATAAGTTTTACGGTTCCCGCTCTGGAATTATTAGCCAGTCGAAATCTGTCCAGGTTGGAAGGCGCTCCGTTGAATACGGATATTCTCCATGAATGGACGACTCCGGAATTCCGCCGCCTGATCGGGAGCATTTTCGAAATCGTGGCGCATGGGATCGTCGATCTTCCAAATTGCCTGCAAATGGTGGTGGCGAAGAAGCCCGGGACGAACCTGATTGTGCCGAAAGAGATGTTGTGCGAAATGTACAAATAATATGCGTGAAGGTTCGTTAGAGCGATAAAATGCAAGATTATCAGGACGACACGCTTCTGAGAGTTGGCCCTGCCGGCAAAATTCCGGGGTTAAGTGAAAAGTGGACATTCCTTTTTGGCCGGCGCCGCCGCGCTACTTTTGTCGAGGTGGGTGCCTATGACGGGGAGACCGCTTCTGCGACCGCCTGTCTGGCAGATTTCGGATGGCGCGGTTGGTATATAGAGCCTGTTCCGGCCTTTGCCGAACTCTGTCGGCAACGTCATGAAGCGAATGCCGTGACCGTAGCGGAATATGCTGTTTCGAACCGCTCCGGGACGAGTGCGCTTTACGTCGGCGGCGCATTGTCCACCTTGATCAAACAGCAGGTTGAGGACTATGCGAGGGTCGGTTGGGCAAGACGGTTTCACAAGGGGGAAGAAATCGTTGTTGAAACCCGGACGTTGGACGCCGCACTATCTGAAGAGGGGGTGCCGACGGGATTCGACCTGTTGGTCATAAGCGTGGAGGGCGCGGAGTCTTTGGTGCTTGACGGTTTTCAATTGGAGCGCTGGCGCCCCAAGGTTGTTGTCGTTGGCGCTGATGATCCCGACGGGGATTTTGCGACTAATCATCGCATATCCGCCACCGCGGCAAGCGTGAGGGCGCGTATGATCTCCGCCGGGTATGTTGAGCCGTATGCAGGAGAGACGGGAACTCTTTTTGTGGATCTGTCTTGGTTTCAAGATCGTTGTAAGCTTTTGGAAGCAAATACATGACCAGCGGGGTAGGCACGCCGGTATCATGTGATGATGGGGTTATTGGGGTGACGGACACATCTGTTTTGGTCACCGGCGGAGCCGGTTATATCGGATCTCATACGTGTGTAGAACTGCTCAACGCAGGTTATCGTGTAACAGTCATCGACAATCTTTCAAATTCGTCCAAACGGTCTCTGGAACGTGTCGAACAAATAACCGGCAAGGCCGTCGAGTTCATCGAAGCCGATATTCTCGATGCTGAACTTCTGGTCGGCTTGATGAAAAAAAACGCTTTCGGCGGTGTTATTCATTTTGCGGGACTGAAAGCCGTCGGAGAATCCGCTCAGCATCCGCTTAAATATTACGATAATAATGTCACCGGAAGTCTTCGCCTTCTACAGGCCATGCAAGAGACGGGTCACAAACGATTAATATTCAGCTCGTCGGCGACTGTATACGGCCTTCCAAAGGCGTTGCCGTTGACTGAGGACCACCAAACCAATCCTATCAATCCATACGGCCGCACGAAGCTGGTGGTTGAAGACATGTTGCGTGACCTGATGGCCTCCGATCCGGCGTGGTCGGTGGCTATCTTGCGCTACTTCAACCCTGTAGGCGCGCATAAAAGCGGTCTGATTGGTGAGGACCCTAACGACACCCCTAATAACCTTATGCCGTATGTGTCTCAGGTCGCGGTGGGGCGGCGTGAGAAACTGACCGTTCATGGTGATGACTTTGAGACGCCTGATGGTACGGGCGTCCGGGACTACATCCATGTGGTGGACCTTGCCCGCGGACACGTGCGTGCATTGGAGGCCCTGTTCAAACGCACTGGTTGTTTAACCCTAAATCTGGGGACCGGACGAGGCTATAGTGTCATGGAAATGCGTGAGGCGTTTGAGAAGGCTTCGGGCAGGGACGTTCCCTTCGTCGTCGGCCCGCGTCGTGCGGGTGATGTCGCCACCAGCTATGCGGACTGCACACGGTCAGCGGAGGAACTGAATTGGCGAGCACAGCACACTATAGAAGAAATGTGTGCCGATACGTGGCGTTGGCAATCCATGAACAAGACTGGTTTCGATTGAATTGCGATCGCAATGGCTGTCTGAAGATTAATTTCCACAGTTTTACTGGATTAGATGAGCGGCATCCGTTGGTTTGCCTTTGATAATAAGGAATAAAGAAAATGCGGACAAGGCCCGTTGCTTCTATCGTCATGCCGTTCAAGGACAGAAAAGAGCTTCTTGTCCAAACTCTTGAAAACCTGCTTCAGCAAACATTTTCTGAGTATGAAATTTTCCTGATCGATACGGGATCGACAGACGGCGCCCAAGACTATGTCAAGTCCATGGTGCAGCGTGACAGCAGGCTGGTCTATATAGATAATTCTCGAAATGGCGGCCTATCAAATAGTTATAATGTAGGCATTGATTTAGCGCGCGGAGACTTTGTTTTTCGAATGGATTCCGATGATTTGTGTCATCCCAGTCGAATACAGGCTCAACTGCACTATTTCGATGAAAATCCCGACGTGTCCATTTTGGGATCGTGGGTCAGGACCTTTGGGGACGGAAGCCACCTCTGGAAGCTGCCTGTTCAACATGAAGATATTACGTCTCAAATGTTGTTCTGTGGCGCTATGGCACACCCGGCAGTGGCTTTCCGTAAAAGCCGCCTGAACGAGTTTAATCTTCGGTACGACGAGAGCTACCCTACTTCGGAAGATTTCGAGCTATTCACCCGCGCCAGCAAATTACTTCGATGCGCGAACGTACCCCAGGTCTTATTGAGATATCGCCGCCATCCACAAGCCGTGACCACGGTCTGGGCTGAAAAGGTGCGGCATCTGGCGGACAAGGTGTTATTGCGGCAGCTTCAATGGATCGGAGCGCCTACGGATGACACGGCGTTACGGCTGCATTCACAGATTTCGCACTGGGAGCGGGGTGCCGAGGACGACTTTATTTCCCGCGCTTTCGACTGGCTATCCATGCTCGAAGATGCCAACCGGCAGAGTCGCCGCCTGGACTTTTTCGCCTTACGCCGCCAGTTGGACGCCCGACGGAAATGGCTGATTGAGTCGGCGCCTGTGGAGCAGCATGCAGAGCTGACCACCAGGAGCCGCATATTTCTTGCCGACCGTAACGTGAAGGTTTCGGATCCAATCCCGCCGTATACGGAAGAGATTTTCAATCGGCTTCCCGATGAAGGGTGTCGTGCGCTTTCGAAGTGGAAAAAGGAAAAACTGAAAGTTGGCATGGCAATCCTTATCCATGAGCGACCAGAATATCTCGAAAACTGCCTGACCTCCGTCTTCCAGACGGCCGCTTCGCAGGACTACGAATTGACGGTCGTTCTGGTTGATGACGGCTCCTTAGATGATCGCGTCCAGCAATATATGGAACTCGCCCATGCAGGAGAGACGCGCTGCGTACGCGTCTACACGCAGAAGACGGGTAACAACTGGGGCGCGGCCTATAACAAGGCTATGAAGCTGGTTCTGGCGGTTGATGACTTTGATGTAGTGGGGTCCAGCGACTCCGACGCACTGTTTCACCCGCTTTGGTTACAGCGTCTTCTGGAGACGGCCCTTTGGGCTAAACAAAACCATACGGCGCATCGTATCGGACCGCTTTCAGGGTTCAATTCCAGCGACGACGAGTTTCACGAATGGCAGGGCGTCTATGATACGCCACATGGCCAGTTCGTTGTTAAAAAGCGCATGGGTGCGCTGAACTATATGTTCTGCATCGAGGATTTCAAGCGCATCGGCTTTTTCCCCGAACATCGCGACGATGAGACCGAGATGACGCGAAGGTTCCAGAGCGAAGGCTGGTGGAACTTTTCGACCATGACCTCTTACGTCGAGCATCTCGGTCAAAACTCTGTCCTCAATAAGTGGCGTCCTACCGCTGTCTCAAGGGCGGTGCATGGGCTGTCAGCCGCAAAAACGGGTTGGCCGTCAAACATCGTGGGATGGCAGACCTTGGGCTACTATCAGTCTGTAGCCGGCTCAACCACGACAGGGGATGAGGTGAGAAGTGAGTTGCCTCTGGATGTGGTATATGTCGCGCGTGAAGCCGATGTTGACACGATGGGACTGTCGGTGGAGTCCGTACGCAAATTCCTTCGTCATCCTGTCTCCAGCTTTGTCGTCGTAGGCGATGAAAATTCGCGCCTGCCGGAGTTTGCGCGTGACAATGGCCTGCGGTTTGTGCCTGAGAATGAAGTTATTGGCCTGCGCCGGACCGACATTTCGTATACGGTCGATGATGTGGACCGGTCAGGATGGATGTTCCAGCAACTTCTGAAATTCGGAGCTGCGAAACTGGCCAGCGGCAGCCATTACCTTGTCATGGATGCCGATACTATCCTGTTAAAGCCGCAGGTATATCAAGCCGGAGGGCGGGATCTGGTTCTGCATTCTGACGAGTTTCATGTGCCCTACTTCCTGACCTATGGCCGTCTCACGGGGCGCGAACCTGTCACCTATACCAGCAGCGTATCCCATCAGGCGCTGATTAACCGCAATATCCTCGGAGATTTGCAGTCCTTCTTGGAGCGCAAATGGCATAAGCCCTGGTTCCGCGCAATTCTGGATGTCGTTGACTACGATAATGCGTCGGGCTTCTCAGAATATGAAACCTATGCGCAGTGGGCTTTGGAAAATTTTGGCGGAAAGCTTCATCGTGAGCACTTCCGCAATCTGGCGATGGCGCGTTCCAAAGCGCTGGAGCGGGGCCTTGACAGTTTGGCTCAAGAGTTTGGAGACAGTTATCGGTCTCTATCCATGCACTGGTATCTGTAGGCGTCGAGCGGAAATTCGACCTATCATCCCGCTCCGGGTTGGGCGGGATGATAGGGACGTGGCTTTCACTGCCGGCCCATTATCAGTTGGGATCCTCTTCGACGGAGTAGCCAAGCCGTGAACAGATTTCCGCCATCATGGGGTTACTCACCAGCTTATCATAATCTTCATTGGAGATCGGTTGCCGGGGGCGAGGCTCAGGCAGGTCACCTTTTCGCCCGCTGGCGCCTGTAACCCAGATCACGCTTGTGAGGCGGTCGAGAAAGTCTTCTTCGAAGTTGATATCGAGGGCCGTACATAGTTCGGCAATGGCTTTTTGCGGGCTACGGCAGACATCCTCGTAGCGGATGACAGGCATCGAGACCGCCATTTCCGCAAAAGCGAGAAACCGGCGCAAAAACTCGGCGTGATCAAATTCCAGAAAGCGGCTTGCGGTCATCGAGAGCCACGTATCGATCGGGTGGCGTACGGTCGCGGCTCGAATAAGATTGAAGTGACCTTCCAGCGACGAAGCCGTCATCGATCGTAGTCGTTCACTGCCGAAATAGTCAGCGTGTGTCCAGTCACGAATAACTAGAGTCTTATCGTGTTTCGCCGCGGCATCGTGCAATATCTGCGTTTGCGCTCGAAATCCCTCGATAAACTCGTTTTCAGAGCCCCAGCCTTGCCAAAAAGCGTGAAGGTAGGGGTCGTAGCGCTCACGCATGGCTCGGAGAGGGTGTTGCTCGCTAAGAAGGCCAACCTGCGTCATTGACGCAAGGCACCGGCTTACCAATGTGCCCCCTGACGACGCCAGATGGTGTACAATTCTAACTGTCCGCATGGTGCAAAGTATTCCTGAAATAGCGGGTCTCAATAATCCGATCTGCGAATGAATCGGAGGTTTGCCAATAGCTTATTCCCCACACTATTTCTATCGGAACTATGTCGACCGGTATATTAATGCGAATGGTAAAGATGCGTGATTATTCCGGTCAGGCCACCTTATCCCCAGTCTGAATAGACAGTTTCAGCCAACGCTCTCCGTAGAGGTCGCGGGTGTCGTTTTCCGGATTTCTGAACCAGGGAGACGGCGCAATTACAATCTTTCTACGACTGGGGTTCAACCACGCGCCCCACCAGCTAAAAGAGGAATTCGATAAGATGTGATGTTTACATCTTCCCATCAGGATCATGTCTTCGGCGTCGCACGCATCTGGGCGGGCGGGCACAAAAACCAGTTCCGCCTCACTTTTCAGATTTGCTTTCGTCCATTCGATATCGTCAGAAAACACAAAGAAAACGGAGGACGGATGTGTGGTATGGATATGCTGGATGGATTTATTTATATAATCCACCCCTACAGCGCCGTGGTAGGTGTTGGTGTGGCTGTTTGTAACGTAATCGCCACGGCGGACATGTACGGAAACGGAGTTTGTAGCCTCCATCCGCTTTGCCAATTCATTTCCAAGCTGCGACAGGGGGGTCGCAAGGGTAATGTCCTGACGCAAGACCGAGTCCATGTCGAAAAAGTATTTCTCCGACTGCCAATAGCCCGACAGGTAAATGGGCGCCTGAGCCAAACGGATGGTCGGATCATACGTAAAGCTCTTTTCCTGTAGCAAGGTGATCTTGCTCGAATTTTCAGGACGGAAATAATCAAGTTCGGCGAGCGAGGCTTTGCATCCGCGCACGTTCAACACATCGAGCGCGTAATCCCGCAGGGTGTCGTTATCAAGGTCGCGGGTATCAAAGCGCAGGAGGGCGCCGGTGCGAATGGCCAATGTCCTTCCCAGTGCGTACTGAAAAAGCTGATTGGCGAGCCCACCCAGCAGACGAACCATTACGATATCCATTGCCCCATTCCCTTGAAGTTGATTGTCGTAGCGGGCACGATTCTTTCATCTTTGCCTCTGCAGCTATATTCATAGCCTGTTCGCGGAGGCTCGCCCAGCCCCACGAGGAATAATGCAAGATACCCGGTGCTAGATATCCGAAGCGACGACTGGCGGAAACGCGCCCCCGAATGTCGACAAAGCGTGGTTAGGCGACGGATCACGGCCTTCATACTGACCCATCTCAATAAAATGCGCGAACGCATTCACGCCAGCTTCCATAACGTCCAGGTTGCTTTCGAGATACCACTCCGTCGAAAATTTCGGATGTGGATCACGCCCTTCAGGCTCTCCGTAGACTATGTAGTGCGTAAGGGGGTCCAGTGAGGATTGGCGCACGTCTTTATACTGCTCGGCGTACCAAGCCTTGTCAAAAAACGGACCGATAATTTTGCTGATCTGCGCGATATTTGCGGCTTTGCGAGGCAGTGACATGCCGAGCGATTTGCGCACGACAGCGGGCAGGGAAGTGATGAGTTCCTCAAGCCTTTTGTAATTGGCTTCCGAACGCTTTAGCTTCGCCCTGAGAACGACGGCCTGCTTTTCAGCTTCTTTCGTTTGCTGATCCTGATGGCGTCGAGCGATTTCGACCTGACTTGTCAAGTTGTTGATTTCGAGCTTTGCCGCGTCGATCTGCGAATTGCCTCGCTGAGGTCTTTGCTCAAATATGGAGGTGACGTGCGTCGTGGTGCGCAACTGCGCAATCGTGTCCAACGCCATGCGTGCTTTATGTTCTGTATTATGAAGTTCTGCCCGCGTTGTTTCCAATTCTTGCGTGATCCAAACCCTCTCCCGCGTCAGGGCATCATTTTCAGCAAGCAAATGGTCGTTGTCCCCAACGGCATGCTCTAGCGAAGCGCGCAACCGTTCCAATTCGACGTGTTCGCCACGCAGGGTTTCATTTTCAAGAGCGGCTTGTTCGAGAGACGAGCGCGCCCTGACGAGTTCATTAGCCAAAGCGTCACGAGACGCGATTTCGTTGAGGTGCGTGGTCCGGAGTTGTTCAAGTTCCTGGATTATCCAGCTCTTCTCACGCAGGAGTGCGTCCTGTACAGATTTCAGGTCCTGAATCTCTTCGGAAGCTTTTTCATTAAGCTCGGCAAGTTCGGCGTGCAGGGCCCTGTGCTCTAAGGCTTGCTTTTCAAAGGTTTCTATTTGTGCGTGGGCGCTCGAAAGGGAAGCATCGAGCTTAGCAAGTTCGACTTGCAAGGCTTCCTGCACCAGGGCTTCCTTTGCGAAAGCATCTATCTTGGCAGTGTTATCCGCCAGTTCAGCCCGATGCTCAGCCAATACACGTTCAAGATTGGAAACCTGATCGAACGCCTCAGCGGCTTGTCTTTGGCTTTCCTGGAGTTTTTCCCGACCCTCTGCAGCCTCAGCTTTCAAAGCGTCTATCTTGGCAGTGTTATCAGCCAGTTCAGCCCGATGCTCAGCCAATACACGTTCAAGATTGGAAACCTGATCGAACGCCTCAGCGGTTTGCCTTTGGCTTTCCTGGAGTTTTTCCCGACTCTCTGCAGCCTCAGCTTTCAAAACTTCTATCTGATCGCGTGATTTATCATGGTTGGCGCATTCATTCTGATGGGCCTGCTCCCACTTGGCACAGGCCTCAGCGGTGCTACGCAGATCGAGCAGTTCGGTGAAGGCAGCGTCGTGTCGCTTCTCCAGAAAAAACAAATCGGTTTGACTGGCTTCAAACTTTGCGGACGTTTTGTCCAGTTTTTCAACAAGCTCGCTGTAGATGTCTACACCCATCAAGGATAGGGTGCGAGGCTCAAGTGGTTCAAACGGTGCATCGGAACAAAAGGCCGCTTGAACCATGCCTGATTTGGTTTGGAGAGGTTCAAGCGGGGAATCCAGACGCGGATTAATGGAGATAGAAACCTGTTTGCCCGGCTCGTTACTCCCGAAATCTCCATCCTCTGTAGACGATATAAGGGTAAAAGGGCTGGCCCTTACATTTAAATATTCACAGTTTTTGAAAAGATTATTCAATGCGAGCCTGGAGGACGTCTGAGTTTCGTCGACATCCTCAAAAAGCAAATCATCTTCTATAGCGATAGCGAGCATACCCGACGGCGTGAGGAGCGTTTTGGCTCGTTCGGTGGCCTTCACGAAGTGGCCCTTGGGGGGAACCGTTATGACGATCAGGTCGAAGGCGCCTTTGGGAAGGTCGTCGACCATCGGATCGCTGTGGGCAATGACAATATCCTTGCTTCGGCCAAATTTTTGCTTCAACTCAGCGGCGAGCAGGTGTGAATGGGTGCAAACGGTCAATTTACCCGCTACCTCGGACAACAGGCTAACGCCGGCGACTTCGGA
Organism: Asticcacaulis sp. AND118; assembly: GCF_020535245.1. Lineage (GTDB taxonomy): Bacteria > Pseudomonadota > Alphaproteobacteria > Caulobacterales > Caulobacteraceae > Asticcacaulis. The sequence continues at coordinate 2,779,069 of NZ_CP084910.1, read as the reverse complement.
GCCATTCCAATCTAAAACACGTTTACCCTTAGCAAAACCCTGAACGAGCGCGTATATATTCATGCGCGCCATATAAAAAACGACATCTTTGGGGTTGGAAAAGAAGTGTTCTCTTTTCACAGGGTGCTCCTTTAGAGGCCTTAGACTTAACTGAACATAGTCAGTTTAAAATAGGTACGGGTATTGCTTTTCTATAACGGTATCATTCGCCTTAGCTGATCTATTTGACGGTTTGTCTGGAGAAATGCAAGCAAGGATAGGCATCAGGCCCGTCGAAAAGGGAAATTTCCGGGAGTTATGAAGCGGCGACCTAAAGAAGAGTGACAATTACCCATATGCACGCATAGGCGGCAAAGTGCCTGGGCGCAGGCGGGGCGAAAATATACCAAGGCCGTGGTATGCTGATGCCGTCACCGGTGCCGGGCGCGTTTTTTTGACGTGGGCCAGGTTTGTCATACCCACCCTGCAATTGGTCCCGGAGAGTAATAGGCCTATGATGCGCATCGTTAACCGCGCAAAAGCGCCAGACGTCTCTGGGTGCAAAAAATCACAGGATGACAGTCGATAGTGCGAACTGTCGTCCTGCAAGTGATTAATTGGCCTGCGCTGTTTCTACGGGGCGGTTGTTGTGTTCGTCCCAGCCCTTGATGTCACCAAAATAGACTTGACGGCCACCGTCAAGAACAAGAAGCTTGTTACACAGTTCTTGAATGAGCGCATAATTATGACTGGCCAGCACGATAACGCGTGAGCGCGTCAGAATGTCGTTGAGACGCGCCGTGGCCTTATCAAAGAAGTATTTGTCCCCGGCACCAATCCATTCGTCCATCAGCAGGATTTCCGGATCGTGGCTGGTGGCTACGCCAAAGATCAGTCGGGTCAACATACCGGCGGAGTAGGTTTTTACCGGCAGATCTATAAAGTGGCCCAAATCCGTAAATTCGACGATGTCGGCCATCTTCGTGAGGATTTGCTTGGTCGTGTAGCCGCGAATGCGCCCCATATTAATGAGGTTTTCACGGCCGGTCAGTTCGAGATCCAACCCAAGTCCGGGATCGATCATAGACGAAATTCGACCATTGATTTCGACCTTGCCGCGGTCAGGCTCGTAGACGCCGGCCAAGACTTTCAAAAGCGTGGTTTTGCCTGCGCCATTATGCCCGATCAACCCCAGACGATCGCCGTCCTGAAGCGAAAAGGATAGCCCATTCAGCGCGCCGACGTGGATGACATCTTGCCCGGATTTCAGCAGCTTACCGCCAACTGCAAGGTTGGCGATCGTGTTCCGGAGAGACTGGGCCCGTACCGAGTATATAGGGTAGGCCAGTTCCACGCCGTGAAGATCTATAACAGTCTTAGACATAGAAATTATATTCTCTTAAATCCAGAACGGAATTCGTCTGCGGAAGGGAGTGAATGTGGCCAGCCACAACACGGCGCCGACTGCGAGCATGCCCAGGGAATACATCCAGTTTAGCTGGGTGACGGGTACTCCGAGCAGGGGCGATCTTATAATGCTCACCAGATGGTATAGAGGATTGACCTCTGCCACCCATTGGTGATCCGGGCCGAGCGTTTCGACGCGCCAATATAGCGGCGTCAGGAAGAACAGGAGCGCAGAGAGGTTGGGAATGAGATAGCGAAGGTCTCTGTATCGGGCGGACAGCATGCCGATGACCGTACCCCAGGTTAGCATGCAGCCTATGACAATGATCATGCCAGGTACAAAGGTCCAGCCCGGCACCGTAAGCGTGCCATTGAAAAGCATGAACACGTAGAAAACAATCAGATTATGCAAAAAAAGCATAATATTCCTGGCAACGGCCTCAAAGGAATAGTATGTAAATGGGTACGCGTGGTTTTTAATAATGCTGCTGTTGCTTATGTATATTTCTGGCGCTTCGGATAACACCCAAAGGCATGCGCTTCCGGCCAGGTTTCCGAGCATTGCATAAGGCAGAAACACCTTCAAATCTTGCTTGAAAAGCAGACCGAATACCAGCGTAATGGCGAGTGAGGTAAATACAAAGTTTCCGGCTATCCATAAGGTGCCGAATATAGTGCGTTTGTACTTTGTGCTTAAAATATGGTACGCTTGGTGAAGCCAAACAGGATATAATTTCGCTCCCGAAATTAGATCCTTTATTGTTTTGTTCATAATATTTACCTCGTCCCCCTAAAACGGTTGCTTCCGGCGGCGGCCGCCTAGCAGGCGAAAGAGCTATTAGTCAATTTTGCCGTGGAGCACAAGCGCGTGACCACGCAAATGAAAAAGAAACACACGTGTAAATCGTCTCATTTCGCCCTGCTCGACAGCTTCGATTTCATCCACCGCGCTACTTTTAAAACCTTGGAGTTTTGCAGGGCCTGTAATTCACGCAGGGCCTGTTGAATACGCTGCAGCGCTTCTTCACTTGAAGCGGGATCGCCGTCTTCCGGCTTGTGAATGAGGCCGTAAGCTATGCACACGTCATTTTCCAGTCGGCTGCATCGATCGGAGCTGGAGGTCTGAAGTACAAGCAGAGCCTCAGACTTTGCGGCGAGCTGTCTTTCGACGACGTTGAGGCGATCGCAAAGGGCTGTGGCTCTCGCACGTTCATGAGCATAGGCGGCCATAAGGTCGTCTGGGTGAATGGCGGGTGGGGCTGGATGGGTCACTGGCGAGCGTTTTTCAAAGGGTTAATAGACGGGCCGGCAAAAAGACTGCGCAGGACTTCGTCAAATAAATCGGGGTTATGGCGGCGCTCAACGGTTTCTCTTGCCGTGATGCTGATCTGATGAAGTCGTTCACCGCAATTCACAAGATCCAGAATGCAGTGAGCGTAACTCAGGCTGTCCGCGTCGTCTTTTCCCGTCGAGGCGACTAGCCATCCCGACCTGCCGGTCTCGATGATTTCGGAAAGCGCGTGAGTATCGGAGGCAATAACGGGCAGTCCGCAGGCCATAGCTTCCAAAATGATTTTCGGCGCATGGGTAGAGAGTGGTGCGCAGACAAAAGCATCATATTCGTCGATGTCCACATCCTTCAGTGTAAGCTTTGCGCCCATGTATCGACAGGCTTCATTCGTTGTTTGTGGCAAATCGATTTCGCAGGGGGCTGCATCGAATTCGCGACATGGCCGCCTACCATATATATCAAAGGTCACGCGAACCCCCAGGGTCTGCAATGTTTCAAATATTGGTTGTATGAGCTGCGGGCGGCTTTCCGGACTAAGGGGCGCGAACCAGAGCAGTCGCAGAGGCTTTTCTGCCGATCGTTTTGCCGGCGTCCATTTCTTTTCCGGCAAAGGGCAGGCCGGCCGCAGACACGCCCATCGTTCCGGCGCCAAAGCCAGCCGATTATGATCTGCGTCGATAATTGCCTGATGATCGCATACGATAAGGTGGAGCGAGTCCAGAAACTCGCTCAGTATCTCAAAATCTCTATCAAAAACCCATGGCTTGCCGTCTGCGATATGGGTCGTATAGCTGCGACGATAATAGTATAATTGATCTGCGAGGGTGCGGTTATACTTTCCGAGAAGCCTGTGGGTAAAGGCGCAGCTTCCCACATGGATGCGAGCTGACATTCCCACGGCCTCGACAAGACGGTAAGCGACGAGATCGATCGTGTTTTTATCGCCATGGCATGTCGAGAACAGGTCGATAAAATCGGTGTTCGGAGGTAGGTGTTCCAAATTGGCCGGCAGGCTGGGCGTTTCACCTGTGAGGACAAGGAAGCGTTTGCCGATGGACTGCGTATATAACCCCGTGAGCAAATCCGCGAAATAGTGTTCATTCTCCTGCATGTTGGGAAAAATGAAGATGTCCGTGTAATCTTGCTGAAGTGTGAGATGGCAGGCTTTATAATAAGCCAGACCGGCAGGCGAGGGCGGTCCTAGATTGGTGAAACAGGCGCCTGCCTTTTCACGGTCGAACCGGATCGCCGGATCAATCTGGTTGGCGTAGTGGGCCGCCAACTCCGTTGTGGGGTTTTCAAAAAAAGCGCGTGCAACATCAGACGGTGGGGGGGGCGTCCATTCAGCGCCCTGAACGATTTCTTCCCAACGGCCGGCGGCGGCCACGAATGTCCTGGGTTCGTAGAGTCGTGTCGCGTGGATAACCCGGGCGGCGGTGGCCGCGGCGTCGCGGCTCAGAGTGCCTGGGCGTTGCCGGTAATAAAGGGTCGTGTCGGGAGCAATGACGATCTGTACGCCGTCAGCGACCAGTTCACAATTGAACCACCAATCCTCATAAGCAAACCCGGATTTGTGATCGGAATCGCGATAGGGATGTGAGCGTGCATATTCGACGGGAAGAAGCAGGCGAGAAATATACGGATGGCGATCAAGAAAAGCCCATGCAGGCAGGTATTTACTATCATAGTAACGACACAGGAAAGACGTATCACCAAATCCCATCAAAAACTCAGGGAATACGGCGGCTTCGCCTGCATTCTCTTCAGCCGTAGCGTAGAGGCCAGCGATCATGTTGAAGGAAATCAGGTCGTCCGCGTCACAAGTCATGACGTATTTGCCGCGGGCGGCCTGAGTACCGGAGTTTCGAGACTTGGCTAGGGAGCCATGGCTAACGGCTATTATCTGGTGACTTTCGAAGACGTCGAAGGGCTCTGATGTAAGGACGCGCCTTGTTGGTTCGTCGGAATTGTCGAGCACCACCACCAATTCGAGACGTAGATGAGCATGCTTGTGGCGGGCATACTGAGCGGCAGCGGTCAACGATGCGAGAGTCCGCTTCAGATAACGGGCTTCGCGATGCAATGTAAGTATAAGTGAAATGTCAAGCGAAGCGGAAACCCTGAGAGGATTAATTTGAGGCCGCCAGCGCGTTTCCTGATTAATTTTATCGAGACCGAATTCGTGGACTATATCGTCTGAAACCGGAAATTGACATGGATATACATCATCTTCACGCATGTCGTTCTCACGATTTCGGCATATATTTCGATATTGTGAAATATATCGAGCGACCCTTGTTTAGCCCGCTGGCGCCAGAGGCGTCAAACCTAAATTGGCCATGACTAATGGGGTGGTGTTTTTGCGTTTGCGGTGACAAAAGACGAGACGGGTTTCGACGGATTCGGTCGTTTTGGTGACCGGAGAGGGGTGAAAGTGATATGTTCGGTGACAAGAGACTCCATAGGCGGATAGCCGAGTCGGGCTTTTTTGACGCAGAGTGGTACATGCGAACCTATGACCTGAATTGCAAAGAGGGGGCGGCGCTCGATCATTTTGTGAAGACCGGCGGGCCGGCAGGTTTTTCGCCCGGCCCGAGGTTCAATGCGGCGTGGTACGTCTACGAGTATCCCGATGTCTTGGCCGCAGGTCATATTCCTCTCGTCCATTATCTCGATTATGGCCGCGCAGAAGGGCGTTTTCCACTACCGGTGGAGGGGCGTGCAGGGCTTGAGCAACTTCGCAGCCGGATTTCATCCTCGGGATGGTTCGATGCGGACTGGTATGTCGCCACCTATCCGGACACACCTACCGACGTCATTTCGCCGCTGGATCATTTTGTGCTGTACGGAGCCGATCGTCGGCTTTCCCCCGGGCCGTTATTCGACACGGAGTGGTATTTGCGGCAATATCCGGATGTTGACGTCCGGGTGGTTCATCCATTTGGACACTATCTGAGCAGTGGTCGGGACGAAGGACGCCTGGCAAAAGCGCCGGATGGCGTTTACGATCTCGCCCACTCCGTTTTGCAGTCTGTCGCCGATCTCGATTCCGACGTGACGGAGGTCGTCACGCTTGCCGAAGCCGGACGCCTGCCCATCCACAGCGGGCGTCCTGGGGGGCGGAGCTATATGGCATTCAAATCGCTCTTCGAAGGGCTGAAGCGCCGGTATGATGTGTTGGTGCTCGGAAGCGTAGACACCCCGGCATACAGGGAAGTCGCTGATCTGTTTGCGGGGGCGCAAAAATCGGTACTTCTTCTCGACCCGGATTCGCTTACCCTCTGTGAGGCGTCGCCCTCTTGCGGACAGTTGCCGGTGAATTTGTCTTTGGAGGAACGGATCGTCGTTCTGTCCTGGTTTATACAGGCGCTGAAACCCATTGGCCTTGTGGTGCTCGACAGCAAAACCGGACGTGATTTGTTGAGGGCGCAGGTCCAGACATTGGCGCAGGTCACGCCGATATGGGCGCACCTTGGTGCGCAGGCTTTGCCTGGGGGCGATGCCTATGTCCGAGACGTGCTGTCTTTTGTGGAAGGGCTTATACTCGATAGTTTCGAAAATGCGGAAACCCTGGGGCGGGCATTGCGCTTGCCTGCGGCGATGCAGGCCAAGCTCGTGACGGTCGCCAATCGAAGCGACTGGCTGAATATCTTCCGAAAGGTCCCCGCATGACCCATCTCAGTGTGATCGTGAATGCTCACAATGAAGGCTTGCTGCTGACCCCCTCTTTGCTCAGTGCGGCGCGTGCCACCGCCTTTGCCCGTTCCGCAGGCTACACGGTGGAGGTTTTGGTCGTGCTCGATCGTCCCGGATCGCTGACACGCGAAGTGGCGCAGGGGGCCGCCCAGTTGGACATGAAGCTGCTTGAGGTCGACTACGGCGATCTGGGCCGCTCTCGCAATGCCGGTGTCGGGGCGGCGAATAGCAGGTATATCGCCTTCCTGGACGGGGATGATCTTTGGGGGGAGACCTGGCTGAAAATGGGCCTGGATGCCGCTATTGCCGATTCACGCCCCATAGTGTGGCATCCGGAAATCAGCGTTTATTTCGGCGCCCGCAGGGAAATCATGACCCATCCGGACATGGAAGCAGAAGACTTCGACACTCTGTCGCTTGTCGCCGCAAATCCCTGGACCGCCCTGTGTCTGACGCAGACGTCGCTGTTGCGGCAGGTGCCATATCCGGAAACGGACCTTGCGAACAGGATCGGTTTCGAGGACTGGGGGTGGCACCGCCTTGGTATTGAAGCGGGTATGATTCACAAGGTGGTCAAGGGCACGGGCCATGCCATCCGGGTCAAGCTTTCTTCGTTGGGCAAGTCTGCAAATGCTGCAGGCGCCATACCTTCCCCCACGGCGCTCTTCCGCCAAAGTTTGCCTTTATCTGCGGAGGAGAACCCGTCGGAAGAGGCAACGCGTGGCTAAGGCAGAAGCGGTTGTGCCCCCTCACGGGTAAGATTAGTGGAGTTTAGCCCTATGGCTCTGGACGTTCTCGCCGATATGCTACCGCCCTATGCCAGGGACATGGCGCAAAATCTCCGAATTGTCGCCGACGAGGTTGTGTTGAACGACGCTCAGAAGTGGGGCGCGTTTCTGGCCTGTGCTTACGCGTGCGGCGAAACCACTGTATTGAAGCAAGTCGCGCGTGAAGCCGGCGCTTTTCTCACGCCGGAAGCGTTTGATGCCGCAAGGTCTGCCGCGACGATCATGAGCATGAATAATGTCTATTATCGCGCACTGCATCTGATGCACAATCAAGAGTATGCAGCGCTTCCTGCGAAGTTGAGAATGAATGTGCTGGGGAATCCAGGGGTGCCCAAGATTGATTACGAACTCTGGTGTTTTGCGGTTTCGGCGATCAACGGATGCGGGCTTTGTCTGGACAGTCATGAGAAGGTGTTGCGATCTCATGCTGTTACGGCGGTCGAAGTACAGTTTGCCCTGCGTATCGCAGCCATAGTGACGGCGGTGGGGGTCGTTCTGCGGGCTGAAGCGGCGTGTCGCGATTAGCCTATGGGGGCGGCTCTCTCCGTATCGCGTCGAAGATTGGAGGGATAAAAAACGGACTGACGGGCATAATCGGGATAGAGTTGCAAGAATGCGCGTAATTCGGCCGCATGGCGCGCCTGCTGGTCTTCGCGCTCATCATCCGGGCGCGACTGTCCTTCCTTATGCAGAAGCGTTGCGCCTGGATCGTACACGACCTTCAAACCCAGTCGTCGCGTTTTGAGGCACAGGTCCACGTCATTCATGGTCACGGCGAATCGCTTTTCATCAAATCCGCCGACCTGATCGAACGTGGTTTTGCGGATAAGCAGACAAGCGCCTGTAACGGCATCTGCCTCACCGGCAGTATCGAGAAGCGGATGGCTGCGCCATTCCTCTTCCTTGAGATGACGCCAGGGATGTCCCGGACCCGGAAGGAAGTGGGTGGCGATGCCGCCATGCTGCAGGTCGCGGGAGGGATAGAGCAGCCGCGCGCCGACGACGCCCACATCCTCCCTGAGGGCAAAGCCGCACATCGATGTGAGCCAGTTCCCCTCCAGGGCCTCTATGTCGTCGTTGAGAAACAGAAGCAGCGGATATTGCGCGGTGACGGCGCCCAGATTGCACAGCGTAGAGAAGTTGAAGGGGATGTCGTATCGGATGACGCGCGTTGTCGATTCGAGAGCCTGAGCCTCAAGGAGCGTGAGCATTTCCGGAGCGGTTGCACCATTATCGACGATGATGATTTCGTAGGTGACGCCTTCGATCTGTTTGAGCGAGCGTAGGCACTCCGACAGAAGATCATGCCTGATTTTCGTTGGAATGATGATCGAAACCGCCGTATCGGCGGGCACCGGGAGGCGTGCAAGAGCTGCGCGGGGGGGAAGGGTCTTTTGAGGTTTTATCGCCTTTTTTGCGATGCTGAGGCCGACGGCGCGGGCCCGGCTGACCCGACGGCTGCGTAACGCACTGGCCCACCGCATGGGATTTAGGCCAAGGCCGACGAGTTTGCTGAGGTATATTTGTATCTTCGCCAGCGGATCGAGGCGTACGGCCAAGAGTTGGGATGATGGGTGCAGCGGGCCTTCTATAGGGCGGTAGAAGGCCTGATACCTTCCTTTGGGCAATATGAGGTAGCTGGGGGTTGCAGACGTATAAACGACGCTGCGCCGCAGCGATCGTGTTTCCATCAACTCGATTTCGATGATGGGGCCGTTCGTTTCAAACCTATACAGGCCTTCAAGTCCCAGTTCTGTCCTTCCGGGAACGGCGCGATTATCGCTTTCGCTTGAAAGCGCAGAAAATATATCGGCAGAGAGGTCATAACGGTTGGGAAGTTTCATGCCCTCCTTATGGCGGCAGTTTAAACCAGCGTCGACAAAAAACCCTCGCCACGAATGGCGAGGGTTTTCATGTCCGGGCGTCTTGACGGATCAGTAGGACGAGTCCGCCGAGGTTGAGGCCGAAGCCGACATTTCGCCCATGCCGGCGGCATAGGCGTCGCCCGTGCCGGTGGCGGTCGAGGCGGCGTAGAAGAACAGGCCGGCGATCAGCAGGGACAGGCCGCCCCAGAAAACGCGGCTGGCGAGGGCGGGTTGGGTTTGGTCATGGGCCATGGAATTGCTCCGGATAGAGGTGTGGTCAGGGGGATGGGGAGTCTGAGGCACTCTATCGGCGACCGGCCCGCTCATTCGGGCGAAACAGGACCAGCTCTGCCGGGCACGCTTGGGCTTACCGTTAACGATTGCATTAACGGATCAATGCTGCATCTGCGTAAATGTGGACGCAGGTGCGAAAATATAAATTTAGGGTAAAAGCGCGTTAATCAAACGGCAAAGGTCACCGGGTCAAAAGTCACCGGCGCGCCCCAGAAGGCTTCGACGATGCGCGATTGCGGTCCCGGCTCGCCCGTGGTCAGGAAGCGGCGCTGGCCCGACGTGCCGATGTCGTAGTCGGGATGACGGGCGACATAGCGTTCCAGCGCATCGGCGACCGAAGACGGTTGATGGATCAGCGGCGTGCCTTCGGGCAGGGCGGCCTTGAACAGGTCGCCGATGATCTCATAGTGGGTGCAGCCCAGGATGGCGCGGTCGGGATAGCGGCCGATACGGGTCTTGAGCGCCTGAACGCGACTCTCTACGACGGCCTTCAGCTTGTCTTCGCTCTCGCCGGCCTCGATCATGCCGGCCAGCCCGATGCACGGTTCGCTGAACACGGCCAGATCCTGACGGCGCTTGTCGATTTCGATCTCATAGACGCGCGAACGGGCCGTCGCGGTCGTGCAGAAGATGCCCAGCACATCGACATTCTCGACCTTGGGGCCGCGGCGTTCGGCCTCGTGCTCCCAAGGCAGGCCCGTGGCGGCTTCGATGGTCGGGACAATGATGCCCAGCACATTGACCGGACGCCCGGCGCCTTTGCGATAGTCGGACAGCCACGTCGATTGCAGGCGGCGCAGGGCGACGGCCGAAGCGGTGTTGCAGGCCAGTACGACCAGGGACGCCGCGGCGTCGAACAGGGTTTCGCAGCCCTGCCGCGTCAGTTCGACAATCTCTTCGCCCGACCGCTCGCCATAGGGGGCATGCTTCTGGTCGCCGAGATATATGAAGTCCGCCTGGGGCATCCGTTCCACCAGCGCCCGGTGAATGCTCAAACCGCCGACGCCCGAATCGAAAACCCCAATGGCCATTCTGAACTTTCCTTAACTGGACACGCGGTGATATCGCCGCTCTTGTGGTGTCATACTGTCTATAGACCCGCGCCCTTGCCCCCAGCAAGGGTGCATGCTTAGATGATTGCATGTGGAACGGATTTTGCGGCTCTGTGCGTATGGGGATCGTGAATTCCATTTGAGTCTGTTTCCGCTCCTGTTGGACCGGAACAGCCTCAAAATTTTTTGTTACCGCGCATTGATTCCGAAAACCGTTACACACTTTTCGGAATGCGCTCGGAGGAGTAAAGAATGGAAATGGATCGTCGCATGGTGATGGGTCTGATGACTTCGGCGGGCTTGCTGCCGGGCGTGGCTTTGGCGGCCACGGGTGCAACGGCGCTGACCGCCGAATGGACCGGCCCCTATGGCGGCATCCCGCCCTTCGACAAGGTGAGGATCAGCGATTTCGAAGCGGCCTTCGATGCGGCGATAAACGCCCAGCGCAAGGAAATCGCGGCGATCACCCTGGTCAAATCCATGCCGACCTTCGAAAACACTGTCGTCGCGTTGGAAAAATCGGGCGCGGAAATGGAGCGCGTCTCGACGCTTTACGGTGTGTGGAGCGGCGGACTGTCGACGCCGGAGCTTCAGGCCATCGCCAAGCGTCTCTCGCCCAAACTGGCGGCCTTCGGCGATGAGATCAATCAGAACGAACAACTATTCCAAAAAATCAGAAACGTTTACGAGCGCCGCGCCGAGTTCAAGCTGACGCCAGAACAGGACCGTCTGTTGTGGGTGACCTATAACGGCTTCGTGCGTTCGGGCGCGGCGATCTCGCCGCAGGCCAAGACCCGCGTGGCGGAGATCAACAAGGAGCTGTCAACCCTGTTCAACCAGTTCTCCGACAACCTGCTGCACGACGAAGAGCAGGTATTGTACCTGAGCAAGGACGAACTGCCGGGTCTGTCGGACGGCTTCCTCGCTTCGGCCGCGGCCTCTGCCAGGGAAGCGGGCAAGGACGGTCTTTATGCCATTCCGAACACCCGTTCGGCCATGGAGCCGGTGACCACCTTCTGCACCAACCGCGCGACGCGCGAAAAGGTGTGGCGTCAGTATGTCAACCGCGGCGACAACGGCGATCAGTGGGACAATAACGAACTGATCAAAAAGATACTCAAGCTGCGTTATGAGCGCGCGACCCTGCGCGGCTACAAGACGCACGCTCACTGGCGCGTTGAAAATGCGATGGCCAAAACGCCTGAAAACGCTATGGAACTGATGGAGTCGGTATGGCCGGCGGCGGTCAAGCGCGTCCACGAAGAAGTGGCCGACATGCAAAAGGTCGCCGATGCGGAAAAAGCCGGTATTACCATCGAACCCTGGGATTACCGATTCTACGCGGAGAAGGTGCGCAAGGCGCGATACGATCTCGACGAGAATGAAATCAAGCCCTACCTGCAACTCGAAAAGCTGGTCGAGGGTATGTTCTGGGCCGCCAGCCAGTCCTACGGGTTTGACTTCAGGAAGGTGACCGGTCTGCCCGTCTTCCACGACGATGTGACGACTTACGAAGTGCTGCGCGAGGGTAAGGTGACGGGTCTGTTCTACTTCGATCCGTTCGCCCGTAAAGGCAAGCGTTCGGGCGCGTGGATGAACGCCTATCGCAGCCAGTCGAAAGGAGGCGGCAAGGCGATACTTCCGATTGTTTCGAATAATTCCAACTTTATCGAAGCGGCGCCGGGAGAGCCTATTCTTATCTCCTGGGACGACGCCTCGACCCTCTTCCATGAATTCGGCCACGCCATCCACGGCCTGTCGTCTGACGTGACCTATGCCTCGCTATCGGGCACTTCGGTGGCACGCGACTATGTCGAGTTCCCGTCGCAGGTCAACGAGCGCTGGCTGTCGACCCCGGAAGTGCTGTCGCGTTTCGCCCTGCACTACAAGACGGGCGAACCCATGCCGGCGGCGCTGCTGGAAAAGATCAAAAAGGCCGACACGTTCAATCAGGGCTTCGCCACGGTCGAGTATCTGTCTTCGGCCCTGATCGACATGAAGTTGCACCTCGCCGGTAATGCCGACATCGATCCGGACGCCTTCGAGCGCGACGAACTGACCAGGCTCGGTATGCCGAAAGAGATCGTCATGCGCCATCGCACGCCGCAGTTCGCACACGTCTTCTCGTCGGACGGCTATTCAGCGGGCTATTACAGCTATCTGTGGGCCGATGTGGTGGCGGCGGACTGCTCCGAAGCCTTCGCCGAAGCGCCCAAGGGCTTCTACGATCAGTCGGTGGCCGGCAAGATGATGAAATACATCCTCAGCGTCGGCAACACGATCGATCCGGCGGACGCCTATCGTCAGTTCCGCGGTCGCGATGCCGACCCGAAGGCGCTGATGCGCGCGCGCGGGTTTGCGTAACGCCTGCTGAAAGACGAAACCGTTCAAAGGCCGGGACCTTAAGGGCTCTGGCCTTTGTCAATTTTGGGGTCAATTTGGGATTGTACCTTGCTGTAAAACTGGGTATCCCCTGCTGGTTCCAGCGAAGCGGTGCCATGCAGATCAGTACATACGAGATTGAGGGGCCGGTCCTTATCACGCCGAAAATATTCGGGGATTCGCGCGGTTATTTCATGGAGGCGTTCAAGGATGCCTGGTTTCGTGAAAACGTGGCGGACGTAACTTTCGTTCAGGACAATCAGTCTTTGTCGGCGCAAATCGGCACCATCCGGGGCCTGCATTATCAATTGGCCCCGATGGGACAGGGCAAGCTTGTCCGCTGTCTGCGGGGCGCTATTTTCGACGTGGCGGTGGATATCCGCAAAGGTTCGTCCACCTTCGGCCAATGGATCGGCGTTACGCTGACTTCGGAAAACGCACAACAGTTGTGGGTGCCTGAAGGCTTCGCACACGGTTTCTGTACGCTGGAGCCCGATACCGAGGTGTTCTATAAGGTTACCAACCCCTACAGCCCCGAACACGATCGCGGCGTCGCCTTCGACGACCCTGAAATCGGTATAGACTGGCCGATGGATACCGCGCAGGCTGTCCTTTCCGACAAGGACAAGGTGCAGCCTAAACTTTCAGGTCTGCGCTAAAGCGTTGCCGTAACCGAGACAGGGATGGACTATGCGTATTCTGGTTACCGGCGGCGCCGGTTTTATCGGCTCGGCTCTGGTGCGCTATCTGGTGTCGGAAGTGGGCGCGGAAGTGCTCAATCTGGACAAGCTGACCTATGCCGGCAATCTGGCCTCGCTGGAGCCGATCGCAGGCGCTAACAATTACAGTTTCGTGCAGGCGGATATTTGCGATCGTGAGGCTGTTGTCACGGCGATCAATGGCTTTAAGCCGGATCACATCATGCACCTTGCCGCCGAAAGCCATGTTGATCGCTCGATCACTGGCGCGGGTGAGTTCGTCCAGACCAATGTCATGGGCACCTTCACCCTGCTCGAAGCTGCGCGCCACTATTGGAACGGTCTGTCCGGCGAGGACAAGACGAACTTCCGCTTCCTGCATGTGTCGACCGACGAAGTGTACGGCAGTCTTGGGGAAACCGGCCTTTTCGAAGAAGTCACCCCCTATGACCCGTCTTCGCCCTATTCGGCCTCGAAGGCGGCGTCGGACCATCTGGCCAAGGCGTGGCATCGCACCTATGGCCTGCCGGTCGTGGTGTCGAACTGCTCGAACAATTATGGTCCCTTCCATTTCCCGGAAAAGCTGATCCCGCTCAACATCCTCAACGCATTGGAAGGCAAGCCGCTGCCGGTCTATGGCGATGGCTCGAACATCCGCGACTGGCTCTATGTCGACGATCACGCCCGCGCTCTGCACCTGATCGCTTCGAAGGGGCGTCTGGGTGAAACCTACAATGTCGGCGGTCGTAACGAGCGCAAGAATATCGATGTGGTGCGCCGCATCTGCGCCTTGATGGACGAACTTCGTCCGCAAGGCGCGCCGCATGATCGCTTTATCAGCTTCGTTACCGACCGCCCGGGGCACGATCATCGCTACGCCATCGACGCCACCAAGCTCGAAACCGAGCTCGGCTGGAAGGCACACGAGACCTTCGACACCGGCATCGAAAAGACCGTGCGCTGGTATCTCGACAATGCGCACTGGTGGCGACCATTGCGCGGCGGCGTCTACACCGGCGAGCGTCTGGGCGTGCTCAGCGAAGCGAAGGCCTGATCATGCGCATTGTGGTGACGGGTAGGGAGGGGCAGGTCGATACCTCGCTTCAGGTGTTGGGTGAAGCGATGGGCATTGAGGTCATTCGTGTAGGCCTGCCCGAAGTCGATCTGTCGGCTCCCGAAACTCTGGCCGGGCCGATCAGGGCCGCGAAGCCCGATGTGATCATCTCCTCAGCGGCCTATACGGCGGTCGACAAGGCGGAGAGCGAGGCCAGTCTGGCTCAGGCTATCAATGGCGACGCACCGGGAGAACTGGCGCGCATCGCCGCCGATCTGAATATTCCCATCCTCCACCTGTCGACCGACTATGTCTTCGCCGGTGGCAAGGAGGGGGTCTATGAAGAGTCTGACGTGCCGGCGCCGGTGAGCGTCTATGGTCGGACCAAGCTGTCGGGTGAGCTTCAGATTGCGACGGCGACGCCGAACCACGTCATAGTGCGCACGGCTTGGGTCTATTCGCCCTATGGTAATAATTTCGTGAAGACCATGCTGCGCTTGGGTGAGTCTCGGGACGAGATCAATGTCGTTGCCGATCAGCGCGGCTGTCCGACCTATGCGCCGGAAATCGCTCGCGCTCTGCTGATCGTCGCGCAGCGCGTTGTCACCGATGCCGACCCGGCCCTGCGCGGTGTCTTCCACCTGACGGGTCAGGGGGAAACCACCTGGGCCGGCTTTGCCGAAGCGGTTTTTGACGGTAGCGTGCGGCGCGGCGGCAAGGCGGTGAAGGTCAATCCGATCCCGACCGAGGCCTATCCGACGCCGGCCAAACGTCCGGCCAATTCGCGTCTGAGCGGTGAGAAACTGGCGAAAATCTATGACCTGCGTCTCGATCCGTGGCATGTGTCTCTGGAGGACTGCCTGGCGCGCCTGCTGGGCGCCCCGGTGGGCAAGGAGTAAAAGAATGAAGGGTATTATTCTGGCGGGCGGCAGCGGCACGCGACTGAACCCTATGACCATAGGCATCTCCAAGCAGATGATGCCGGTCTACGATAAGCCGATGATTTATTATCCGCTATCGACCCTGATGATGGCGGGCATTCGCGAGATATTGATCATTTCCACGCCGCACGATCTGCCGCTGTTCCAGAAGTTGCTGGGAGATGGTCAGAAGTGGGGCATCTCGCTCTCTTACGCTGAGCAACCAAGCCCGGACGGTCTGGCGCAGGCCTATATGATCGGGGCGGACTTCGTCGGCTCGCAGCCCTCGTGCCTGATCCTTGGTGACAATATCTATTATGGGTCCAATCTGACGGAAACCCTCGCGCAGGCTTCGCAGATCACGGCCGGTGCGTCGGTTTTCGCCTATCAGGTTTCCGATCCGGAACGCTATGGCGTTGTGGAATTCGACAATAATTTCAAGGCCCTGTCCGTTGAGGAAAAGCCCATCCGGCCCAAGTCGAACTGGGCGATTACCGGGCTTTATTTCTACGATCATCAGGTGGTCGATATCGCCGCCAATCTCAAGCCTTCGGCGCGCGGCGAGTTCGAGATCACCGACGTCAACCGCGTCTATCTGGAGCGGGGACAACTGAGCGTCCTGCCGATTGGGCGCGGCTATGCCTGGCTTGATACCGGCACGCCCGACAGCCTGCTCGACGCCGCTGAATTCGTACGCGTGCTGGAAAAGCGGCAGGGTATGAAGATCTGCTGCCCCGAAGAGGTTGCCTGGCGGCAGGGCTTTATAGACGCGGCGCAGCTTGAAACCAGCGCCCGGAACCTCGGTAAGAGTGAATACGGCAAATACCTCTTCCGCGTTCTTGCCCAAGGTAGCTAAAGGCGATTTGCGCTT
The DNA here is from genome assembly GCF_020535245.1 of Asticcacaulis sp. AND118. Taxonomy (GTDB): domain Bacteria; phylum Pseudomonadota; class Alphaproteobacteria; order Caulobacterales; family Caulobacteraceae; genus Asticcacaulis. Next base: position 2,762,772 of record NZ_CP084910.1, on the reverse strand, counting down.
TGATTACAATGCAGACCCGATGTCCGCATTTCGCCTTGCAGGATCAGCGCGCATGAATGGTCTCAGCAACGGAGGCACTTATGCGCGAATTCAAATCCACAGCGACAGTTATGATCATGGCGTTCGGCTTCTGCGCCGGACTGGTGGCGGCCTTTTATGTTGCTATCCCGTATTGACGGCCTCCATTTTGGAACATATCATGAACTTTTATGAAGAAGACGCTTAAGGAACGCCTCGCTATCCTCTCTGACGCCGCGAAGTACGATGCGTCGTGTGCGTCATCAGGCACGTCGAAGCGTGACTCATCGTCAGGCGGGTTAGGTTCTACTGAAGGATCGGGCATCTGCCACGCCTATGCGCCGGACGGGCGATGCATCTCCTTGCTCAAGATCCTGATGACCAACTTCTGTATCTACGACTGCGCCTACTGCATCAATCGGTCATCGTCAAATGTCGAGCGCGCGCGGTTTACGCCTGACGAGGTGGTGTGGCTGACGCTGGAATTCTATCGCCGCAATTACATTGAGGGTCTGTTTCTGTCGTCGGGCATCATCCGCAATTCCGACTATACGATGGAACAGATGGTCCGTATCGCCAAAGACCTGCGCTTGAAGCACGATTTTCGCGGCTATATCCATCTCAAGACCATCCCGGATGCTTCCGGGGCGCTGATCGAAGGGGCGGGCCTCTATGCCGACCGCCTGTCGATCAATATCGAGCTGCCCACCGACGCCGGGGTCGAAGCCTTCGCGCCGCAGAAGCACCCGGCCAATATCCGCCGTTCGATGGGCGAACTGAAACAGAAGATCGACGCTGCGTCGGAGTCGACCTTCAAAAGGCGCCGCAAGCGTTTCGTGCCGGCAGGGCAGTCGACCCAGATGATTATCGGCGCCGATCAGTCGACCGACGCGACCATTCTGGGCTCCAGCGCCGGGCTCTACAGCCGGTTCCGTTTGCGCCGCGTGTACTATTCGGCCTTCTCGCCCATACCGGATGCGTCGAAAGTCTTGCCGCTGATCCGGCCGCCGCTGGTGCGCGAACACCGTCTTTATCAGGCCGACTGGCTCTATCGTTTCTACGGGTTCGACATCGGCGAAATCACCGCCGCGCGGCCGGACGGGATGCTCGATCTGGAACTGGACCCTAAACTGTCCTGGGCGTTGGAAAACCGGGCGCGCTTCCCTGTGGACGTCAATCACGCCGACAGGGAGATGCTGCTGCGGGTGCCGGGCTTCGGGGTCAAGGCCGTGCAGTCGATCCTCAGCGTACGGCGCTTTCGGCGGCTGAAGCTGGAGGATTTGCAACGGCTTAAAGTGTCGTTGCGCAAGGTCAAGCCGTTCGTCGTGGCGGATGATTGGACGCCGGTGCGGCTGATCGATAGGGCGGATTTACGAAGCCTGTTCGCGCCGGAGCCGCAGCAACTAGTGTTGCTGTGATGCGGTTTGAATTGCGCGGAAGAGGTGACTTCGCCGAATGGCGCAATGCTGCGCGCGAAGCGTTGCGCGCAGGCGTGTCGCCGAGGGAGGTTGAATGGGGCGGGCAAGGGCGTGAGACGGGGCTGTTTGATGAAGCCCCCTCTCCCCTGCGGGGAGAGGGTAGGGGTGAGGGGGTGAAACACGGAGTTAGTAACTTTCCCTCTCACCCGGCGCTTCGCTCCACCCTCTCCCCGCAAGCAGGGAGAGAGAAAATAACGGTTAATTCTTCTTTTATAGAATTATCGAAATCCGTTATCTGCCATTGCGATCCGCGCCGATTCGACCTTTGCTACCGCCTGCTGTGGCGGCTTCAGCGTGACAAACATCTGCTGGATGTCGTGACCGATCCAGATGTGGCTCTCGCCCGCGCCTTCGCCAAATCGGTTGGGCGCGATACGCATAAGATGAAAGCGTTCGTGCGCTTTCGCGAAGTGCCCGCCAAAGGCCCGCGCCGTGCCTTTGTGGCGTGGTTCGAGCCGGAACATTTCATCGTCGCCCGCGCCGCCGGTTTCTTTCAGAGGCGCTTCAACGATATGGACTGGCTGATCGCTACGCCCAAGGGGTCGGCGGCGTGGGACGGCAAGGACCTGCGACTCAGCGACGAACCTGCGCACAAGCCGGACATCACAGACGAGACCGACGATCTGTGGCGGATCTATTTCGCGCATATCTTCAATCCGGCGCGGCTGAAGGTACAGGCCATGCAGTCGGAAATGCCGAAGAAATACTGGAAGAATCTGCCGGAGGCCGAATTGATCCCCGACCTGATCCGCAATGCCGAACAGCGCGTGCGCGATATGGCCGAGCGCGGTGCCTCAGACACCGCGCCCAAATTCCATGAAAGATTACAGGAAAAATTACAGGGCCGCGCCGCCCATCGGACGTAGGCCCAGTGATTGCAGCAGGTAGGCATCCGAACCGCGCTCCGGGTTGGGCGTGGTCAGGAGTTGATTGCCGACGAAGACCGAATTGGCGCCGGCCAGGAAGCACAGGGCCTGAAGTTCCTCGCTCATCTCGTTACGGCCGGCCGACAGGCGCACCATCGATTTGGGGCAAAGGATACGCGCCACGGCGACCGTGCGCACGAATTCGACCGGCGTGACGCCGCCTTTAATCTTCGATAGTTCGCCCAGCGGCGTATTCGACACCGGCACCAGATTGTTGATCGGCAGGCTGTCCGGATGGGCGGGCAGGGTCGCCAGTTGGTGCAGGAAGGACACCCGGTCCGCGCGCGTTTCGCCCATGCCGACAATGCCGCCGCAGCAGGTCTTCATGCCGACCTCGCGCACGGCCTCCAGCGTATCGAGGCGCTCTTGATAGGTGCGGGTGGTGACCACGCTGTCGTAATATTCCGGCGAGGTGTCGAGGTTGTGGTTGTAATAGTCGAGCCCGGCCTCTTTCAGCGATTTGGCCTGATCCGCCGTGATCATCCCCAGCGTGGCACAGGTTTCCAGCCCCAGCGCCTTCACTTCCGAGATCATTTCGGCCAGAGCCGGGACGTCGCGGTCCTTGAGGTCGCGCCAGGCGGCGCCCATGCAGAAGCGCTGCGCGCCGCCCTCTTTCGCTGATTTGGCTGCGGCCAATACCTCATCGACCGGCATCAGCTTCGACGCCTTAAGACCGGTCTTGTGGTGCGCCGATTGCGAGCAGTAGCCGCAGTTCTCCGCGCAGCCGCCGGTCTTGATCGACAGCAACTGCGACAGTTGCACCTCGGAAGGATCGAAGAATTGCCGGTGCACCGTGGCCGCGCGATAGACCAGTTCCATGAACGGCAGATCGAACAGGGCGGCGATCTCCGTCTTCGTCCAGTCGTGGCGCACGGTGGCGAAGCTGGCAGCGGTGTCGGGCATGTCGTTCACTTTCTCCTCCCTGTCGCGTAGCGATGGAGAGGTGGCATTTCAGCGAAAGTGAAAATGACGGAGGGGGATGGCGCAAAAGCTTACCAAGGCAGCGGCCCTTGAAATTGCGGCGTCATCCCCCTCCACCATCATCGCTACGCTCGATGGTCCCCCTCCCCATCGCTACGCGACAGGGAGGAGAGGTTCAGCCTCGTCTAGCGCGATCGGAGAAGCAGGTCAAACCCGGCGCATGACAGCCCACAGGCGGCAGGTTATGGTAACGGCGTTGTCCTTCACGCAGGAGATTCGCCATGACCGACGCCACCGTTCACCCCAACCGGGTGCCGGCCTCGCAACTGGTGGACGATCTGGCCGACTCTTTCGGCGATGCGCCAAAGGTCAGCGTCGGTGAGCTGCTGAAAAACCTCGAAGGGCGCGGGCTCGGCCTGCTGCTGATCATTCTGGCCCTGCCGATCTGCATTCCCAACATACCAGGTATTTCGACCATCTTCGGCCTGCTGCTGATCGGGCCGTCGATCCAGATGATATTGGCGCACAAGGCCCTGTGGATGCCCGGTTTTATCAAGCGCTGGGCGTTTAAAGGCGAAACCCTGCGCGGCGCGTTTCGCGCCTGTGGCGTCGTGCTGCGCAAGGTGGAGTTCCTGACGCGGCCGCGGCTGGTCTTCATGACGCGCGGCATTTGGCTGTTCTATGCCGGTCTGCAAACCCTGCTGATGGCGCTGATCCTGCTTTTGCCCATGCCGGGCGCTAATGTCATTCCGGGTATCGCCGTGGTGCTGACCGGACTGGGGCTGTTGCAAAGGGATGGGTTGTGCCTGCTGTTGTCGGTGCCGGTTGCGGCAGGTGCGGTTACCTGGGTCTACTACGGGGCGCGCTACGTCGTCGATTTCGCCCTATGGGCCTGGGCCTATGTCGAAGGCTGGTTTCTACCATATAAAGACATCTTTATATCTTGATTGCATCCGCTGCGTTGTCCCGCTATAAGGCGGCAACATTTGAAACTATGGATGCACCGTCATGGCCCCGAATACACCTCAAGCAGACTACATCGTAAAAGACCTTTCCCTCGCCGCTTGGGGCCGCAAGGAACTCGACATCGCCGAAGGCGAAATGCCGGGCCTGATGGCGACCCGCGCCGAATACGGTCCGTCGCAGCCGCTCAAGGGCGCGCGCATCGCCGGTTCGCTGCATATGACGATCCAGACGGGTGTGCTGATCGAAACCCTGCAAGCACTCGGCGCCGAAGTGCGCTGGGCCTCGTGCAATATCTTCTCGACGCAGGACCACGCCGCCGCCGCCATTGCCGAGCGCGGCACGCCGGTCTTCGCCATCAAGGGCGAGACGCTGGAAGAATACTGGGACTACGCGCACAAGATATTCGAGTGGCATGATGGTGGTTATCCGAACCTCATCCTCGACGACGGCGGCGACGCGACGCTCCTGACCGTGCTGGGTCCGAAGGCCGAACAGGACGCTTCGATCCTCGACAACCCGACCAATGAGGAAGAAGAAGCCCTCTACAAGGTCATGAAGCGCTACCTGAAGGAAAAGCCGGGCTTCTATTCGGCTATCCGCGACGCCATCATCGGCGTGTCCGAAGAAACCACCACCGGCGTTCACCGTCTTTACGCCATGGCGCAAAAGGGCGAGTTGCCCTTCCCGGCGATCAACGTCAACGACTCGGTGACCAAGTCGAAGTTCGACAATCTCTATGGTTGCCGTGAATCGCTGGTCGACGCCATCCGCCGCGCCACCGACGTCATGCTGGCCGGCAAGGTCGCGGTCGTGCTGGGCTATGGCGATGTGGGCAAGGGTTCGGCCGCAAGCTTGCGTAACGGCGGCGCCCGCGTCATCGTCACGGAAATCGACCCGATCTGCGCGCTTCAGGCCGCTATGGAAGGTTACGAAGTCCGCACGGTCGAGGAAGTGGCCAGGCAGGGCGACATCTTCGTCACCTGCACTGGCAACAAGGACGTTCTGCGCCTGGAGCACATGCGCGAGATGAAGCACAACGCCATCGTGTGCAATATCGGTCACTTCGACTCGGAAATTCAGGTCGCGGCCCTGCGCAACTACAAGTGGGACGAAATCAAGCCGCAGGTCCACCACGTCGAATTCCCGGACGGCAAGAAGATCATCGTCCTGTCGGAAGGCCGTCTGGTCAACCTCGGCAACGCCACGGGGCACCCGTCCTTCGTGATGTCGGCCTCGTTCACCAACCAGACCCTGGCTCAGATCGAGCTGTGGACCAACAACAAGGCCTATGACAAGCAGGTCTACACCCTGCCGAAGAAGCTGGATGAAAAGGTCGCTCTGCTGCACCTGGAAAAGCTGGGCGCCAAGCTGACCACGCTCAATTCCGAACAGGCCGACTATATCGGCGTTGCGGTCGAAGGGCCGTTCAAGCCCGAGCATTACCGCTACTGATCAACGGAAACACATAAAAACCCCGGAGGAAACTCCGGGGTTTTTTATATTGCGGGACACGGCATTGATTGTGAAGAAACGGCGTGACTTCTGACCTATACATTCCCCACGAACCCTTTTCACTGCTCACAATTGCAAACGATATTTCACTTGATATGTGCGGCGCAGCATTATAGCGTCACGTGTGTCTGTGGTATCGGAAAAGGCGATGTTATTCCGCTTGTTGGCCCGACGATGCACCCCGGTGCGCAGGCGGCGCACAAGCCCCCACCCTCCGGTAACCGCGGTCGAAACCGACACCTATTGCCGTAAAAATTCATTGGCCGCCCGGCGGCACAACTTCTTTCTGGGTATATATTCGAAATGAAAATAGCGATCGCGGGCCTGGGCTATGTCGGCCTTTCCAACGCCATGCTGCTGGCGCGCCACAACACCGTCGTCGCCTTCGACGTCGTGCCGGCCAAGGTCGAGATGCTCAACAAGGGGCAATCGCCGATCGTCGATGCCGAGATCGAACGCTTCCTGAAGGAAGAAAAACTCGACTTCAAGGCCACGCTCGACGCCGAAGAGGCTTTCCGCGACGCCGAATATATCATCATCTCGACGCCGACCAACTACGACACGGTGACCAACCAGTTCGACACCTCGTCGATCGAAGCGGTCGTGCGTCAGGTCCTGCCGCTCAATTCGACCGCCACCATCGTCATCAAATCGACCATCCCCGTGGGGTACACGGCGCGCCTGAACAAAGAGTTCGGTATCGACCGGGTGATCTTCTCGCCGGAATTCCTGCGTGAAGGCAAGGCGCTGTACGACAACCTGCACCCCTCGCGCATCATCGTCGGCGAACAGTCGGAGCGCGCGCGTATTTTCGGCGGCCTCCTGCTGCAGGGCGCGGAGAAAAAGGATGTCGAGGTCCTCTACACCAATTCGAGCGAAGCCGAGGCGATCAAACTGTTCGCCAACACCTATCTCGCCCTGCGCGTCTCCTATTTCAACGAACTGGATTCCTACGCCGAAGCGCTGGGTCTCGACAGCAAGCAGATCATCGAGGGCGTGTCGCTCGATCCGCGCATTGGCAAGGGCTACAACAACCCCTCCTTCGGCTACGGCGGCTACTGCTTGCCAAAAGACACCAAGCAGTTGCTGGCCAACTATTCGTCGGTGCCGCAGAACATCATCAAGGCCATTGTCGACGCCAACACCACGCGCAAGGACTTCGTCGCCGACTCCATCCTCAGCCGCAAACCGAAAACGGTCGGCATCTATCGCCTGACCATGAAGACCAATTCGGATAATTTCCGCGACTCTTCGGTGCAGGGCGTGATGAAGCGCATCCGCGCCAAGGGCGTCAATGTCGTTATCTTCGAACCGGCCTTTGAGGGCGACAGCTTCTTCAACTCAGCCATCATCCGCGACATCGAAGAGTTCAAGCGCGTCTCGGACGTCATCGTCGCCAACCGCGTCTCCGAAGAACTGTCCGACGTGCTCGAAAAGGTCTACAGCCGAGACCTCTTCGGCGCAGATTGATTGATCAGCCTTCGCCTCCTCGAAGGGATATCGGCGTGATCTTGTTAAAACCGAAGTTGCAAATTCGAGCACAGTAGCCGCATAATATGAGGTGCCGCACCGCATTACCGTGCAGGGCGGGTTTTTTAAGGAATTTCAGATGAAGATTTTGCCGGTAATTATGTCGGGTGGATCCGGCACGCGTCTTTGGCCTCTATCCACGCCGGAGCAACCCAAGCAGTTTCATGCTCTGGCGACGCAGCACACCATGATCCAGGAAACGGCGCTGCGCCTGTCTGGCGACGAGTTCCTGAAGCCTATCGTCATTTGCGGCAGAAGTCATGAAGTGTTGGCTAAGGCTCAGCTCGAGGCTATCGACCTTACGCCTCAGGCGGTGGTGCTTGAGCCTTTTGCCCGCAACACTGCGGCGGTGGCTGCGGTTGCCGCTTTGATAGGGCAAAAGATCGATCCGGACGCGCTGGTACTGCTGGTGCCGGCAGACCACATGATCTCCAAACCGGACGTGTTCCGTGAGGCTCTCCGTCGTGCTGCGCCTGTGGCGGCTGACCGGATTGTCACCTTCGGGATCACACCTACCGCGCCTGAAACAGGCTTTGGCTATATTCAGCGTGGGGAACAACTGGCCGAGGGCGTTTATGGCATTCGCCGGTTCCTTGAGAAGCCGAATTTCGAAACAGCTCAAAGCTATGTGGCTGACGGTGGCTACGACTGGAACGCCGGCATCTTCCTGTTTTCGCCGGAGGTTATGCTGCAGGAGTTGGCGGCGCACGAACCCGAGGTCCTCACAACAACCCGTGAAGCATTCGAAAAGGCCGACATACAGGGTGTTACCCATACGCTCGACCCTGAAAGCTTCATCCTGTGCCCGTCCATCTCCATCGATTATGCGGTCATGGAGCGTACGTCACGTGCCGCAACGGCTCCATGCGACATCGGTTGGGCGGACGTGGGGGGCTTCAGCGAACTGTGGCGGCTCGGCGCTAAGGATGATGTTGGCAATCACGCACAAGGTAATACCATCCTGATTGACGCGCATAACTGTCTCATCCGCGCCGACGGCCCGCCGGTCGCCATTATCGGCCTGGACGACATCATGGTGGTATCTACGCCTTCTGGCATAGTGGTGGCGCCGATTTCCCGCGCCCAGGACGTAAAGTTGGCGGCAGAAGCGGCCAAGAAGCTTCGTGAAATACGTGACGCAGAAAGCGCATAATTAAAGCACTTATGTCCGCTTCCGGACTGTGATGAAACAGGTTGGATCTTCTGTCGGGCTATTATAGAGCGGCCTCTGCGCACCAGAATTTGCGCTAGAGGCCGTTTGTATAGCTGGTGGGCGGCGGCCTATTGAAATAGTCTTCTCCGGACGTTAATCCAAAACAAAATCTCAAGCTGCAAACCGGAATCTTTTATGACCGAACGTAACTCTGAAAAAAAAGTCGCATTGATAACGGGGGTCACCGGCCAGGATGGTTCTTATCTGGCCGAGTTTTTGCTTGAGAAGGGTTACGAGGTTCATGGCATAAAGCGCAGGGCCTCTTTGTTCAATACGGCGCGTGTCGATCACATTTACGAAGACCAGCATGTCGGTAATACGCAGTTCAAGCTGCATTACGGGGATCTGACAGACACATCCAATTTGACCCGTCTCGTTCGGGATATCGAACCGGATGAAATCTATAATCTGGGTGCGCAGTCGCACGTCGCTGTAAGTTTCGAAGCCCCTGAATATACCGCCGATGTCGACGGCACCGGCACTCTTCGCCTTTTGGAAGCCATACGTTTTCTGGGTTTGGACAAGAAGACGCGCTTTTATCAGGCGTCTACTTCGGAGCTGTACGGCCTGGTCCAGGAGACTCCACAGCGGGAAACCACGCCATTTTATCCCCGCTCGCCCTACGCGGTCGCCAAGCTCTATGCCTATTGGATAACGGTCAACTACCGCGAAGCCTACGGTATGTATGCCTGTAACGGCATACTGTTCAACCACGAGTCTCCTCGTCGCGGCGAAACCTTTGTCACGCGCAAAATTACGCGCGGTTTGGCCAATATTTCATTGGGTCTCGAGAAGTGCCTCTATATGGGCAATATCGATTCTTTGCGAGACTGGGGCCATGCCAAGGACTATGTGCGCATGCAGTGGATGATGCTGCAACAGGAGCAAGCTGAGGATTTTGTTATCGCAACCGGTGTTCAATATTCGGTTCGTGAATTCATCAAATGGTCGGCGAAGGAACTGGGCGTCACCGTCGAATTTAGCGGTCAGGGGGTCGATGAAGTCGGAACGGTCGTTGCCGTAGCGGGGGATAAGGCCCCGGCCCTGAAGGTCGGTGACGTGGTCGTCCGTATCGATCCGCGTTATTTCCGCCCTGCCGAGGTGGATACGCTGTTGGGCGATCCCACAAAGGCCAAGGAAAAGCTTGGCTGGACGCCGGAAATCACGGTTCAGGAAATGTGCGCTGAAATGGTGGCTGAGGATTATAAGGCGGCGCGTCGCTTCGCTATCCTCAAAGCGCACGGGCTTGAGTTGCCCGTAAGCGTCGAGGGCTGATCATGACCTTTGAGCTGAACGGAAAGCGCGTATACGTAGCCGGGCATCGCGGGATGGTGGGGTCCGCCGTGGTACGTCGTTTGGCCGGTGAAGGTTGCGAGGTGATTACAGCGGACCGCAAAGCGGTTAACCTGAAGCGTCAGGCTGAGGTTGAAGCCTTCTTTCGTGATGCCAGACCTGATGCGGTCGTGATGGCGGCGGCCAAGGTCGGGGGCATTCTGGCCAACGATACCCTGCCGGCGGACTTCCTTTACGACAACCTCATGATCGAGGCCAATATCACGCACGCGGCATTCGAGACCGATGTTCAGAAGTTCTTGTTTTTAGGCTCGTCGTGCATTTATCCGAAGTTTGCCGATCAGCCGATCCAGGAAGCCTCCCTGCTGACCGGCCCTCTTGAGCCCACCAATGAGTGGTATGCCATTGCAAAGATCGCCGGTATCAAGTTGGGGCAGGCTTACCGCAAGCAGTATGGACGTGATTTTATCTCAGCCATGCCTACAAATCTGTATGGACCGGGTGATAACTTCGATTTGAACTCCAGCCATGTCATGCCGGCTATTATTCGCAAGGCGCATGAGGCCAGGTTGAGGGGCGATCCGCAGATCGTCGTCTGGGGCACCGGCACCCCGCGTCGGGAGTTCCTGCACTGTGACGACTGTGCGGACGCTTTGGTTTTTTTACTGAAGGGCTATTCGGGTTTCGAGCATGTCAATGTGGGCTCGGGCGAGGACGTGACCATCCTCGAACTGACACAGATCGTGTGCGATGTGGTTGGCTTCAAAGGTGAGATCGTTCACGACCTTTCAAAGCCCGATGGCACCCCTCGAAAACTCATGAGCGCAGATAAGCTCAGGGGCATGGGGTGGAGCCCCAGGATCGAGTTGCATAAAGGTATCGAAGAAACCTATAAGTGGTTTCTGGAAAAGGTTGATCGTTAGGCCGCCCAATGGGTTTGTCGCGACAAAAAAAAAACCGGAGGAAACGCCGGGGTTTCGGTTTCCTGGGAGAAAAACCAGATCAGTGCGCGAATACCAGTTGCGACACCAGCGCCCAGAAGGCGGCACAGGTGACAAACAGGCCCATCAGGGTCCACCGCTGAGGCAGCTTCTTTTCGACGGCGGGGTGTTCGTCCAGCGCGCTCAGGAGGCGCAGTTGCAGCGCATGCGCAGGCGAGGGAACAGACGAATCCGCGGCGAGGTCAGCGATTTGCGGACGCGACACTTCAGTCGGGGTGGTCGACGGGGTTTGCGGTTTAATCGCAGCTTGGGTACGCATAAGACTACTCCGGGTTTGTGTATCACCGGACTATAGGCGGGTGCAGTTAAACGAGCGTCGATAAACACGCCTAATGAAATCTTTATTTTCTGCATCTGCGTAATGGGGCTGTTCTGGCACAGTGCGCCGGAGCCGGGTCCTATACATAATCAGCATGTGCGAGTGCGAAGTAAGGCTTTGCTAACCGTGTTTCTAGCCGCCTTTCTTTACCATATGGATTTAAGGTGCAAGGACAAGGAGAACTCTCAATGTCCCGTGCGCAGAAAGCCGTTCTATATATTCGCGTTTGTCTCGTTCTTTTATCCCTTGCCATCGGTATACTTGTTCTGGGGCCCTTTGCGCACGCCGAAGAATCTTTCGGCCTGACGGATAAAGAGGCGCACATTATTGCCTTCTTCAGCCTGACCCTGATGCTGCAACTGGCCTTTCCGCGTGTAAGACGTATGGATATGGCGCTGGGCGTACTGCTGTTGGGGGCTTTGATCGAAGTGGTACAACTGTTTACGGGGCGCAGCGCCAGCGTCGGCGACTGGCTGGCCGATCTGATCGGCGTATCCGTGGCCACTATTCCTTCCTATGCCGAAACCTTCCGCCACTTCGCGCGTTTGGGCGTGAACATGCCGCGCCGTCGGCCGGCGGATGCCGCGTTGGCGCGGGTTCCGCATCGGGTCGCACGTCACCCTGTGCCCCCTCATACCCCGCATCATCCGCCACGCGCCTGATAAAAGGTCCGTGTTCAAAACGACAAAATCTGCCGGATCGGTGATCAGGCAGATTTTTTTTGCGCATTGGGCGGCGCCGAACTTGGTTCCTGAAAGGGCGAGCCTCAGATTTGGAATCAGCCGCCGATCAGCGCTGAAATGGCGAACACGATCGCAGCAACCAGACCCCACCCAAGGCACCCGACGGTCAGAATGACGCCGACGCGCCCACCCAAGGACAACTTGCGGTCGTCAGTATTCTGACGCGTCTCGCGAATGTCTTTCAGGGTGATGAGGGTGACGTCGTCTCTTAGGGTGCGCATACGATTCCAGCCTGTGTCATGTTGTTACAGCCTACATTGGGCATGTTACAGACTATTTCAATTCACCAACGTGTGTAGATGCGCTGCAGCAGACGGGTTTCGTCAAAATTGTGTCGTTTTACAATGCGTGGACTTGATCGAAAATGCGCGCGTTACGCAGGTGCGGTAAGCGGCGGCTAAGCGCGCATCCTTATGGCTTTTTTGCACAAGCGAGGGGCGAAGCGCTGGATCGCTTATGCACCGGAGTTCAGTGTGCGACCAATGTTACAGAGCGTAACACAGATATTACCGCGTTTGCAAAAAGTGTCAACGGCGTGGTTAATCTTTGTTTACTAATAATGTGTAAGAATAGGGAGGGGTGTCGGACTTTAGAAATCGTGGCCAGAGGTGGTAAGATGAAAAAGTTATCCTATCGTTCTGTCGATTACATTTATCTTATTCCGGCAATAATCATTTTGGCTTTCCTGTCGCCGTTGTTACTCGTTTACGCGGTCGCTTACCGGTATTTTACTCCGAATTGCCTGCAGCCTGCAAAAGTGCATTGTGATTAGCCGGACACGGCTGCCGCCGCATCTCATCACAACTTATATGAACGGGGTTGTGGAAATGTTGCGTTGCGGTATGATGTCCATGCGAACGTAGAGTTAAGGCCTCCCCACTTTAACCCCGCCGACAGGGATACACCATGCAGACCGCCGAAGTCATCCGTGGACCGGTTCCCCAAGCCAAGTCCTTTGCCGCCGCCAAGGTGAAGTCCAAAGCCTCGTCCAGCCGCGCCAAGCGCGCCTTCGACATTACCTTTGCTTTCCTCCTGATCGCGTTCCTCCTGCCCGCCCTTCTGGTCATCGCCCTGCTGGTCAAGCTCGACAGCAAGGGGCCGGTCATTTTCCGTCAGAAGCGCAGCGGCCTGAACGGCGAGCTGTTCCACATTTTTAAGTTTCGCTCCATGACCTGCATGGAAGACGGCGACAGCGTACGTCAAGCTCAGGCCGGCGACATGCGCGTGACGCGCGTGGGCCGCATCCTGCGCCGCACCAGCCTTGATGAACTGCCGCAGATCTTCAACATCCTCAACGGCGATATGTCCTTCGTCGGCCCGCGTCCGCACGCGCTGAGCCACGATAAGGTGTTTGCCGGTCAGGTGGCCGATTACGACCGCCGCTTCGAAGCCAAGCCGGGCCTGACCGGTCTGGCGCAGGTGCGTGGCTTCCGCGGTGAAATCCGCGAAACCAGCGACCTGACCCAGCGCATTGAAGCCGATATCGAATATATCGACACCTGGAGCTTTACCAAGGACATCGGTATTTTCTTCGGCACGGTGAAGGTGGTTTTCGGCGACCGCAACGCCTACTGATCTTTCGGATCAAACGGAATAAAAAACGCCCGGAGTTCACTCCGGGCGTTTTTTATTCCACCAGCACCCGGATTTCGATGATGCCGCCTGTCCATATCGCTTTGGCAGCTTCGCTTAACCGCCGCACCTTGACATCGGTATCAACGGTTGGTCGCAACCGCAGGCCGAAACACCGTGCGCCCGCGCGACCTGAGACAGGCCAGGAGGCTGGGTCGGGCGGCTTTCGATATACCAGGCGAGTTTGGCGGTCAGGCTCACGCGCGGTTCCGGTTTGTGCCGGAGATTAGCCTGGTCCCAATCACTGCGGCATATGGGTTTGAGTTGATTTTTCAGGAATAGAGCGTATGGTTGCTCACTGAGATGCATAGCAGCAGTCTCAGCTCAATATCGGCCCTCAAAGGTTGCAGCCTTTGAGGGCCACTTGTTATGTGCGGGTGTTAAAATTCCTGCAGGAATTTATAGATTTCTATGACACCCGGGATCACCGTGCAGAAAAACAGGCACGATGAAACGACGTATCTGAAAATCCTTTTCACCATTAGCAGCAGTCTCCTTTCCTGCCGCGGAATTTACCTGCCTGCTAAGGTTTTTGTTGCAGCGCCAACCTCAGTGTAGCAGGTAGCACGTACTCAATAGGTGCGTGGCGGCATGGTCATATAATATATTGCCGCAGGAGAAATGCACGTGAAATATTTATTAAAACATTGAAAAATATAGAGATTTTATCGGCTCATTTCAGCGTATAACGTCAGTTTGACACCGATTCATGTGGCATATTGCGGAAATATGCGGTTCTCCGCCGTTAATGCACGTCTTCCTGCGGTTCGTGCAAATCCTGGGTGGGAGTCAGGGTCGTGCCACACAGGTCATTGATGGCCTCGATGACGGCAACGGCTGTCGCCCAACGTACGGGAACCGAATTGCGGATACGGGTAATGCTGCCACGATCCTTACCGCTTCTATGGGAAATATCCGAAATAGAAACAGGCAGATGTCTGAACACACTTTCCGCATTTCGCAAAAGTGCCATGGCCGGTTTATTACGTTTGGTCGTCATGGTGTGTTTAGTATAAATTTTTTATGAACTGCTGAAAACAGCAGATATCACAAGCTTTCAATTGTCAACTACGGAATAGCACAGCAAACGCCCGGAGGCTGAAATCAGCAATCATGCTTGAAGTTATGACTGTTTCCATTGCCTGCGCCGATACCGATGAGGCCGGGCGCATCGCTGATCTGCTGGTTGGGCAGAACCTGGCCGCCTGCGTGCAGAGCGCGCCGATTCGCTCGACCTATGTGTGGCAAGGGGGCGTCGAAACGGCGGATGAGGTCAGGCTGACGGCCAAGACCCTGCGCGGCCGGCTTGAGGCGCTGGAGGCGGCGGTGAAGGCCGCCCATAGTTACGAGGTGCCGGAGATTATCGCGACCCGTATCGACTGGGTCAGCACCGATTACGAAAACTGGCTCAGAGATTCTCTTAAACCTTGATCCGTCGCACTTCGAGGTCGGCATATTCGGCGACCAGCGGGGCCATCTGACGAAAGCCGATGCTGCCGGTGGTGGGCCATTGGCGCTCGGTGGCGCCGGTCCAGTTGACCACAGGGAGGTCGTTGATGGTGAAGGCCACCGTCGCGCCGGCCTTGCGGATCTTGATGCGGTAGGGCGGTTTGGCGTCCTCGACGTCGGGAAGGGGGTCGGCGCCCTGCGCCAGCATCTCGAAACCCGGCGCATAGCGCAGATTGGCCAGATGGAAGGCGCGTTCCTCCTCCCAGCGGCGGCGGTAATAGGAGATCTGCAGCGCCTTGACGTCGCTCTTGGTGTACTGATCGTAGATGCCGGCGCGCGGTTTGAGCTTGGGCGACAGGATGTGCTCGCCGTTCACTCCGCCCGCGGCGAAGAACAGGATGCACAGGCCCGGTTCCTTCAGCGGCCAGAAGTTCCAACTGATTTCGACGTGGTCCGGAAAGACCTCCGGGCACCAGTAGACGAAGTTCGACGCCTGCCCTTCGGCGGCGTCGCGCAGGGCGCTGAGTTGCATGCGGCCATTGGGGAAATCGACCTTCGCGTCGCCTTCCATTTTGAACTTCGCCACGTCCGCCTGCGATTTCAGCGGATTGGCGTAGACCAGATCGCCGGTTTCCGCGGCGAACAGCGAGGGGGCCATGAGCGAGGAAGAGGCGGAGGCAGCAAGCCCGGAGGCCAGCCACTGACGGCGGGTCAAGATCATGCGAAAACCTGAGATTTGCTTTGTCTGGATATACGCGGAAATCAGATAATTCCGCCGCCCTGAGACGACCGCATCTTACGCACCTTGGCCTTTTCCGCGCGATAACCCGAAGCGCGGAAGGCCAGCATGGGATCGATGGCCCCCCCCTTGCGCAGGCGGGCCATGGCCAGGGCCGGACGCACGTCGGTTTCATAGGCCATGCGCAGACAATGATGGGCCATCATCACGTCATTACTGGCCTGATATGCCTTCAACGCCTTGCGATCGACGATCAGCGCCTTGACATAGGCCCCGGCGATGGCGCGGGCCGAGTTGAGCAGGCTTTCGATGGGATCGGTGACGTTATGCGACTGATCCATCATATAGGCCGGGTTGAACTGCCCCTTGGCGCGCGTCTCGGCATAGACCAGTTCGTTGAAGATCAGGAAGAGCTGGAACGGGTTGAGCGAACCGGCGTCCAGATCGTCGTCGCCGTATTTCGAGTCGTTGAAATGGAAGCCGCCCAGCTTGCCGAACTGCGCCAGCCGCGCCACGATCAGCTCGATATTCACCGTTGGCGCGTGGTGGCCCAGATCGACCAGGCACTGCGCCTTGGGGCCCAGTATCTGGGCGCACAGGATCGAGGTGCCCCAATCCTGAATGACCGTGGCGTAGAAGGCCGGCTCGTACAGCTTGTGCTCGATGAACAGGCGCCAGTCGTGGGGCAGGGCGGCATAGATCGCCTTCATGCTTTCCAGATAACGCTCCAGCGTATCGGCAAATTCGTTCTGACCGGCGAAGTTGGAGCCGTCGCCGATCCATACGGTCAGGGCCTTGGCCCCCAGCCGGTCGCCGATCTCGATACACTCCAGATTATGCTCGATGGCCTGGGCGCGGGTGGCGGAGTCTGAATGGGTCAGCGAACCGTACTTGTACGACAGGCGCTGGCCCGGCTGATCCTGAAAGGTGTTGGAATTGACCGCATCGAAGCCCATGCCGTGGGCGAAGGCGAAGTCGCGCACCTCTTGGATGTCGTTGGCCTTGTCCCACGGAAAATGCAGCGAGATGCGCGGCGTCAGGCCCGATACCTGATGCACGGCGGCGCAGTCCTCGATCTTTTCCAGAATATTGGTCGGTTCTCCCGGCATGGGGAAGCGCGCGAAGCGCGTACCGCCGGAAACCATGCCCCAACTGGGGATGCCGACTTCCAGCGTCATCAGACGATCGACCACGTGTTCGATGTCGATGCCGATCCGCGCCATCCGCACGCCCAGAGCCTCGTAGTCGGCCAGATGCGCCGCCATCAGCCTCTCGTTTTCACGATCGATGATGTCCTGTGGCAGGGCCGACAGAGTCTTTTTGACGGCGACATAGCCCATTCGGGGTGTCCATTCCTTCAGCACGCGGGCCTCCAGATAGAGTTAAATGGCGGGCAGAGTCAAATCAACAGACCGTTTGAATGCGGAACGGTCCGTCTGTGGCGCGGCAGCCACGAAATATGACACAGGGCGCTCGAATCGGCCCTCAACCTGTTTTTAGTGGGCTTGGCCACACTTTTTCTTTATTGTGAAAGGATAACGGAAGTGGCGGCAAAAAACAATCTGCGTCGCTAATTTTCGATCAAAAATGATCGGTAAAACGCAGGGTGTCCGGGTGTTCGGAGCCTGTGTGCTTATAAACGAGCAGACCGGTGGCGGGAGTGAAGGGTGCGCAATAGCCTGAGAGACCTATCGGTGACGACGGTCGCGAACGACCGGTCGTTTTCGGATGGCTTCGCTGCGCCGGACGCCTCGGACTTCGATCTGCGTTCGAAAGCGGTGGGCGAAGGCGTCTGCGTCGTGTTCGATGTCGGCAAGACCAACGCCAAGCTCAGCGTTATCGATCCGCAGGGGCATATCCTCAGCCGCACGGCTATCAAGACGCCGCATCTGCATACGCGCCTCTATGCGGCGTTCGACGTCGATACCTTGTTTGCGTGGTTCCTCAGCGAACTGAAGCGCGTCTCGGCGCGTTATCGCATCGATCGCATCATGCCGGTGGCGCACGGGGCGGGCTGCGCCTTCCTCAGCGCCGACGAGCAATTGCTGCAACCCATTCAGGATTACGAAGCCTCGATCCCGCTGCCCTATGAGCGCGCCTATCAGGCGGTGCGTCCGGCCTTTGAGGAAACCTTGTCGCCGCTCCTGCCCAACGGGCTGAACCTTGGGGCGCAAATCTTCTGGCACGCGCGGCGCGACCCCAAGTTCTTCGAGCGCGTACGCTATATCCTTTCCTACGCCCAGTACTGGACGTGGCGGCTGTCGGGCGTGCTGTGTTCGGAAGTGACGTCGCTCGGCTGCCACACTGACCTGTGGAACCCGACCCGCGGCGAGTTTTCGAGCCTGGCCAAAGCCGAGGGCTGGGCCCAGCGCTTTGCCCCCTTGCGCCCCGCCTGGGAAAAGGCCGGGCCGTTGCGGCCGGAAATCGCCGAGGCCATCGGTCTGACCTACGACTGTCAGGTCCATGTCGGCCTGCACGATTCCAACGCCGCGCTGGCGCTGGTCATTGCGCGCCATCAGCATGACGAGACCGCGGTATTGCCGGTCATACTGACCACCGGCACATGGTATGTCGCCATGGCGCCGGGCATCGCACCCGCCGCCGTGTCCGACAGCCTGCGTCCTGACCGCGACTGCCTCGTCAATATCGACGTCTATGGCCGCGCCGTGCCGTGCGCGCGCTTCATGGGCGGGCGGGCGCTGGAACTGATCACCAACGGTCAGGTCGATGTGCCGGTGACGCTCGACACGATAGCCGATGTGATCCAATCGGGCGCCATGGCCCTGCCCAGCTTCGTCGACGCCGGTGGTCCCTTTCCCGGTCGGCGCGGCGAAATCGTCGGGCTGGAAACCGACACGCCCGAAACGCGCGCGGCGCTGGGCCTGATCTATGTCGCCCTCATCGCTGTGACCTCGCTCGATATGATTGCCCCCTCGAACCGGCCGCTGCTGATCGAAGGACCGGCGGCGCACAATGCCGCCTTCTGCACGCTGCTGGCGTCGATGCGCGACGGGCCGGTGCTGGTCTGCGAAACGCCGTCGGGCGTGACGCGCGGGGCCGGAGCCATGGCCTTTTTCGGCGATCATGTGCCGCCCGTTCCGGCCTATAAGCCGGTCGAGCCGCAGCGCGTGGGCGAAATTCGCGCCTATCGCGCCGCCTGGCTGAAGGCGATGGAAAACGATTAAACGCGCCCGACCGCCCTACCCAAAAAAGGTGCTTCCCAGTATGTGGAATGCACCCTATAAGAATCAATCATATTCGATCATGATGTGCGCGGGGTGTGTATGCGACCTGGCGTAAAAGGATCGTGACACATATAGTCAGGGCGGATTTGGTATGCACCTTCAGGATCGCTGGAAGCTGATCATCGACGAACTCAATCCGGACCGGGTGACCTCGGTCGATGAGCTGACGGCCCGTCTGGGCGTGTCCCCGGCGACGATCAGGCGCGACCTTAACGAACTGCACGAACTGGGGCATCTGCTGCGCGTGCGCGGCGGGGCCATGCGCATCGAAGGCAAGCATTTCACCGCCAAGGCCGAGCCGAAGACCCCGGAATTTCAGACCGACAGCCTGACGGGGCAGTCGAGTTTTCTGGCCTCGACCATCGTCAATGCCCCGGTCAAGCGCGCCATCGCCCGCGCTGCGCTCGATTTCCTGCGTCCCGGCATTTCGATGATCATCGACGGCGGGTCAACCACCTACACCATGGCCAATATGATGGCCAATGAGCCCTATCACGTGCTCACCACCTCCATACCCATCCTGCAGTGCCTGCTTGACCGGTCGAAGGTCAAGGTGACCCTGCCGGGGGGCGAACTGTTCCGCGAGCAGCGCATCATCCTCAATCCCTATGAGGACGGCATGTTGCAGAACTTCTCGGCGGCCAAGATGTTCATCGGCTGTCAGGCCCTGACGCGCAACGGGCTGATGCAGTCCGATACCTTGCTGGTGCAGTCCGAGCGCCGCCTGATGGAGCGCGCCGATCAGGTCATACTGCTGGCCGACTCGTCCAAGATCGATGCCCCGGCCTCGCTCTCGGTCTGCCCGCTGACGGCGATCGATGTGGTCATCACCGATGAAGGCCTGACCGATGCGGCGCGCGAATGGCTGGAGCACGCCGGCATCGAGGTGCGCATCGCCCACGTCACCGCCGAAGACCGCAAGGCGTCGGAAGTCGTCTGATCCCTACTGCACCAGCCGCAGCTTGTTGATGGTGGCGAAGATGTCCTGCATCGTCTTCGTCAGGTCCGACGCCTGGCTCAGGTCGTAATAGTAGCTCGACTGGCTGGCGCAGGCTTGCAGCAGGCTGCTGTCGCCTTCCTCCACACGCACGACGAACAGGGTGACGCCCTGGGCCTTGGCGGCGGTGCAGGCCAGCGCCGAGCGGGCGTTGATCGTACTTGTGGACGTGCTCCAGCGGTTTTGCGTGTTGGCGCCGTCGGTGACGATGATCATGTATTTCTTTACATCGGGATCGGTGAACGCCGTGGCCTTGGTGTAGGGCGCGGCGGGCGACAGCATCTCCAGGCCGAACTGCACGCCGGCGGTGATGTTTGTGTTTCCGCCCGGCGAAAGGGTGTCGAGATAGGTGTTGGCGCTGGAGAAATCGTTGGTCAGGTCCAGCACCCTGGCCAGCGCGCTGGTGGTGCAGGTGGCGGCGATATATTGGCTGTCGACTACGTCCTTGGCGTAACCCGTCACCGACACGTCGAAGAGCTGATTGCGGTCGGTCAGGCACCCGCCCCAACTGCTGTTGGTGAGGCTGGAGAAATAGCTCGACGCAAAGGCCGTGTAGCCGCTGGGGCTATAGGCGGTTGAAGAGCTGCTGGAGGTGGTCAGTCCGCCGGACACCTCGGACATGACCAAAGAGGACGCATTGACCGTCGTCGTCAGATTATAGGTGTAGAGGGTGTACTTGCTGCCGCTCTTGGCGTAGCCCATCAGGCTGGCGGCATAGTAGGTGATGCCGCCGCTGGAATAGACGCGATAGAAGGCCTTGCTGGTCGCCGTCGCGCAGATGGTGCTGCCGACCTGATCGCACAAGGCGTCGTAGGCCTTCCACACGGTGCGGCAGGCGTAATAGTTGACCGAGGTCCGCAGGTAGCACTGGGTATAGTCGACAAAGTCGTAGTCGGTCGATGGCGGCAGGCGCACCTGCGTATTGAAGGCCACCATGCCGACCTTCACGTCCTCATTTCCATTGCCATAGGTCGAGATCAGCGACGTCAGAACCGAAGAGACGCTCTTTTTCAGATGGCTCATCTTGCTGTTCGACGCCATCGAGCCGGTCGTATCGAGGACGAACAGCATCTCGAACGGATCGGATTCGGTCTGGGCCGACGAGGTGACGCCGATGGTCTGCTGGGTGAGGCCGAACAACTGAAGAAAATAGGGGGTCTGGGTGACCTCACTCGTATAGTGCAGGATCGTGGTGTTATCGTTCTTGTCGATCCTGAAGGTATGGGTGGCGGCTTTGAGGTCGGGCCGGTCGATCAGATTGGCCTCGAAGGCGATCCTGGCCGCGGCTCTGGCGGCGTCTTCGGATGTCTCGATTTTCTGCGTCGCCTTGAGCACGGCCGCGTCATTGGCGCCCTGAAGCAGGGATTGTGTCTCATTATAGCGCAGCATATCGACCGCGCCGCCGGTCGCGCCGACCAGAACCAGGGCGATCAGTCCAAACGAAAGGATTGTATTTCCGCGTCTATTCGCGAAAAAGGCGATCAGTTTGTGTCTGAAGGACTGTAGCATGCGGGGCGCCTTTTCAGTGTCTTTGCGCCATATTGCTGCATAATTCAGGCCAATTCGCGTATCTGCGAATGCAGAATTGAAATTGATATTAATGAAATAAGAATAAAGACGATTAATGGAAAGTTAATGTGGTTTATATGCTGTATAATTACTTTCGATTTGGGGGGTGAATCTAAACGGCGGGCAATGTCGCATCGCCCGCCGTCCTATCATCAGGCCATGTAGAAGACGGACTTGAGGTCCTTGGCCACCGGCGAATTGTCCGGGTTGGTATCCATGATGTCGGCCATATAGGCCCACCACTTCTGCATAATCGGATGCGCGGGCAGGTCGGCCATGGTGTGAGTATCCGTGCGGCGCAGGACACCGAACAGGGTCAGGGTTTCGGGGTCGAGAAATATCGAATAGTCCGAGACCCCGGCTTCGTGCAGCAACGCGCCCAGCTCCGGCCAGATCTCGTCGTGGCGCTTCTGATATTCGGCCTCGAAGCCCGGCTTGAGCTGCATCTTGAAGGCGTGGATTTGCGTCATATGTTGGCTTCCTTTTATCCTCCTCCCCTGCTTAGCCGGGAGGTGTCGAGCAAGCGAAGCGCGTCGCGACGGAGGGGGCAAATCTGTTGGTTATGGCCCCTCCGTCTTTTGTCGCTTCGCAACAAAATCCACCTCCCCCGTACGCTGCGCTACAGGGGAGGAGGTTCCTTAGTTCCCCGAAATCTTACCGGCGACTTCGCGCATGACGGGCCAGTCGGCAGGGGTAAGA
Organism: Asticcacaulis sp. AND118; assembly: GCF_020535245.1. Lineage (GTDB taxonomy): Bacteria > Pseudomonadota > Alphaproteobacteria > Caulobacterales > Caulobacteraceae > Asticcacaulis. Next base: position 2,740,522 of record NZ_CP084910.1, on the reverse strand, counting down.
TCGTAAGCCTTCGGGTCCGCCGGGTGCGCCGGATCGAAGGTCTTGAAGTCCGGGGCGGCCTTCAGGTCGAGGCCGCTCTGCGGGGCCACAATCGTCTGGGCCACATAGTTGGCGATCTGATACGCGCCATAGGCGTTATGGTGCGTCTTGTCCTGACCGCCATTGCCGAAAGCCAGCGGGCTGACGTCCGGCCCCAGCGCCTCGTACATGGTCTTCGTCTTCGCCGTCAGATCGATGAAAGGCACGTTCAGTTCCGCTGCCACCTTACGCACAGCGTCGTCATAACCGGCCAGCGAATTGTCGATCGTGCCCTGCGTATTGAAGAAGCGGCGCGATACGGGCGAGATCAGCACCACCTTGCCCCCGCGCGTCTGCACGTCGGCGGCAAAGGCCCGCAGCCAGGCCGGATAAGAGTGCTCGGCATCGACATAGGTGCGCGGCCATTGCTTCTTCTGATCGTTGTGGCCGAACTGGATCAGCACCACGTCGCCGGCGCGCAGGTCGCTGAGCAGCTTGTCCCACCGCAGCGAGGTGACGAACGACTTCATCGTCTCGCCGGAGCGCGCATGATTGGCCACGGCCACGTCGTTCGACAGGAAGCGCGGCAGCATCTGGCCCCATGAGGCGTAGTCGGTGCCGCCCTGATCGGTGACGGTGGAGTCTCCGGCGATCAGGACGCGGCGCGCTTTGACCGGCGTGATTTCTACGCTTTGCACGGCGGGCGTGGGGCCGGAAAAGGCGATGGTCAGGCGGTCGTCCCAGGTGCGGCTGGTGTCTTCGTCGCCGCGCAGGCCGACGCGCGGCGCCTTGCCTTTGGCGTCCTGTTCCGAGGTGACGACCGACGGGTCGCGCACATTGACAAGGAATTCGATCGTCTTCGTCTCGCCCTTTTTCAGCACCACGGGGGCCAGCATCAGGCGGCGGTCCTCGGCCCAGACCGAGGTGCGGCTGGCGGCGATTTTAGAGCCGAGGGTCACGCGCACCCGGTAATCGCCGGGCGCGGCCTTGACGGCGAGGGCGGTTTCATTGCCGCCGCGGGTATTGGTGAAACCGTAACCGCGCGCCGCGTCATAGGCCATGTCGGGCGTCAAGCGCACAGCGCTGGCGTCGGCTTTGGCGGTGCCGTCCAGAAGGAAACGCTGAGGGGCGGTGGTCACGGCAGCGGTCGTCTCCGAAGGCGTAGTCTGCGCGGCTGTCTGGGCCAGAACCGGAGCCGCGCCGAGGCTGAAAACCAGCGCAAGAACGGCGACGGATACCGCCTTGCGAGTCTCATTTTTCTGATTGTTCGTGATCATAATGGCGTTTTTCCTGATCATAATTGGCCTTTATGTGCTCGTTTGTGATATTTTTTCATTGATATGCCCCCTCGTCAATGTCATCTTAACGCCGCTACAGCCGCTGGCCGTCTGTGCGCGGGCGTATAAGACCCGCCGATCTATCGATCCCCGGCCGGCGCTGCACAGAGGAACCCCAACAGAGGACCCCAAATGCCCAACCAGAAACCGCTGCTACGGAATGTGTTCCGCATGGCAGCCCTTTCGCGCGTTTCGCAAATCGGTCTCATCGCTGCCGCCGGCGCGGCGCTGGCCTTCGGCAGCTTCGCTCAGGAGCTGGGCATTCCTCAGGGCTCGGACGCCCAGCGTCAGGCCCAGACCGCCGACGCCACCAAGTCGCAGAACGTCTTCCTCATGTCGGCCTTCATGGCCACGTCGCAGAACACGCTGAGCCTGTTCACCTCGGCCGATGGCGTCACCTTCAAGACGCTCGGTTCCGAAGTCTATACGCCCGAAAAAGGCCTGCTGCGCGACCCGTCGATCATCCGCCACACCGACGGCTATTATTACGTCGTCTACACGACCAACTGGGACGGCGCGAACTTTGGCATCACCCGCTCGAAGGACCTGAAGACCTGGGAGTTCGTGCGCGAGGTCAGGATCGACCTGCCGGGCGTGACCAATACCTGGGCCCCGGAGTGGTTCCGCGACAAGGACGGCTCGCTGAAGGTGATCGTCTCGCTGTCGAAGGGCGGCACCAAGGGCCCGTTCGGCGCGTATATCCTTGAGCCGAACGCCGATTTCACTCAGTGGTCCGCGCCCAAGCCGATGCAGGGTCTGCAGGGCAACTATATCGACACCTTTGTCGTCTCGACCGATAAGGGCTACACCGCCTTCATCAAGAACGAGACGACCAAATATATCGAACTGGCCACCGCCAAATCGCTCTACGGTCCGTGGAAGATCGAGAAGAAGGGCGACTGGGCCGGCTGGGGCGACTGGCGCGAAGGTCAGGCGCTTGTCAAACTCCCCGACGGCGGCTGGCGCATCTATTTCGACGACTATATCACCAAGCGCTACTGGTATTCCGACAGCCACGACAACTTCAGGACCTGGACGGAAAAGAAGGAAATCGGCGGCGTGTCGGGCGTGGTGCGTCACTTCACCGTCCTGTCGGAAGACCCCAACACCTTTGCCGAGGCCACCAGGCCGAAGAACCCGCCGAAAAAGATCACCTGGGACGAACACTCTCTGATGATCGACGGCAAGCGCATCATGGTGTGGTCGGGCGAAGTCCACCCCTTCCGCCTGCCGAACCCGTCCCTGTGGCGCGACGTGCTGCAGAAGATGAAGGCGTCGGGCTTCAACGGCGTGGCCTTCTATTTCGACTGGGGCTATCATTCGCCGGCGCAGGGCGTCTATGATTTCACCGGCGTGCGCAATATCGAGCGGGCCATCGAGATCGCCGAAGAGGAGGGCATGTATATCATTGCCCGCACCGGCCCCTATGTGAACGCCGAACTGACCGGCGGCGGTTTCCCCGGCTGGATGCTGCGTCAGCGCGCCGAAGCCCGCACCGACGATCCGCTGTTCCTGGCCGCCACCGACGAGTGGATGACCCAGATCAACGCTATCATCGCGCGCCATCAGGTCACCAACGGCACCGGCAACATCATCGCCTATCAGCTCGAAAACGAGCTGGGCAAGGTCGAGCCCAAGCACGTGCGTCAGATGGAGCATCTGGCCAAAAAGGCGCGCGCGGACGGCATCACCGTGCCCTTCTTCCACAACGCCGCCGGCCGTCTGCCTGATTGGACGCCAAAGGATTCGACCGCCCCTTGGGCCAATCCGGGGCCCACGGACATATACGCCTTCGACGGTTATCCGGGCGGCACCTGCAACGTCCACGCCGATCCGTCGGGCCCGAACAAAGCGCCTGACTGGGGCATTTACGGTACGACGCCCCCCAAGATCGGCTCGCTGTCTTCGCCCAAAACGCCCGGTTTCGCGGCGGAACTGGGCGGCGGCTGGTTCGACTACTGGGGCTCGAACGGCACCTATGAGTGCACGGCGCAGCGTCAGGGCAAGGGCTATCAGCGCGTCTTCTACGGCACCAACCTGATCAACCGCATCACTATCCACAACGTCTATATGACGTTCGGCGGCACGTCGTGGGGCTGGCTGTCCGGGCCCGTGGTGTACACCTCCTACGACTACGGCGCGGCGATTTCCGAAGACCGCGGCCTGCGTGAAAAGGCCTATGCCGTCAAGCAGCAGGGCATGTTCGTTCAGGCGGCGGAAGCCGTCCTGGCCGAGATGGACAAGGGGCCGGTGCTCAAGACCTCGAACGACAGGATCAAGGTCTATCACAACATCAATCCGACGCTGAAGACGCACATCCTGTTCGCGGTTCATAACCCGTCGGACGCCATTACCGACGACAGCGCCACCTTTGAGGTGACGACCAAGGACGGCGCCTATAAGATCCCGGTGCGCGTCAACGGTCAGGACGCCAAGATGCTGGTTGCCTCCTATCAAATGGACCGTCAGCACCTCGTCTATTCCAATTCGGAAATCCAGACCCACTTCCAGAACGGCGATCAGGACATTGCCTTGCTGCATGGCCGCGTCGGCGAAACCGGCGAGACCGTCCTGCGCTTCGCCAATGCGCCGAAGGTCGAGGTCCTTTCGGGTCAGGCGACGTCGAAATACGACGCCAGGACCGGCGACCTCAAGATCAGCTACACCCACAGCGGCCTGATCCGTCTGCGCATCACCGACGGCGGACGCGCGCCGTTGTTGCTGCTGATCGCCGACGAACCGACCAGCTATAATTTCTGGCGTCAGGACACGGCCGAAGGCCCGGTGCTGCAAATGAGCGCGGCTCTGGTGCGTGAAGCGAAGATCGTCAGCGGCAAGCTGGACCTGCTTGGCGATACCATGACGGAATCGGCCCTGACCGTCTGGGGCCCGAAGTCGGTGAATGCCGTTACCTTCAACGGTGAAGCCATCGCCATGACGGCGCAGCCCGACGGCAGCCTGTTCAGCACCCAGCCGCTGCCGCGTCCGGAAAAGGTCACCCTGCCGGACCTCGGCGCGATCCAGTGGACCCGCCGCAGCGACTCGCCCGAAGCGCAACCGGGCTTCGACGATTCCAGGTGGATCAAGGCCGACAACCGCCCGACCGCCGCCCAGACCTGGACGACGACCGAGCGCGGCCAGCCTACGCTGAGCATGAGCGACTACGGCTTCCACCACGGCGACGTCTGGTATCGCGGCCATGTCGAGATCACCGACCAGAACGCCGATCAGCTTGAACTGTTCTATGGCGCCGGTGGTGCGGGCATGATTCAGGTGTGGGTCGACGGCAAATATGTCGGCCAGCACGAGCACGATACGGGCCGCCAGTTCCCGGAAACCACCGACAGCTATAAGGTGAAGATCGACAAGCTGACGCCGGGCAAGCACGTCATCTCGGTCATGGTGCGCAACAATTCGCACAACTGGGACCTGATGGCCGACGACGCCCACCGTGAAGCGCGCGGCCTGATCGCCGCCTCGCTGACCACGCGCGCCGGCCGCCGCTTCGCCGTGCCGATCGACTGGCGCATTCAGGGCAACAAGGGCGGCGAACAGATCGCCGACCTCGTCCGCGGTCCGATGAACAATGGCGGCCTCTACGGCGAACGCGAAGGCTGGTATCTGCCCGGCAAGCAGGAGGGCTGGGAAGCCGCGAGTCCGACCGCCGCGCCGCCCGCCGCCGGCACCTACTGGCTGCGCACCCAGTTCAAGCTCGACCTGCCAAAGGGCCACGATGTGCAACTGGGCCTGAGCTTCGGCGATGCGACCAAGCCGCGTTCGGATCGCGAAAACCGCGCCCTGATCTTCGTCAACGGCTGGAATATGGGGCAGTTTATCGCCCATATCGGCCCGCAGCGTACCTTCGTCATCCCGCCGGGTATCCTCAACCCCAACGGGGAAAACACCATCGCGCTGGCCGTCACCACTGACGGAAAGCCGGAAAATGCCCTAGAAGCCGTACAACTCGTCAACCTGCGCACCGCGCGGGGCGGCGTCCCGCTGGAAATCATGCCGGCACCGAACAAGCTGCAAAGATAAGCGTCCTCCCCGAGAGTCTTCCATCCATGACCGCACAGTTCTTCAAGAAACCCGTCAATACGCAGAACCAGATTCTGAAGCCGACGGACCCGTTCAACATCCACCCGCTGCTGCAGCATCAGTCGGCGGCGCTGGATGCCGACCGCGATGATTATCGTCACGCCATCGACCTGCTGATCGACAATCTGATCAATATCGAGGACACGTCGGGGGAGTTTCTGCTGCGTCTGACGGACGGTCGTGTAATCGATACCAAGGCCTGGCACGGCTTTGAATGGACGCAGGGCGTCGGCCTGTACGGCATGTACAAGGTCTGGGAGATGACCGGCGATAAAAAAGCCTGGGACATCATGATCAACTGGTTCGAGGACCGGTTCAAGGAAGGCTCGCCGTCGCGTAATATCAATACGGTCGCGCCGTTCCTGACGCTGGCCTATTTGTTCGAGCGCACGGGCGACCGCCGCTATCTGCCGTATCTGGATGTGTGGGCCGAGTGGGTCTACAACGAACTTCCGCGTACGGAAGAAGGCGGCTTCCAGCACATCGTCTATAACAGCGTCAACAACCAGCAGCTCTGGGACGATACGCTGATGATGTCGGTGGTGCCGCTGGCCAAGATCGGCCTGTTGCTCAACCGCCCGCACTATGTCGAAGAAGCCAAGCGCCAGTTCCTTATCCACATCAAGTACCTGACCGACCGCAAAACCGGCCTGTGGTTCCACGGCTGGACCTTCGACGGCCGTCACAACTTCGCCAACGCCCTGTGGGGCCGCGGCAATTCGTGGGTGACGATCGTTATTCCGGAATTCATCGAACTGCTGAACCTGCCCAAGGACGACGCCTTCCGCATGTTCCTCGTCGAGACGCTGGAAGCGCAGGTCAAAGCCCTTGCGAAAGTTCAGGCTCCGTCGGGCCTGTGGCGCACCATCCTCGACGACGAGACGTCTTATGAAGAAGCCGCCGCTTCGGCCGGTTTCGCCTACGGCATCCTCAAGGCCGTGCGCAAGGGCTACATCTCGAAGGAATACGAGGCCGTGGGCATTAAGGGCGCCAAGGCCGTCCGCGCGCACATCAACGGCGCGGGCGAACTGACCCAGGTGTCGTTCGGTACGCCGGTGTTCAATTCCATTCAGGAATACAAGGACATTCCGCTGACCTCGATGCCGTTCGGTCAGGCCATGGCGCTGCTGACCATGGGCGAGTTTCTGTACCGGTTTATTTAAGGATCATCCCTCCCTGCATATCGGGGAGGGGGGACCACGAAGTGACAAGTCTGAATGACTTGCCGCGACACCTCCCCCGCTGCGCAGGGGAGGAGGATTTTGGGAGTGAAACGATATGGCCGAAGCGGCTCAGGTGCGTAAACCAAGCTGGATCAACTACTGGGGGTGGGGTTCGGGCGACATGCTCGGCGCCGGGGCTCAGGCGGTGATCACCGGCTGGCTGTTCTATTTCTTCACCACCTTCTGCAGCCTGACGGCGGTGGAAGCGGGTCTGATCCTCGGCCTGCCGCGTCTGCTGGAGGCCATTACCTGCCCGTTGATCGGCTATATTTCTGACAATCTGCGCCATACCTGGGTGGGGCGTAAGATCGGCCGTCGCAAGATATTCCTGCTGATCACCATACCGCTGCTTCCGTCCTTCGCGCTGATCTTTGTAACGGGCCAGACCTTCTGGTACTATCTGGCGGTCTTCATCTTCTTCGAGCTTCTCTACACTATGTTCCTGATCCCGTGGGAAACTCTCGCGGCGGAAATGACCAAGGATTACAAGGAGAAAGCCAAGTTTGCCGGCGCGCGCATGATCATCGCGCAATCATCGGCCATCGCGGCCTCAGCGCTTCCGGCTATTCTGATCAACCTGCTGGGTGGGAAGGATTCGCCGCACACCTTTTTCATCATGGCGGCTATCTTCGGCGTGCTGTTCTCGCTGGTGGTTATTCTGGTGGTCATTTTCTCGTGGGAGCGTCCGTATACGGAAGACGAAAAGCTGATCCAGCCGCAGCCCTTCAATGCCGCCGCCGCGCTGATGATTCCGGTCAACATGTTCCGTGACCTGTTCTCTACGCTCAAGCTGCGCGCCTTTCGTCAGCACCTGTCGATCTATCTGGGGGGCTACCTGTCGCAGGACATCTTCAATACGGCTTTTCCGATCTTCGTTGCCACGGTTCTGGCGGCGGGCACCGTCTTCACCAAGAATGAAACGACGACCCTGATATCGGGCATGATGACGCTGATGTACATTGCCCAACTCGTTTCTGTGATCGTAGCTATTCAGGTGGTGATCAAGACCGGTCCGACTCTGGCTTATCGCATCGCCATCAGTTTCGTCATCGCTGCGCTGATCCTGTTTCTGGCTTTCTACTTCACCGCCCCCGCCGGGTTTGCCTCTGGCCTGAACGGCATCAATGGCGATCTGTTTGCCGCCTTCAGTCAGTCTAGTCTCGGCCTGATTTTCTGGCTGTTTGTGCCGATCATTCTCGCCGGTCTCGGTCGCGGGACGCTGAACTTCGTGCCGTGGTCGGTCTATAACTATCTGCCTGACATCGACGAAGCCGTTACCGGTCAGCGTCGCGAAGGCATCTTCGCCGGGGTCATGACGCTGGTGCGCAAGGTGGCGCAATCGGGCGCCATCGTCGTCACCGGTTGGGTCATCAACCAGGGCGGTTACGTGCCGCAGCCCAAGGATCAGGCCGATCTGATCCAGCAGACGCCGGAAGCCATCCATACGATCGTTATGCTGCTGGTCGGCGGCCCGATCCTCGTCATGGTGCTGGGCATGATTATCTCGTGGCGCTTCGGTCTGAACGTCAAATCGCACGGCGTTCTGGTGCACGAGGTCGAGCGTCTGCGTGCCGGCGAAACTCAGCCGGAATCCGAAGAGAGCCGCAAGGTGGTCGAAGACCTCACCGGCTTCAGCTTCGAAAACCTGTGGGGCCGCTACAAGCGCTGATCTGCATACGGACGCCACAAAAAACCCCGCTTTGAGGAAGCGGGGTTTCATTTTTAAGATATTGGCCTAGCGCACCGCCACCTTTTGCCTGAGCAGGAACCACGTCACCGCATCGAACAGGGCGGCGTTCGACGCGTCGATGACATTGGGGCTGACTCCCAGCGTGTGCCAGGCGTGACCCTCCGCATCGCGGCTCTCGATCACCACCCGCGTCAGGGCGGCTGTGGCGTCCGACGGCGTCAGGATGCGCACCTTATAGTCCGACAGGTGCATGGCCTTGAGTTCCGGATAGTGCGGCGTCAGGGCCTTGCGCAGGGCTTCGTCCAGCGCATTGACTGGACCGTTGCCTTCGGCCACCGTCATCACGGTTTCGCCAGCGACCGACAGCTTGACCGTGGCTTCCGCCATCGTGTCCTGAGCGCCAGAGGCCTCGACGCGGCATTCGTTCAGCGCGCGGTAGCTCAGCAGTTCGTAATAGCGCGGCAACTGCCCCAGAAGCCCGCGGGCCAGAAGCTCGAACGAGGCGCTGGCGTCTTCATAGGCATAGCCCATGGCCTCGCGATCCTTGACGATACGCACAAGGTCACTGACGCGTTCATCGTCGGCGGCAACCTCGATACCCATCTGCTCCAGACGGTTGAGGACATTGGCGCGGCCTGCCTTGTCCGAGACGAGGATCAGGCGCGTATTGCCGACCAGAGCCGGGTCGATATGTTCGTACGACCGGCTGTCGCGCGCCATCGCTGACACATGCAGCCCGCCCTTGTGCGCGAAGGCGCTTTTTCCGACATAGGCGGCGTGGCGGTTCGGCACGCGGTTCAGCCGGTCGTCGATCAGGCGCGACAGCGAGCCGATCTCTTTAAGCTGTTCCATCGACACGCCGGTCTCATAGCCCATTTTGAGCATCAGGGTCGGGATCAGCGCGATCAGATTGGCATTGCCGCAGCGTTCGCCGATGCCGTTGATCGTGCCCTGGATCTGACGCACCCCGGCTTCGACAGCGGCCAGCGAATTGGCTACGGCCTGCTCGGTGTCGTTATGGCAGTGGATGCCCAGCTTGGCGTCGGGCAGGGCGGCCTTCACGTCTGAGACGATGCGATAGATTTCCGACGGCATCGAGCCGCCATTGGTGTCGCACAGGATAATCCATTCGGCCCCGGCCTCATGGGCGGCCTTGACGGCCTCCAGCGCGTAGGCGGGGTTGGCCTTGTAACCGTCGAAGAAGTGTTCGGCGTCGAAATGCGCCTCGCGACCCTGCGCGATCATGTGCGTCAGCGAGTCGCCGATCATCTTGAGGTTTTCGGCAGTGCTGATCTTCAGCGCCGTTTCGACCTGCCAGTCCCAGCTCTTGCCAACGAGGCAGACCGCGGGCGTATTGGCGTTGAGGATGTCCTGAAGGCCCGGATCGTTCGATGCCGACCGCCCGGCGCGCCGCGTCATGCCGAAGGCCGAGACGCGGGCGAAGCGCGTCTTTGGCGCCTGCGCGAAAAAAGCGTCATCCGTGGGGTTGGCGCCCGGCCAGCCGCCTTCGATATAGTCGATGCCGAAAGCGTCGAGCGCCTGGGCGATCGCCAGCTTGTCGGCAACGGTGAAGTCGATTCCCTGAGCCTGCGACCCATCGCGCAGGGTGGAGTCATAAAGATAGATACGCTCGGCCATGGCTCAGCTATAGCCTGCCCCCGGCGGCGTCAATAAAATTCCCGTATACCGATGATGGGCATAGCTCTAAATACCTGAAAAGACACATTTCGTTGCGATCCAAACCAAATGCGCGGCCCCGACGAGGGAGCGCCTAATACGGTTTGTTAACCATGTTTAGACACAGTGAAGGCCTTCGCCGAGGACACGTCCATGCGCAGCACCGCCAGAGTTCAGTTCACCCCGCCCGCGCCTGCGCACGACTGGCTCCCCGTCGCGCGGCCGCATATGCCGCCGGCTTCGGCCATCGCCCCCTATCTCGATCACATCGATGCCTCGCGGCACTATTCCAATTTCGGCCCGCTGGTGTGCGAACTGGAAAAGCGGCTGGCCGAGCGTCTCGGTCCTGACGCCCATGCGGTGACCGCGTCGAGCGGCACGTCGGCGCTGCTGCTGGCTTTGATGGCGCTGAACCTGCCCAAGGGCTCGGTCTGCGCCCTACCGTCCTGGACCTTCGTGGCCACGGCTCATGCGGTGCTGGCGGCGGGTCTGACGCCGTGGTTTATCGATGTCGATGCGGAAACGGCCATGCTCGATCCGCAGATGTGTCAGACCGTTCTGTCTCGTGCCCCCGGCGAGGTACGCGCCCTTATCCCGGTCTGCGCGCACGGCGCGCCGCTGGATGTCGAGGGATGGGCTCAGTTTCAGGCCCGGACCGGCGTCAGGGTCGTCGTCGATGCCGCCGCCGCGCATGACAGCCTGACCGAAGCGCCGTTTCCCATGGCCGTCAGTGTGCACGCCACCAAGTCGCTGGGGGTGGGCGAGGGCGGTTATATCGTCTGCCCGAATGCGGATTTCGCGCTGAGGGTGCGCATGTTGTCGAGCTTCGGTTTTAACGGCACGCGCGAATCGCAGATGGTCGCGCTGAACGCCAAGATGAGCGAATACGCGGCGGCTGTGGCCCTGTCGGCTATGGACAACTGGGCTTCGACGCGGCTTCTGTATCAGCAGACGGCGTTCAAGCTGCGCATCGCGCTGAAGGATGTGCCGCAGGTTCAGTTCCAGGAGGGCTGGGGCCTGCGCTGGGTGTCGAGCGTTTGCGTGGTGCGGGTGCCTCAAGAGGCCCTGATGCCGCTGATTGCTTTCCTGAAAAGCCATCATATCGACAGCCGCCAATGGTGGGGCGATGGTTGTCACACTTCGCGAGCGTTTACGGATATTCTACGCGACACCCTTCCGAACACGGAGCATCTGGCGGCCACCACTCTTGGTTTGCCCTATTGCGCGACCATGGACGACGCTCAGGTGGCGCGCCTGACCGGCCTGCTGCAGTCGTTTTTCCAAGACGCATGAGCGGGTTTTTGCCCGGAGTACATCCTTATGCCGATCCCTTCTACGTCGAAGCGCTAGGCCCGACGGAGGGACAGGCGCTATGGGTGCCGGACTGGGGCTCGGCGTGCCTGAAACGTCCGATAGCGGGCGGTGGATATGATGCGGTCGGCAGCTATCCTCTCACCCCTTTGAGCGTCTCAGCCGATCTGGCAGCCGGTCTGACGCAATTGCAGGCAGAGGGCCTGATCAGTGTCGTTATGGTGCCCGATCCTTTGCATCGGCTGCCACTGCAGGTCCTGTCGCGGCATTTTTCGCATTGGACCGAATTCAAAACGCATCTGCTGATTGACGGGCCCTATGCCCCCAGCCGTCACCATCGCGAGCGCATTCGCCGGGGTTATCGTCGTTGCCAGATAATGCAGGGCCGGCTGTCGCCCTGGCTCGACGATTGGAAACGTCTCTATGCGAGGTTGGTCGCGCACCGCGGCATTACGGGTATGGCCGATTTTCGCGCACCCTACTTCGACCGACTGGCGGCCATACCGGGCCTGTCGGCTTTTACCGCTTCCGTGGACGGACAAATCGTCGGCATGACACTGTGGTTTGCGCAGGACGGCGTGGTCTATAACCACCTGACGGCCTGCGATGAAACGGGCTACGCCAACAGTGCCGCCTTCGCGCTTTACGACGCCGCCATCACGGCCTTTGCCGGGCAGGGCGTGATAAATCTGGGCGGAGGCTCAGGCGCTTCCGGGGCGGACGGCGGCGGGCTGTTTGCCTTCAAGCAGGGCTTTGCCAATGCCGAGATCACGGCGCATATTTGCGGCCAAATCCTCGATGCCGAAGCCTATGCCCGCCTTAGCGCCGGCAAACCGCCGGGTTTTTTCCCCGCTTATCGCGGTTAGGCTATCGGGTGCAGACCGCGAAGATACTGGAACACAGGGTCGGTTGAATCTGCCCCAGCTTGTAGCAGCCCTCGATATAGTTCATGTCGATGATCCCGGCTTCCAGAGCCTTATCCATCTGGAAGTTGGCCAGGCCCTTGAACAGGATGCCGCCGGCGTGCAGCACGCTCAGGCCGGCATCGCGCAGGTCGCGGTTCAGCGTGTCAAACGAATAGGTGCGACGATGGCCGTGGGTCCATTCGCCCGGCGTGACGGCATTGTTGTGCGTGATCAGCCCCATATAGACGGCAATCTGACGCGACGGGGCGTCGGCATTGGGCACAAGGACAAATAGCCGCCCCTCGGCGGTCAGCCATTCGCGAATACGCGCCAGCACCTCGACCGAATTGTCGATATGCTCCAGCGTATTGATCAGGAAGATGGTGTCGTAAAGCTGTCCGGGTTCCAGGTCTTCGAATACCGACTGAATGAAACGCACATTGCCCTGTACGCGTGACCGCGCGACATCCAGCGCTTCGGAAGAGGCCTCGACGACCGTCAGATCATCGAAATAACGCACCAGTTCCAGCGTCGAATCGCCTTCATAACACCCCAGCTCCAGTGCCGGCCCGGGCCCGAAAAACGGCTCGAATGCGCGCATCATGTACTGGCGCACGATGCCGTCGAAATCATAATTGTACTTCTTATCGGTCAGAGATCGGGCTTCCTGATTGAAGTCGCGTGTCGGCATGTCGGTTATCCCTGATTTCCGTGATAGAGGCGGTCCGGCGCCGGTCTGTACCATTCGTCCAGCGTCGTCGGCACCCGTGAATTATAACCCAGGACCTGCCTTGTCTGTTCGCTCAAGGTCCGGCCGTGGTCTTCGCCAAGCAGACGGGCATAGTCCATCTGCGGCTTGATGAAGGCGGGGCCATAGCTGAGTGTCAAGGCCACGCGCGGGCTCTCTGTGCGGTTCAGCCCGCCGCGATGCCAGAGGTAGGAGTTGAATAGGACCACGCTGCCGGCCTTGCCCGTCAGGCGCTCGAAACCGGCGTCGAATTCAGCCTCGGATGGCATTTCCGCCCGGCGGTGCGAACCCGACAGCACGTGTGTCGCACCGTTCTCTTCGGTGAAGTCATCCAGCATGACCAGTACGTTCATGCGCATATTGTAGGCGGGAATGAAAGTGCGCACGTCGCGGTGAATATTGTGCACATAGTTGCGTCGCGCCGGGAAACCGCCGACCGGATTGCAGGCGTGGAGAATATAGGGCGCACCTGAGAAGAACTGTTGGAAATGGGCATCGAATAGGTGGCTGTCGATGAAGGCGTCGATGGAATCGCCCGCGCCGATCGAGTGGTGGGCCGTGCCGTCGCCATCGGCATTTATGCCGTTGCGCATCTGATAACCACGGCAGATATCGACCCATTTCAGGCAGTCTTCGCGCAGGGCCTGCACCGTCTCGACCGGCAGCAGATCCGGAAATAGCGACCACCCCTGTTCGTCCAGTTCGGTAGCGAAAATGTCTGCGGGTTTGAGACCAGTCATACGGGGTTTCGGCGAATCACAGGGTTGACATTACAGTATAAAATCGAAGCGCGTGCGGTTTACGCGCCATTCCTCAGCCGTCTGTCTCCACAGATCGACCGTCGTATCGACATAGGGTTCCGGTAGCTTGACGGGGCCTTCGCGGCGCGAGCCCAGCCGCGTCGCCAGACGCGCCGATTCGTCGTTACGCGGATCGATAGTGTGCACCACTGCGTCCAGCCCCAGTTGGGTGAACGCAAACTCTGTGGCCATTGCCGTGGCTTCCAACGCCAGCCCCTTGCCCCACCAGTCCGGCAACAGGCCCCAGCCGACCTCGACGCCGGGCCAGTCATAAGGCCGAATAGGGCCGCCACGGCCGATCCATTGTCCGGAAGCCTTCTCGATGATGCTGAACATGGCGAAGCCGTCCATCTGCCACAACCCGGCCATGTAGCGCATCGAGCGCCAGGCTATGGCCGGCCCGGAAGGCCCACCGAGATAGGTCATAACGCGCGCATCCGCATGGAAGGTTTTGAATCCCTCGAAATCTTCGGCTGCAGGCGGGCGCAGGATCAGGCGCGGGCTTTCCAGAACTGGTCCGATCCCGTTCATGACGCCAGGCTGCCCAGCGCTCTGTCTGCGAACGCCCACTGCGCGCGTTCGTGCATTTTGCGGAAGACCTCTTCCAGCCTGCGGGTAAAGCCCGCTTCGTCGCGAAGCGCCGAGGCTTCGAAGCCCGGCCGGGTGCGCGCCCGGATTTCCGTCAACGCCTCGATATTATGCGCCAGCGCCACGGCACGCGCCACATAGTCGTCCCAGCTTCTGGCCACCAGTTCAGGCAGGCCCGAAACGGCCACGACCTGAATACCGACGCGCGAATAGAAGTCGTCGCCCGCCAGAGTGAGGACCGGCACGCCATTGGCCACAGCGTCGCAACTGGTCGTGCCTCCGGGGCAGGGCGACGGGTCGAGCATCAGGTCGATACGCTGGTACGACTCGGCGTATTCTATACCCTTTGAATGACCTTCGAAAAGGATCCGCCCGTCGTCCACGCCATAGGCCGCGAAGCGGGCGCGGAACGTGCGTTGTACGATGGGGTCCAGGAAGTAGTTGTACTTCATGAGCAGCACCGCGTCTGGCTTACTGATCAGGATGCGCGCCCAGGCGGCGACGCTTTCGTTGCTGATTTTGGCGGGGTGATTGAAGCATCCGAAGGTAACGAAACCATTGGTAAGAGCGGGGGGCGGCACATCGGGCAGGCGCTGCATGGTCGGACGATAAGGGATGGTGATGTCACCCATCGACCAGACGGTTTCGGTAAACAGTTCTGCCGTGCCGGGCGCGTCCATCGAGTCCGAGTGCAGAACATAATCCATTTGCGACAGACCGGTGGTCTGAACGAAGTTTATCCATGCCACCTGCACCGGCGCGGCGCGGCGCGCGAAAATACCGAGACGGCTGCCGGCCGTATGCCCCCAGGTGTCGATCAATATGTCCTGAGCGTCTTTGCGGATCAGTTCAGCGGCGTCGGTGTCGTTGAGATGCCCGATGGAGACCATGCGGTTACACGGCAATGGCGTCTCTGTATTAGTATCTGCCGTGTACAGAGTAATTTCGATAAAATCCGGATCGTGATTTTTCAAAATCGGCAGGATGAACTGGTAAAGCTGGGTTTTCGAGAAGTTAGGCGCGACATATGCAACCTTCAGGCGTCGGCCGTCCAGCGACCGGGGCGCTATGCGCTCAGCCGCTTCGAAATCTGCAAAATTCCTAGCCCAGGCGCGCGCTTCGGAGGCGTAGCGCTGCACGCCGTTGGGCACATGGAACAGCGAATAGAGATAAAACTGCGCCACGTTGGCGGCGGGGTGGGCATTGTAGGCGGCGGCGAAGGCTTCGTTGGCTTCGACGGCGCGGCCCTGATGTTGCAGCGAGAGGGCGTAGCGCACCAGCATGTCGGGCGTGCGGATACCGAGGTCGCGCGCGCGCTTTCCGAAGACCGAGGCCAGACCCACATAGTGGCTGGCGTAGCAGGTCTCGAACAGTTGCTGATCGTAAGCGGCATCGCGGTCGAAGCGGGCGACATCCACCTCGATGCCGGGCATCAGTTCGATGCCGTGCAGCAGGACGGCAGTGTCTATGGCCTTGCGCGCCATTTCGTCGTCACCGGCGCACAGTGCGGCGCTGTAGACCCAGTACCAGACTTCGAAGGAATGCGGGTTTTCGTCGGCCAGCGTCCGAAAGGCTCTCAGCGCCGTGGCGCCGATGCCGTCCTGCAAGGCGTCCTTGCCCTGATTGAACAGGTGCGTCACGCGTTCCAGAACGGCGGGATCTACGGCGCTCATGATTTACTCCACCGGCGGGGACGTCTTTGCAGACGTTAGGCCGCGCCGGTGAAGGAATCATTAACCATATCCATTGGCCATTACAGCGTCAGGCCCAGACGGTAGAGGCGGTTGGCATTGCCGGCGAACATGGCCCGGCGTTCGTCGTCGGAAAAGTCCTTCGTCACCGCGTCGAACGACTCCATGATGGTCTTGTAGTCCGAGAACAGCTTGTCGGTCGGCACGTCGGAAGCGAACATCACGCGGTCGGTGCCGAAGATGTCGATGACAGTCAGCACCAGCGGACGGATCGAGTCCGTCGTCCATTGGCGATCGGCGAAGCCCATGCCGGAAATCTTGACCGAGACATTGGGCTGAGCCGCGAGTGCCCTCAACCCGGCTTCCCAGCGGCTCAGGTGGCCGTCACCGTCATCGACCGGCATACCCGCGTGGTTGAGCATTATCGGAATATCCGGATGCTTTGCCGCCAGCGCCGCCGAGGCCGCCATCTGGTTTTCGTAGATTTGCAGGTCGAAGGACAGGCCGTACTTGGCCAGCAGCGCATAGCCTGCTTGCCACTGCGGGTCGTCGAGCAGATTGGCGGGCGTGTAGCTGAAATAGCGGTTGGGGTGCCAGTTGAGAATGTGGCGGATGCCGCGCACGGCGGAGTAGCGCGTGTGGGCTTCCAGCAGGGCTTCAACCTTCGGATCGTTCAGGCCGGCAAAGGCGACGATGGCAGTAGGCAGACCGGTCTGTTCATGCAGCTTCTGCAGCCACTCGGTTTCGGCCAGGGCATCATCGGCGTGCGCACCGGCGTCGATATGCACCGTGCCGCGCACGTCAAAGCCGGTGGCGTCGGTCTGGTAATGCGAGGGGAGGTAGGTCTGGGCGATGGCTTCGGTCGAGCCGTTAACGCCGGAATCGTCGAACGGAGCCGAGAGCCAGCCGTAACGCAGATGATCGAGATCCCACAGGTGGATATGGGCGTCGATAAAGGGGAGTTTGGTCATGAGCATTCCTCCGTATTTATCCTCCCTTGCGAAGCGGGGGAGGTGGCGCGGCGTTCGCCGAAAGGCGAAGTCCGCGACGGAGGGGGCATGGCTGGAGGGTTGGCCCCCTCCGTCATCGACGCGCCCTCAAGAAGGGCTTGCGATGCCACCTCCCCCGCTTGCGCAGGGGAGGAGGATTTTTAGTTTAGTAGGTCGTGCGACCGCCCGACGTATCGAACACCGAAGCCGTTGTGAACGAGCACTCTTCCGACGCCATGAAGCAGACCATCGCTGCCGATTCATCGACAATGCCCAGACGTCCCATCGGGATTTTCGAGCGCATGTAGTCGACCTGGCTCTGCGGCAGTTGCGCCAGGATCGGCGACTCGAACGTAGCCGGGGTCAGGGCGTTGACGATGATGCCCTTGGTGGCCAGTTCCTTGCCGAGGCTCTTGGTGAAGCCGATCACGCCCGCCTTGGACGCCGAGTAGGCCGAGGCGTTGGGATTGCCTTCCTTGCCCGCCACCGAAGCGACGTTGACGATGCGGCCATAGCCGTTTTCGAGCATGAAGGGGATGATCTCACGGTTGCAGTAGAACAGGCCGTTGAGATTGATATCCATGACCTTAAGCCACGAATCGACCGGGAATTCCCACACCGGCACGGTTGCGCCGGTGATGCCCGCCGAAGCGACCAGAATGTCGATCTTGCCGAGGATTTCAGCCGACTTCTTAGCCGCGGCCGAAACCTCTTCCAGCTTCGACACGTCCAGAGCCACAAAACCGGCGGCGCCGATTTCCTTGGCCGTGGCTTCGAGCATTTCGGCGTTCAGGTCCCACAGGACGACCTTGCCGCCTTCGGCGATGATGCGAGCGGCGGCAGCCTTACCGAGGCCACCGGCGGCGCCGGTGATGACGGCGCAGCGATCGTTAAAACGTCCAGCGTATGCCATTAGTCGATGATCTCCTGATTTTCGAGCGAGAACGGCACGACGGTCTGGCGCTGCTCGCCGAGGCCGGAGATGCCGAGGTGCATGGTGTCACCGGCATTCAGATAGATGGCGTTCGGCTTCTTGCCTTCGCCGACGCCCGGAGG
This sequence comes from Asticcacaulis sp. AND118, assembly GCF_020535245.1. GTDB lineage: Bacteria > Pseudomonadota > Alphaproteobacteria > Caulobacterales > Caulobacteraceae > Asticcacaulis. Next base: position 2,722,391 of record NZ_CP084910.1, on the reverse strand, counting down.
CGTGCCGGTGATGACCAGATCGCCCGGTTGCAGGGTGATGAAGCGCGAGATGTAGCTGATGCAGTGGGCGACGTTGAAAATCAGGGTCTTCGTGTTGCCGGTCTGCATGCGCTGGCCGTTGACGTTGAGGAACATGTCGAGGTTATGCACGTCACCGATCTCTTCCGGCGTGACCAGCCACGGGCCGGTCGGGCAGAAGGTGTCGCAGCCCTTACCCTTGACCCACTGCGTGCCGCGTTCTTTCTGGAAGGCGCGCTCGGACACGTCGTTGACCAGCACGTAGCCGGCGACGTGGTTCAGCGCGTCGGATTCTTCGACGTAACGGCAGGTCTTACCGATGATCAGGCCCAACTCGACTTCCCAGTCCATCTTGGTCGCATCGCGCGGCTTCATCACGTCGTCATTCGGGCCGGTCAGCGAGGTGACGGCCTTGGTGAAGAAGATGGGCTCAGGCGGCACCGGCAGGTTCGACTCGGCGGCGTGGTCGGCATAGTTGAGGCCGACGGCGATGATCTTGCCGATCTTGTTGACCGGCACGCCGAAGCGTTGCTCGCCTTCGACGACCGGCAGGGCGGCGACGTCGGTGGCCTTCAGGCCGGCCAGCTTCGACAGGCGGACTTCTTCGGGGGTGATGTCGGCAACGACCGAGGACAGGTCGCGCAGCTTGCCTTCGGCGTCGATCACGCCGGGTTTTTCCTGACCCTTCGGGCCAAAACGGACGAGTTTCATTTAAAGTATTCCTTTGCGAAATTCCCCCTCATCCGGCCCTTTCGGGCCACCTTCTCCCTCAAGGGAGAAGGGTAGATAAAAAAGCCCCCTCTCCCTTGAGGGAGAGGGTTGGGGTGAGGGGGCCTGTCTCTTAGTGTTCGTACGGACGGAAGAGCTTTACTTCCGGGTTCAGTTCCACACCGAAGCCCGGCTTGTCGAGCGCGGTCACCTTCAGGCGACCGTTTTCCGGCACCGGCTCGCCCAGCAACTGCGGATGGAACATCGGCGCGACGTGGTCGGCCTTCGGCGCCATCATCAGGAACTCGGCGAACGGCGAGTTGTGACGCGTAATGACGAAGTGATAGCTATAGACCGACGAACCGTGCGGCACGACCAGCGCGCCGTGCGCATCAGCCAGAGCCGAGATCTTCAGAAGCTCGGTCACGCCGCCGCACCAGCCCACATCCGGCTGGATGATGTCGCAGCAACCCATTTCGAGCAGCATCTTGAAGCCCCAGCGCGTCGATTCGTGCTCGCCCGTGGTGACCAGCATACCGGCGGGAACGTTCTTCTTGAGCTGCTGATAGCCCCAGTAGTCGTCCGGATTGATGGCTTCTTCGATCCACTTCAGACCGTACTCGTGGCACTTGTGCGCCAGACGGGTGGCGTAGTTGACGTCGAGCGCCATCCAGCAGTCGTACATCAGCCAGAAGTCTTCGCCGACCTTCGAGCGCATGTCGGCGACCAGCTCGACATTCTTCTTGAGGCCTTCGTCGCCTTCGATCGGGCCGTGATACAGCGGCATCTTGCCGCCGATAAAGCCCATGTCCTTGGCGAGGTCCGGACGCGCGCCGGTGGCGTAGAATTGCAGTTCGTCGCGCACCGCGCCGCCCAGCATGTGATAGACCGGCTCCTGACGCAGCTTGCCCATCAGGTCCCACAGCGCCAGGTCGACGCCCGAAATGGCGTTCACGACCAGGCCCTTGCGGCCGTAATATTGCGAGCCGAAATACATCTGATCCCAGATGCGCTCGTACTCGAACGGGTTGCGGCCTTCGAGGAAGCGGGCGAAGTGCTTTTCGACCATGTAGCAGGCGGGCTCGCCGCCGGTGGTTACGGCAAAGCCAACCGTGCCGTCATCGGCCTCGATCTCGACCACCAGCGTGCCCAGCACGTTGATGCCGAAGCTCTTGCGGCTCTGGCGGTATTCCGGATAGCGCCCCATGGAGGTGGCGATGTGATTGTCGATCCAGTGACCTTCGCCCTGATCGTGATAATCGGCGCCGCCGCCGCCCTCGCCACCTTTGATGACGTAAGCGCGCACGTGCTTGATCTTGGGGTAACCCATGTTGAAGCCTTTTTAACCCTGCGTGTCGAAATGCGGTCCGGAAGCCCGGAGGTGATCGATTTGTGGTGCAAATGATCAATAATGAGCATAAATGCGATTGCCAATCGATTTATTCCAATATATGAAATTAAGCCAAGGCTTATCAAGCAAAAAACGTCAGACGTGAACGCAGAAACGTCGAATCCGGGCATGAACGCAAATACGATTACAGCAGATACCAAGCGTGAGAAACCTGGCGGCAGCCAGACCCTTGTCCGTGGGCTGATGATCGTAGAGGCGGTGGCCTCCGGACGCGGCACGTTGAACGAGATCGCCGAGACCGCCGGGTTGGCGCGCTCGACGGCCTATCGTCTGGCCTCGACCCTTGTCGAGCAGGGCTATCTGAGCGTGGCCCCGCGCGACGCCAGCGGCGGCGGCTACCGCCTGGGGCCTAAATTCATCCGCCTGTCCCAGCAGGCGATAAACCCATAAGCGGCCAAAAACTATTGGCCAAAAAATTATTGGCCAAAAAATTATTGGATGGAAACGGGGGGCGTTTCGCGCTTCCAGTCAGAGAGAAGAGACAGAACATGCTACTCAAGGACAAGGTACTGCTGGTCACCGGCGGCTCGAAGGGCATCGGCCGCGCCATCGCGGTAGGGGCTGCGCGACACGGCGCCAAGGTCGGCATCAACTATGCCGGCGACGAAGCCGCGGCAGAATCAGCGGTCAAGGAAATCCGCGCCTTCGGTGGCGAAGCCTTCGCGCTGCGCGGCGATGTGTCCGATCCGGCCTCGGCCCCGGCGTTTGTCAACGCTGCCGTCGAAGCCTATGGTCGCATCGACACCTTCGTCAACAATGCCGGCATCTGCCCCTTCCACGGCTTTCTCGACATGCCGGTGGACGTGGTCGATCGCACGATCAAGGTCAACCTGAACGGCGCCTATTACATGTGTCAGGCCGCGGCCAACCAGATGGTCAAGCAGGGCAAGAAGGCCAACGGCTTCGCCGGTTCGATCGTCGCCGTGTCGTCGATCTCGGCCCTTGTCGGCGGTGAGTTCCAGACCCATTACACCCCGACCAAGGCCGGCGTCCTGTCGCTGATGCAATCGACCGCCATTGCGCTGGGCAAGCACGGCATCCGCTGCAATGCGGTCCTGCCGGGCACCATCCTGACCGACATCAACAAGGACGATCTGGCCGACGAAGCCAAGCGCACCTACATGGAAGGCCGCATCCCGCTCGGCCGTCTGGGTCAGCCGGAAGATCTGGCCGGACCGGTCATCTTCCTGGCCTCGGATGAACTGGCCGCCTATGTCACCGGCGCTTCGCTTCTGGTCGATGGCGGGGCCTTCGTCAACCTGCAATAAAAGGTTATAAGAAAAGGAAGGAAACCGGTTTCCTTCCTTTTCATTTATCGCTATAGGAATCTCATTATGTGGCGACATGTCCCGTAAACCGGGATATGTGGCTGCGCAGGGATACGGCTCCGCGCCTTCCGCCGGAGCCTTTTTAACAACAAGACGGAGCTGCCGAACATGTGCCAGAACTCCTTGTATGCCAAGATCTATCACGCCACCCATCCGGATATGATGGACTATGCGGATACGGACGACCTGCGCGACAAGTACCTGATGCAGGGCCTGTTCGCGCCGGATTCGGTGGTTCTGAACTACACCCATTTCGAGCGCTTCGTGGTCGGCGGCGTCGCCCCGGTCACCGGCGAGGTCCGCCTGCCGGATCAGACGGAGCCCGCTTCGGCGGCTGGCCATCCCTTCCTTGAGCGCCGCGAACTGGGCGTGATCAATGTCGGCGGCGGCGCAGGTGTGGTGGCCGTCGACGGCGTCGCCTACGATCTGGCGCAAAAGGACGGCCTGTACATCCCGATGGGGACGAAGGATGTCGTTTTCAAATCGAACGACGCGGCCAATCCGGCGCTCTACTATCTGACCTCGACCCCGGCGCATCAGCGTTATGAGACGGTCAAGATTTCGATCGACCAGGCCGTGCCGCTGGAGCGCGGTTCGCTGGAACAATCGAACCAGCGCGTGATCTATCAGTACATCGTGCCGACGACCGCCAAGTCGTGCCAGCTTCTGCTGGGCCTGACCATTCTGGCCCCCGGCTCGGTGTGGAACACCATGCCGCCGCACCTGCACGACCGCCGTTCGGAAGTCTATTTCTACTTCAATCTCGGTGAAAACGACCGCGTCTTCCACTTCATGGGGCAGCCGGACGCCGCGCGCCACATCGTCATTCAGAACAACGAAGCCGTCGTCTCGCCGCCGTGGTCGATCCACATGGGCGCGGGCACGTCGAACTACGCCTTCATCTGGGCCATGGGCGGCGAGAACCTCGACTATACCGACATGAACGTGCTGGATATCTGCCAGCTCGCTTAATCTCACCTCCCGATGCTGGCGCATCGAGAGGTGGTTTCAGAACGGTCAAAAAAATCTCTAGGGGCGGCCCGTCGAGATTTTTTGGCTTTTGGTTTGGCGAGGCTGCGCCTCGCGCTTCTCCGCTCTTGCTGTGTGGGGAAGGATTGAAAAAGGGAGATATTTCATGAGCCATCCATTCGACCTGACCGGTAAGGTCGCCCTCGTCACCGGCGCCAATACGGGCCTGGGCCAGGGCATTGCGCTTGCTCTGGCCGAAGCCGGTGCCGACATCGCCGCCGTGGGCATCGTCCCCGCCGACGAAACCGGCGAGAAGGTAAAGGCGCTGGGCCGCAAGTTCGTCAATATCGACGCCAACCTCGGCACGCTGGAGCCGATCGAGCGCGTCGTGAAGACCGCCATCGAGGAACTGGGCGGCCTGCACATCCTCGTCAATAATGCCGGCCTGATCCGCCGCGCCGACGCCGTGGACTTTTCGGAAAAAGACTGGGACGACGTGATGAACGTCAACATCAAGGGCGCCTTCTTCATGGCTCAGGCCGTGGGCCGTCACTTCATCGCTCAGGGCTATGGCAAGATCATCAACATCGCCTCGATGCTCTCGTTCCAGGGCGGCATCCGCGTTCCGTCCTACACGGCGTCGAAGTCGGGCATTGCCGGCATCACCCGCTTGCTGGCCAACGAATGGGCCGCTAAGGGCGTGACCGTCAACGCCATCGCGCCGGGCTATATGGCCACTGACAATACGGCGCAACTGCGCGCCGACGCCGACCGCAACAAGTCGATCCTGGACCGCATCCCGGCCGCGCGCTGGGGTGAGCCGTCGGATCTGGGCGGCGCGGCGGTCTTCCTCGCCGCTCCGGCTTCGGACTATGTCAATGGCGCGATCATCCCGGTTGACGGCGGCTGGCTGGCTCGCTGATCCGGCCTGACATCCAAGCAAAAAGAAAAACCCCTTCCGTGCGAACGGAAGGGGTTTTTTGTCTCCGATAACTGAAAAGGCCAGCCAGAACTTTCAGGCGAGCCTGATAGTTTGACGCGCATTTGATCCCGAAAACCGCTTCACACTTTTCGGAATGCGCTACTGATTAACCGACGAGGCCCTTGATGTAGGCCTTGATCTCTTCGTCCTGCGCGTTGGCGAAGAAGTATTCCGAGAACTTCTCACCGGCCACGGCGGCCTTCAGCAGGTCCTGATCGACGGTTTTCAGAACGGTCAGCATGTCCTTGCACGAAGCGGCCTTGAGGTCCTTCAGGATGCCGCGGTTCTTGGCCATGATTTCGGCGCGCTCCTTGGGGTAGCCCAGGCCGCGCTCGCCGTCGAACAGCTTGCGGTAAACGTCCTGCAAGTTCAGTTCGGCGGCCCAGCCGAAGCCCTTGGCATAGGGCATGGAGATGGCGTTGCCGTCATTGATCTGACCGAACAGGAAGGCGTCGGTCGGGTCGATCACCAGACCGCAGAAGACGCCCGGCATCGAGTTGCAGGCCAGCATGGCGCCCATGCCGGTGCCGCAGCCGGTGACGACGAAGTCGGCGGCCTTTGAGTTGAGCAGGATGCCGGCCAGCAGGCCGTTCATGACATAGGTCAGCGACGCCTTGTCTTCGGCGCCGTACATGCCGTAGTTGAAAACCGTGTGACCGAGCGGTTCGGCGACCGTCTTCAGCGCGTCGAAAATGATGCCGTTCTTGGCGGCCTGGCTGTTCTCATTGATCAGTGCGATTTTCATGAAAATGTCTTTCTGCGTATTACTGCGTGGATGTGCGCGTAGTCGCTTCAATAGCCGCCGAACGGCCTCTCAGCAAGCCGCGAGAGGCCGCAAATGCGCAGAAAGACGATTAAAAACCCTCCAGTCCGGCGGAGGGCTTTCTCACTCTGCCGGAGCCGCGTCGACGGGAAACGCCGCCCGCCTTTTCTCGGCACGCAACTGCCACCAGATGCCCACGATCAGCACCAGCAGCAACGCGCCGCGCACGGGCGCCAACTCGATCGCTTCGGGCGAGGGCGAGAACGGCTTACCCGCAGGCAGGCGCGTCAGACCTTCGGTCGTGGTGAAAAACCACACGAAGAAATAGGTGAAGGAGAGGCTGACGATTTCGATGGTGCGCGCCTTTAACCGGGTAAAGGTAAGGACCTTCGCTCCGGCGGCCGCCAGCAGCAGGATGATGAACAGGGCGCTGACGATGTGCGGAATGCCTGGTCCGCCATGATGAAAGATAGTGATGCCGGTGACGGCTCCGGCCAGCGCCGTCCAGAAATAGATGCGCCCCAGTTCGGTGTCGAGCCGGATGGTGCCCTTGGTCAGATAGAGGTAGCCGCCGAGGAACAGCGGCACGCAACTGATGGCCGTGTGGATGGCCCCGTAAGTGGTGATGACGCTGGGTACGAACGCGATGGTCGGTGCAAGAGCGGACATGATAACCCCCGTTTCAGAAAAGCCCGAAGCGAAGGCTATGCCCGAATGACGAATTTGAAAAGTCGGCGTTACGGGAGCGGGATGAAATGCTTTTCATGTGCCCTTTGTGCATAATCGGCGTTGATCATGACACCGGTTTCCCTTACACATATCATCAAGCAAAAATAACACCATCAAAAGCGGGGAAACGTGTCAGTCGACAGTGTCAGACTTACAGACGTGCGCAAGGCGTTCAATGGCCATGAGGTCATCAAGGGCGTCTCGCTGGAGGTTAAAAAAGGCGAGCTGGTGGTCTTCGTCGGGCCGTCGGGCTGCGGAAAATCGACCCTGCTGCGCCTGATCGCCGGGTTGGAAACGCCGACTTCAGGCCAGATCGATATTGCGGGCCGCGATGTCACCTATGCCCATCCGTCCAAGCGCGGCGTAGCCATGGTGTTTCAGTCCTACGCCCTCTATCCGCACATGACGGTGTTCGACAATATCGCCTTCGCGCTGAAGATTCAGGGCATGGCTAAGGCCGAGATCGAGCACAAGGTCAATGCCGCCGCCGAGACGCTGCAACTGACGCATCTGCTTAAGCGCCGGCCCAAGGCCCTGTCCGGTGGCCAGCGTCAGCGCGTCGCCATCGGCCGCGCCATCGTGCGCGAACCGGACGTTTTTCTGTTCGACGAACCGCTGTCCAATCTCGACGCCGCCCTGCGGGGTCAGATGCGCGTGGAAATCGCGCGCCTGCATACCAAGCTCAACGCCACCTCGGTCTATGTCACCCACGATCAGGTCGAGGCCATGACTCTGGCCGACAAGATCGTCGTGCTCAATGCCGGGCGTATCGAACAGGTGGGCTCGCCGCTCGACCTGTACCGCAAACCGGCCAATCTGTTCGTGGCGGGCTTCATCGGTTCGCCACGCATGAATGTGCTCGAGGCCAGCGTGCGCGAAGTGACGCCGGAGATGGTGAAGCTCGATCTGCCGCAAAATATTCTTGCCGTGCCGCGCGTCGGCGCATCGGTGTCGATCGGAGCCTCCGCGACCCTCGGCATCCGCCCGGAAAACCTGCATCTGGCGGGCGCGGATGAAGAGGCGCACCTGAATGGCTACGTCATCCTGATCGAGCGTCTGGGCGGGGAAACCTTCGCCTATGTGACGCTGAAAGAGGTGGAAGGCGAACCGCTGATCATGAAGCTGGACGGCGAAGTGGCCCTGCATAACCATCAGGAAGTGCGGCTGAAAATCGACCTCAACCGCGCGCATTTGTTCGGCGAAGACGGTCTGGCCATTGGTGTATCTCCGGATTTCGAAGATAAGACAGACGAGTCCGTCCATGTATAGCAACAAGTGGATCGGCAGCCTCTACGTCACCCCCTTCGTGATCGGCTTTTTGCTGTTCACGGCGTTTCCCTTCGTCGCTTCCTTCGTCCTCAGCCTGACCGACGCACGGCTTCAGGATCAGTTGGGTGCGGCCCATATGGTCGGCCTGTCGAACTACACCGAGATGGCCGCGGATTCGACCTTCCGGCAATCGCTGGGCGTGACCTTTGCTTATGTCTTCATCACCGTGCCACTGAAGCTGGCCTTCGCCCTGCTGATTGCTGTGGTGCTGAATTTCAAGCTGAAAGGCATCGGCCTGTTCCGCACGGCCTTCTACCTGCCGTCTATCCTGGGGGGCAGCGTGGCCGTAGCCGTGGTCTGGCGTTTCGTCTTCGCTGGCGACGGTCTGATCAATCAGGCCCTGACCGGGATCGGCTTCGGCGGCGTCAACTGGCTGGGCGAGCCGACCACGGCCATGTTTTCCATCGTCCTGCTGCGCCTGTGGCAGTTCGGCTCGGCCATGGTGGTGTTTCTGGCAGGCCTCAAGGCCATCCCCGAAGACCTCTATGAGGCCGCCGATCTCGACGGAGCGTCGCGCCTCAAGCAGTTTTTCATGATCACCCTGCCGCTGCTGACGCCGGTGCTGTTCTTCAACTTCATCATGCAGATCGTGCAGGCGTTTCAGGAGTTCAACGGCCCCTACATCATCACCGCCGGCGGACCGCTCAAATCGAGCTACCTGCTGCCGCTGATGATCTACGAAGAAGCGTTCAAATACTTCAATCTCGGCTATTCCTCGGCCCTGTCGTGGGTGCTGTTCATCATCATCGCCATCTTCACGGCGGTGGCCTTCTGGTCGCAGAAACACTGGGTGTTTTATGCGCAGGACCGCGACGAGAAGGGAGGCCACTGATGTCAGCGACGAGCCTTAATCCCGCCGATCATGGCTGGCGCAAGCACCTGCCGGTCCTCAACGCCTTCGTGCGTTACGGCCTGTTGATTCTGGTCGGCTTCCTGATGATCTATCCGCTGTTGTGGATGATCGGCGGAGCGTTCAAAAACAACGCCGAAATCTTCTCATCGGTCGGTTTCATTCCCAAAGATCCAACGACGGACGGTTTCGTCAACGGCTGGAAGACCTCCACCGAATACAGCTTCGCCACCTACCTGCTCAATACCATGAAGATCGTGGTGCCCAAGGTCATCGTGACGGTCATATCGTCCGTCATCGTCGCCTACGGTTTCGCGCGCTTCGCCATCCCTGGCCGCAAGTGGCTGTTCGCGCTTTTGATGGCGACGGTCCTGCTGCCCAAGTCGGTCCTGCTTATCCCGCAGTACCTAATGTTTCGTGAATTCGGCTGGCTCGACACCTACCTGCCGCTCTATGCGCCGCAGGCCTTCGCCACCGAAGGCTTTTTCGTCTTCATGATCATCCAGTTCATGCGCTCCCTGCCGCTCGATATGGAAGAGGCGGCGGTGATGGATGGCTGCAACTCGTTTCAGGTCCTCACCCTGATCGTTTGCCCGGTCATCCTGCCGGCGATCATATCGGTCGCCCTGTTCCAGTTCATGTGGTCCATGAACGACTTCCTTCAGCCGCTGATCTATCTCTCCTCCGTGGAAAAATACCCTGTGGCGCTGGCGCTGAAAATGTCGATCGACGTCACCGAAGCGACCTCGTGGAACGAAATCCTCGCCATGTCGACCATCGCTTTGGCGCCGTCACTGATCCTGTTCTTCCTGGCGCAGAAATACTTCGTCGAAGGCGTCACCTCCGGCGCGGTGAAGGGGTAGGGCGATGGACGCATACAGACATCATCGCCGGTTTGTGCTTCTCGGCGCCTCGGCCGCTGCGCTCACCGCCTGCTCAAAGCCGCGGCCCGCGCCCTCCAGCGGCCGTGAGTTGCGCATGAGCTGGTGGGGCGGGTCATCGGCGCACAAGGCGACGCTTGAGGCGCTGCGCCTGTTCGAGGAAAAGCACGGCATCCGCGTGCGCGGCGAATATACGGGCTTTGCCGGTCACCTTGAGCGCCTGACGACGCAGATTGCCGGCGGCACCGCGCCGGACGTCATGCAGATCAATTGGTACTGGCAGACCCTGTTCTCGCGTGACGGCACGGGTTTCTTCGATCTCGCCAAACTGAGCGACAAGATCGACCTCAGCCAGTTCGACACCCGAACGCTTGGCATGGGCACCAATAAGGGCGTGCTCAACGCCATCGCCGTGTCAAACGCCGCACGGCTGTTCTATATGAACCAGACGACTTATCAAAAAGCGGGACTGAGCCTGCCGACGACGTGGGACGAGCTGTTCGCGCGCGGGCCGCAGTTCAAGGCGAAACTGGGTGACGGCTATTACCCGATCGACGGCCTGTTTCTGGAGTTCATCGCCATGGCCCGCACCTATGTGGTGCAGGGTACGGGCAAGCCGCTGATCAATGCAGACAGCAAATCGCTGAACTGCTCGCGAAAGGACATGCACGATTTCGCCGGGCTGTACGCGCGCATGACGCGCGACCATGTCTGGCCCAGCGCTCAGGTCCGCGCCTCCTACGGCAATGTCGCGCAACAGGAAATGCGCCCGTGGATCAACGGGCAATTCGCCGGCGTCTTCATGTGGAACAGTACGATCGATAAATACAGCGATACGCTGGCCGGTAAACAGACCATCGCGCTGGCACCATACCTGCTGCGGCCCGGTGCGAAGGACGCCGGGATGATGTATCGCCCGTCGATGATGTTTGCGGTGAACGCCACGACTCCGTACCCGGACGAAGCGGCCATGCTGATCGATTTCCTGCTCAACGATCCCGAAGGCATCCGGGCCATGGGTCTGAAGCGCGGCGTGCCGGTATCGCAGGCCGGTCGCACCCTGCTCAGCAATGAAGGCCTGATTACGCCGCTTCAGCAGCAGAGCGAGGCGCAACTGGGGGCGGCGCAGATCAATGTGGTCGAAAGCCCGTGGTTCGAGCATCCGCGCGTGCGCGACGGCTTTCAGGACATTCTGGAAGCGCTGGGTTACGGCCGCCTGAGCGAGCGCGAGGCGGGCGACCGGCTTTATGACGACATCAATGCCATCCTGCATCGCGTGGTGAGATGAATGGACTGCGCTGCATCGCTGTCCTGCCGACGGCCCTGACCTTCGAGGTGGACGACGGGACGATCTGGACCGCCGCCACGCCCCGCGAAATCAGGGTCGACGGCGCGGTGGCGCTGCAAACAGACAGAAATGTCTTCTCGCTTTACGACCTGCGGCCCGACACCAATTACGAAGTGCAGATCGGCCACGACATTCTGGTGGTCCGCACCGCCATGTGCAAGGTGGTGGTCGATCCGCGCGCCTTCGGAGCCAAGGGCGATGGCGTCAGCGACGATACGGCGGCCTTGCAGGCGGCGCTGTCGGCCTGTCCGCGCGGCGGGCTGGTGCGCGTGCCGGCAGGCCGGTATCTGACGGCCCCGCTGTTTCTCAAGAGCGATATGGCGGTGGAACTGGCCGAGGGGGCGGACATACTCGGTCATCGCGACGTGTCGAAATGGCCGGTATTGCCGGGCATACTCCCCGATGCGGATGGCGAAGAACGGAGCTGTCTCGGTTCATGGGAAGGTGAGGCGGACACCTGCCACGCGGCCCTGTTCAATCTGCTGTTTCTGCACAATGTTCAGATTTACGGACGCGGCCTGATCGACGGTCAGGCCGGGTTCGACACCTGGTGGAGGAGGCCCAAGGCGCGTTTCGAAGGCTGGCGGCCGCGACTGATCTTTATGGTCGATTGCGAGCAGGTCATACTGGAGGGGCTGACCCTGAAAAACAGTCCGTCCTGGACGGTCCACCCAATGATGTCGCGTTCCCTGACCTTTGCCGGGTTGCGCATCGAAGCCCCGGCCGACAGTCCCAATACGGACGGCCTCAATCCGGAAAGCTGTTCCGACGTCACCATTTGCGGGATCGATTTTGCGGTGGGGGACGACTGCATCGCGTTGAAGTCGGGCAAGATCAGCATGGCACGGCGCGGCGTGCGTCCAACGCGTCGCGTGCGTATTTCCAACTGCCGGATGCAGGACGGTCATGGCGCCATTGTCATCGGTTCGGAGATGGCGTCAGGTGTTTATGACGTGTTAGTACAGACCTGTCTGTTCATTAATACAGATCGCGGCATCCGTTTGAAAACAAGGCGCGGACGCGGGCGTGACGCTGTGGTGCAAGGGCTCGATTGCCGGTACATCCGCATGGAAGGCGTCGGCACGGCCTTTGTGATCAACAGCTTTTACTGGTGCGATCCGGACGGCAAAACCGACCATGTGGCCGATCGTCAAGCGCGTCCGGTGGATGAGGGCACGCCCAACCTGGGCGGCATTGCCCTGAGCCACATCGAAGCGAACGGAATCCGCCATGCTGGACTCTATGTGCTGGGCCTGCCGGAACAGCCGGTCGATGGCTTGACGCTCGATCATATCCGTTTGCGCTTCGATCCGCATGCGGAACCGGGCGAACCCGACATGGCTGCCTCCATCGTGCCGGTCGCGCGCTTGGGCGGCCTGATCGCCAATGTGCGAAATCTTCATGTAAACGCGCTGGACATCGAGGGCCAGAGCGGCGAAACCCTGATATTGGAAAACGTCACATGCTCGACCTGAAACACAACATCCCCGTCGATGTCGCCGCGGCCCCTGTGGAACGCGCCTTCGACCTGTCGGCGCAAACGCAGGATGCGCTGTCGCGGTTCGGCGTCGATGTGCCGGCCTTCATCGCCGGCTATTTCCGGAGTTGGACGCCTTACCGACCTCACTGGAATTATGAGGACGGCGTGGTGTGGAAGGGTGCGCTCGACCTCTATCAGGTGACGCAGGATCGCGCCTTCCTCGACTATGTGCTGGGTGAGATGCAGAGCCGCGTCCTGCCCGACGGAACGATGCCGACCTTCAGGCCATCCGAGTACAATATCGACAACGTCAATGGCGGGAAGATTTTGTTTCCGCTGTACGCCATTACCGGTGAAGCGCGCTTTCGCGAGGCGATGGACGTGCAGTTCGCGCAACTTAAGGACCACCCCCGCACCCGGTCCGGCAACTACTGGCACAAGCAAATCTATCCGCATCAGGTCTGGCTCGACGGGCTGTTCATGGCCCAGCCGTTCCAGACCGAATACGCCCGCATCACCAATGACGAGGCGTTGTTCGCCGACACGGTGGCGCAGTTCCGTTTCGTCGATCACACCCTGCAAAAGGACAATGGCCTTTACGCCCACGGTTGGGACGAAAGCCGCGCTGAGCGCTGGGCAGATAAACAGACCGGTCTGTCCGCTAATGTCTGGGGCCGGGCCATGGGCTGGTGGGTCGGGGCGCTGGTTGATGTGTATGAGGCTTCGGAAGGGTTCAGCGAAAGCCTGCGCGCCGACATCGCCGACATCGCCAAACGCACGCTGACCACCTTGTTGAAATTCCGCTCCGAAAACGGCCTGTGGTATCAGGTCGTCGATCAGGGCCAGCGCCAAGGCAATTACGAAGAAGCCTCGGCCTCGCTGATGGTCGCCTACGGCCTGATGAAGGCCGGACGTCTCGGCATCCTGCCGCAATCCGCCGTCGCAACAGGCGTGGAATCGCTGAAAGCCGTCTGTGCGCGCTTCGTGACGCCGGGCGCGCTGAACGGCATTTGCGGCGTGGCCGGCCTCGGCAACGTGCCGTACCGCGACGGTTCCTACGACTACTACCTCTCCGAAAAAATTACCCCCAACGATCCTAAAGGTGTGGGCGCCCTCATGTGGGCGCTGTCCGAAGGGATCAGAACAAAGGACTAAAACCATGAGCCTCAAAGACATTGCGCAAAACTTTGTTTCTGCCCGCCGCGCCGCGCGCGCCCTGAGCGACTATCCGGGTCAGATCCCTTCGGTCCTGAGCGATTCCTACGCTATTCAGGAAGAGGCGATCAAGCTGTGGGACCGTCCGGTCGTCGGCTGGAAGATCGGCCGTCTGGCCCCTGAGCGTCAGGCCGAGCACGGCACCGAGCGTCTGGCCGGGCCGGTCTTCGACACCCTGTTCAAGCCCGCCGAGGGCGAGGTCGAAATACCGGTCTTCGAAAACGGCTTTGCCGCCGTCGAGGCCGAATTCGTCTTCCGCATCGGCAAGGACGCCGAACCTGGCAAGACCGACTATAGCGAAGCTGAAGCGCTGGGGCTGATCGACGCCCTGTTCGCCGGCGTCGAAATGGCCGGCTCGCCGCTGCCGACCATCAACAAGCTGGGGCCTACGGTCGTGGCGTCGGACTTCGGCAATAATTTCGGCCTGATCCTGGGGGCGCAACTGGCGTCGTTCGAGGCGTCGAGCACGGTCGAAGACCTCAGCGAAGCCAGGGTGAAAGGCTATAAGGCCGTCACCGAAATCGACGGTCAGGTGATCGGCGAGGGCGGTCTGTTCACCATGCCGGGCGGCCCGCTGAAGGCCATTGCCTGGCTGGCCGGGCATCTGGCGGCGCGCGGTCGACCGTTGAAGGCCGGGCAACTGATCTCGTCGGGTGCGACGACCGGCATCCACGATATTCTGGCCGGGCAATCCTCGGTGGTGACCTATTCGGGTCCTCACCACGAAACGACGCAGATCGCGCTGAAGACCGTTACCCTGACCGAGGCGCGCCCCGAACTGGGTTGAACCTGACAAGTGATGTTTTTATCACGGCGACGGTCTTGGCTATGGACTTGGGACCGCCGCCGTCCTGCGTTCAGGCTTTTTTAAATCCCCGGGTCGAATATCCCGGCATTGACGCCTGTAAAAGAGCGTCAGGACGAACGGGGAGTGAAACCTATGGCAGATTTGCCACCTTTTTTATCAACCTGAACGAAGCCGCTTGTCTTTTAGGCGCGGTTATGTCTACCTAAGTTGCGTTGACACCGGTTACCATGCGTTTTTGACACCGGTGTCATGTCAAAATTGAAAAAATGCCCGCAACCGGGCGTCCAATGCCTGCGTATCGCGCCACAAGAGTGCGGACCGGGCTGAACGGGGAGCTAAGTTATGAAAACCAAGTCAAACCACAGTCGAACTGCGTCTGCGATCGCCCGCTATAGCGTTTCCGTGCTGGCGCTCATGGCCACCGGCGCCATGGCCCAAGAGACGGCCCCGACCGCGCAGGAGGATGTCGAAACCGTTGTCGTGACGGGCTTTCGCAACTCGCTGCAAAGCTCGATCAGCGAAAAGCGCCGCTCGAACGATATGGTCGATGTCATCAAATCCGACGACATCGCTCAGTTTCCGGACCTGAACCTGGCCGAGTCGCTGCAGCGCGTGCCGGGCGTGGCCATCGATCGCGACGGCGGCGAAGGCCGCACCATCACGGTGCGCGGTCTGAACTCCGAATTCACCCGCGTGCGTCTCAATGAACTGGAAGCGCTGGCCACCGCAGGCGGTAAGGACGTGTCCGGCGGTGCTAACCGCGGCCGCGGCTTCGACTTCAATGTTTTCGCAGCGGAACTGTTCAATTCGCTTACCGTCCGCAAGTCGTTGTCGGCTGAGATCGAAGAAGGTTCGCTGGGCGCTACGGTTGACCTGCGCACTGCCCGGCCGTTCGACTATAAGGGCTTCACCATGGCCGGGTCGGGCCAGTTGGGCTATAACGACCTGTCGAAAGACACCTCGCCGCGCGGCACTTTCCTCGTATCCAACCGCTGGGCCGACGGCAAGCTGGGGGCGCTGCTCTCGGTCGCCTATGGCGAACGCATGGTCAATGAAGAAGGCCCGAACACCACGCGCTGGGAAAACGCCTATTCAGCGTCTAACGTCGGGCGTTTCGAACGCTTCTCGACTGACGGCGGTACGACCTGGAACAATATCGCGGCCTGCACCAATGCCAACGCCGCCTGCAACACCACCGAAACCCATTCGACCAACCCGGCCCTCACCGGCGAGGCGCAGAAGATCAGCCGCGCCATGCACCCGCGCATTCCGCGCTATTCGCGTCTGATTCAGGATCAAAAGCGTCTGGGTGTCACCGGTGCGTTCCAGATGCGTCCGTTCGAAGGCACGCTGATCACGCTCGACGCCATGTATGCGAGCTTCGAGTCGAACCGTCAGGAATACGAAATCGAAGCCATCTCATTCAGCCGCAACGGCCAGGGCCTGCCCAAGACCGACGTCTATAATTACGAGATCGACAGCCAGGGCACGATGGTCAAGGGTACGTTCAACGATGTTGACGTCCGCGCTGAGCAACGTTTCGACGAACTGAAGACCACCTTCAAACAGCTCAACCTGACCTGGGAACAGGACATTGGCGAAAAGCTGAAGATGAAGGTTCTGGTCGGTGCCTCAAACTCGCTGCAGGATAATCCCGAACAGACGACCTTCACCTTCGACGCCTATGACGTTCAGGGCTATTCCTACGACTTCACCGACAAGACCGCGCCGAAGTTCAACTACGGCACCAAGAACGGCTTCACACCGGATCAGGCCGGCTACTGGAGCTATACGCCCAACACCACGGCCACCAACCCGGCCGCCAGCGCGGCTCTGGGTGACGCGTCGCTGATCCGCATTCGTCCGCAAAGCGTCGAGAACAAGTTCTCTACGACCAAGATCGACTTCAACTACGATCTGAACGACGTCTTCAAGATCAAGTTCGGTGCATCGAGCAAAAAGTACGACTTCCAGTCCATCGAGTGGGGTCGCTATACCTCCAACCCCAATACGCGCGATGAGGCGGCGCACCGTGCGGCCACCGGCACCAGCTATTCGGCGGGCCTGGTCAATGCCATTCAGGCCGATCTCGGCAAATATGCCCAGAGCGTTTCGGTCGCAGGCAACACCTTCCTGATCCCTAATCTGGACCTGATCCGTTCGACCTTCGGCTATGATTGCCGCTGCACCAACCAGTACGGCACCTTCACCGTCAACACGACCAACTCGTCCTCGCGCGCTAACAATCGCGAGGCGCATGAGCGTGACGAAACCGCCTATATCCAGCTTGATTTCAATACCGAGTTCGGGGCGATCCCGGTGCGCGGTAATATCGGCGTGCGCAAGGCCGATACCAATCAGCGCGTGTCGGGTTATATCGGCAAGGGCACCGAAGCGATCCTTACCACGATCGAACGCAGCTATTCGGACACATTGCCGGCGTTGAACGTCGTCGTCGAGCCGGTCGAGAATATCTTCGTCCGCTTTGCTGCAGCCAAGACCATGGCGCGTCCGACCCTGGCCAGCCTGTCGCCGGGCGGTTCGATCACGACCTCTTCGCAAACCCTGTCGATCGGCAACCCCTATCTCGATCCGGTACGGGCCAATACGATGGACCTGAGCTTCGAATGGTATCCGAACAAGGACACCCTGTTCACCGTCGGTTTCTTCGAAAAGGACATCAAGTCCTATATCCAGAATCTGGCGCGGGTCATTCCTTTCTCGGAAACCGGCTTCGGCGAAGATCTGCTGGCCGGTACGGGGCAAACGGGCGCAACGTCTTACACCGTCACCCAGCCGGTCAACACACCGGGCGGCAAGCTCAAGGGCTACGAGGTTTCGCTGCAACTGCCCTTCACCTTCCTGCCGGGCTTCCTGTCACACACCGGCGGCGTGTTCAACTACACGCACGTGGAATCGAAGATCAACTACGTCGTCTCGACCTCGGCGACGGCTACGACCTATCGCCGCGAGAACCTGCTGGGCCTATCGCCGGAGTCGTATAACGTCACCTTCTACTATGAAGATGAAAAGCTCTCGGCGCGCGTCGCCACGTCCTACCGGGCGGGTTATCTGGTACAGTTGAACCCCGGTTCGGGCGCCGACTTCTCCGGCAAGAACGAGACGCTCAACGTCGATACGCAGATCACCTACAAGGTCAACAAGCACTTCACGGTGGTTCTGGAAGGCATCAATCTGACCGATGAATACGACGACCGCTACGTGTCCTATAACACGGCGCAGGGTAACACCGCCAACGACCTGCTGCTCGATTACTCGCATCCGGGCCGTCAGTACTATCTCGGCTTCCGTTACAAGTACTAAGGCGCAATCCGATAAAGTGGATACCACTTTTCCGAAAAATTGCGCGACCACTCAAAAAACTAGAGTGGGATGATGTTTCTATCTGAAATCATCCCGCGCTAGATTTGTAAGCGTAAGCGTTCCTTTGTCACGGCCGCCCCCGGAAGGGCGGAATCCTGAGGCGCCGGTGCATTCCGGCGTCTCTTTTTTTTAAGCGGGGCTGGACCCCAGTTCACATTGCTTTCGCGCATCCAAATCCAAAAACCGCTTCACACTTTTTGGGATGCGCTCTAAAGCCTTACAGACAACAATAAAGCCAACGGAATGCTGCCATGACCAAAGCCTTCACCTGTTTCGGGGAACTGCTGATCCGCCTGTCGACGGCCGGGCGCGATCCGCTCTACACCCTGCCGGAACTGACGCCGTATGTCGGTGGAGCCGAAGCCAATGTGGCGGTCGGCTTGGCGCGTCTGGGCCACGCCACGCGCATGATCAGCGTTGTGCCGGACAACGATCTGGGGCAGGCCGCCGTGGGGCAGTTGCGATATTTCGGCGTCGACGCCGCGCGCGTCTCGACGGCAGCCGGGCGCATGGGGCTGTATTTTCTGACGACCGGCGGCATCCACCGTCCGTCCGACATTCTGTACGATCGCGCCGGTTCGGCCTTCGCGACGGCGGACTTCTCGGCCTTCGACTGGGCCAGGCTGCTTGACGGTGCGTCGTGGCTGCACGTTTCGGGCGTGACCGCGGCGCTGGGGCTTAACGCCTTTCAGGGGGCGTTGAAGGCCATGCAGATCGCCCGCACCCTGGGCATAAAGGTCTCCTTCGATTGCAACTATCGCCCGAAGCTGTGGGAAGCGTGGGGCGGTGACGCTCCCAGCCTGATCCCGCAACTGATGGCGCAGGCCGACCTGATCTTCGGCGGCTATCGCGACATCGAACTGGTGTTCAAGACCACCTTCCCCGGCGAGGCAGGCAGTCACGAGCGCAGCCGCGCCGCAGCGGACCACGCTTTCAGCGCCTTCCCCGACCTGCAACGCCTGATCTGCACGCGCCGCGAACAGGTCAATGTCGACCACAACCGTCTGGCCGGGCTGATGTATACGCGGAAGGAAACGCTGGAAACGCGGACCTACGACATCGCGCGCATAATCGACCGGATCGGCGGCGGCGACGCCTTTGCGGCGGGTGTGCTGCACGGCCTACTGAGCGGCAAATCGGACAAGGAAGCGCTGGACTACGGCATCGCCGGCGGCTGCCTGAAGCACGCCATGCCGGGCGATTTCGCCCTGGCCACGGTTGCCGAACTGGAAGGCTTCCTCAGCGACGACGGCTTCGACGTCAAGCGTTAAGCCGTCACCCTTCGCCGGCCGGGGCGGATGGCCTCTTCGACGGCGGTGATCAGATCATCCGGATCGACGGGCTTTATCACGAACTGCGTCACCCCCACCGCCGCCCATTCGGCGCGATTATAGTCTGTACCGGTGACGGCGATGACCGGCGTGTCGCCGTTCAGACTGTCGGGATCGCGCAGGGCCGCTGTGGTCTGGATGCCGTTCAGGCCGGGCATCACCATGTCCATCAGAATTACGTCGAAACGCTGATGCGCGGCGATATCGAGCGCCTGCGCCCCATCCGCTGCCATGACCGCCGTCCAGCCCAGGGGTTGCAGGAACAGGCCCGCAATGCGCCGATTGACCTCATGGTCGTCGACGATCAGCACGGATTTGGTCTCTGGCGTGGACATGGGACGGGCGCGGTAGGATGAAATTCCGCGCATCCTACGCCCTAAACCTTAAGGATCGCTCTACTTTACGATACCGTCCACAGTCGCGCGCGTCACCGCATGATAGAGCGGGCGGGCTTCGGCATAGACGCGCCGGGCCATCTCAACGCCCCAGCCCTTTTGCGCCATCAGGGCGGTGAACAACGGCGAGACGAACTTGCGGCGGCCCTGAGAGGTCAGGAAGTTTTCCAGCGCCGGCATGGCCGGTTCGTAATGCTGGGCGATAGCCACTTTAAGCCAGGCGAACAGGATTTCCGAATTACGCGACGTGGTGAAACCGAAGGCCGCGTCAAGGTCCTTCAACTGCTCCGCTGTCAGATTATCGGGCAGGGACTCGATGAAATGCTGCCACTCCTGCGTCACCCACCCTTCGGTCAGCAGAGACTTGGCAGGCGTGCCTTTGGCAAAGGCCTCGGCTTGCATCTCGACCTTGTTGAAAGCCTCGGACAGCGGGCGGATGGCGTTTGACGGCAGGCCCGGCTTGTACAGCCATTCGTTCAGCTTGAGGCGATCTTCCGCCCCCGGATCACCCTTGAGCAGGGTTTCGCGCAGATCCTCGACGAAGCCCGCCGTGGTCATGCTCTTGAAGGCGTAGCGGGTGAAATAGCCCTTCAGCCACGCATCGAACTTCTTGCGGCCATAGGTCTGTTCCAGCAGGCGCACTAAGGCCGCGCCTTTTTCGTAGGGAATTTCCGAGAAACCGTCGTCGGGGTCGCGCCCCTTGAGGTCGGTGTGCAACTGGGTCAGGCCCGGTTCCTTGATGTCGGCCAGTTCGGCCTGCAGGCTGGTGTAGCCCAGGCTTTGCAGCATGAGGGCGCGGTCCTTGCCGTACATCTCCTCCATGATGCGGTTCTCGAAATAGCTGGTGAAGCCTTCGTTGAGCCAGAAATCGTCCCAGGTGGCGTTGGTCACCAGATTGCCCGACCACGAATGCGCCAGTTCGTGCGCGATCAGCGAGACCAGCGACTTGTCGCCGGCCAGAATGGTCGGGGTGGCGAAGGTGAGGCGCGGGTTTTCCATGCCGCCGAAGGGGAAGGAGGGCGGCAGGATCAGTACGTCATAGCGGCCCCAGCGGTATTCGCCATAAAGCTTTTCAGCCGCAGCGACGAATTGTTCGAGGTCGGACAGTTCCGTGGCCGATCGCTCGATCATCGCTTTTTCGGCATAGACGCCGGTGCGTTTGCCCGTCGGGCGGAAGGCGATATCGCCGATGGCCAGCGCGATCAGATAGGGCGGGATGGCCTCTTCCATCTTGAAGCGATAGGCGCGCAGGGCGGAGTTGCCGGAAACCGCCTCGCCATCGGGCGTCAGCATCTCAGCGCTCATCACCGCTTTCAAAGCCGTCGGTACACGGATGATCGCGCTGTAGGTCTGACGCACTGCCGGGGAATCCTGCGTCGGAATCCAGGTGCGGGTGAGGATCGACTGCCCCTGCGACAGCAGGAAGGGGTGCTGCTTGCCTTCCGTCTGTGACGGGTCGAGCCATTGCAGGGCCTGGGTGTCGGCGGTGGTGGCGTACTTCACCACGACCTTTTGCGCGCCCTGCGGCAGTTCGATGGTCAGGGGCGCGCCGAAGATCGGATGCGGTTTGCCAAGGGTGTATTTCAGCGGATTGCCCGACGCGTCGGTGACGCCTTCGATAGCCAGCGCCTTGGTGTCGAGAACCACCTGCGTGGCCGTCGGCGCGGTTTCGAGCGTCAGGGCCGCAGTGCCTTTCAGCACCCTGGCGCGGAAGTCGGCGGTCAGGTCGAGATCGACGTGGCGCACGCGCGCGACATTGGGCTCGGCGTAGGAATGGACGTCCCTGGCGCTGCGCACCAGAGCCAGCGGCGCAGAATCATCCGAAGCCGGTTGCACCTTCGGCTCGCACGCCGTCAGAAAGGTCGTCCCCATCAGCGCCGCCATCAAACCGATCGTTGCCGTCCGCCTGTTCGGCGTGAAACCCGTCGCCCGCATCGTCCGTATCCCCATAAAATCGCGCCCCCTGAAAACCTGTTTCAGGGGGCGCTGGAACATACAGATGTTAAAGCGGAAAGCGGCTGCATTCACAATGATGAAAATGCAACAATTCCCTCGGCGTCATCAGCCGTTACGCGAACGGCGCTTCAGTTGTGCGCCTTCCGAACGGTTGACCGGCTCGCTATGGTGCGCGCGCGGCTTGGTGTTGGTCTTGCGACCGCCCAGCTTGCCGCTGGCCGACTTGCCGAAAGGCTTCTTCTTACGGTCGTCGAACTGGCGCGCGCCGGCAGGGCGTTCGCCTGCGGGACGTTCCGCACGTTCTGCCGCCGGACGCGCCGGACGGTCTTCGAAGAAGCGGGTGTCGCGACCTTCGCCACGAGCATCGTCACGCTTCTTGAACGGACGATCGCCCTTCGGCTTGTCGAAGCGGGGCTTTTCGCCACGCGGACCGTCGAAACGCGGCTTGTCGCCAAACGCGCGTTCGGCCGCCGGGAATTCGCGAGACGCCTTGGCCGGGGCGCGCTCGGCGGCCATCGGGTCGTAACGCTCGGTGCGTTCCGGACGGGCCTGATTGCGTTCTTGGCGTTCGGCGCGACCCCCGAAGGCGTCCTTCTTGCCGAAGGTGCGTTCACCGCGCGAATTATCGCCGTCGCGGCCATTGCCACGGTCACGGCGCTCGTCGCGACCAGACTCACGATGGGGGCGGTTGCGCGAACGCTTGTGCACGCGCTCGGCGTCCGGGTCGGTGTGACGGGCGGTCTTTTCGACGACGCGGTCCGGGGTCTTCGGCTTTTCGGTCTGACCCGAAGCGAGGATGGCCTCGTCGAGCAGCTTCAGCGCCTGATCCTTGCGGCGGTCCCACGACGGGATGCGCTGACGGGTGATGCGCTCGATGTCTTTCAGCAGCTTGCGCTCGTCATCGGCCACCAGCGTGATCGAATGACCTTCCTTGCCGGCGCGGGCCGTACGGCCGATGCGGTGCACATAGGCTTCGGCGACGAAGGGCAGTTCGTAGTTGATGACGTGGGTGACGTTGTCGACGTCGATACCGCGCGCGGCGATATCGGTGGCGACAAGCGCGCGGACGCGACCGGCCTTGAAGGCCTGAAGCGCGCGCTCGCGCTGCGACTGGTTCTTGTCGCCGTGGATGGCGGCGGCTTCGACGCCACCGGCCTGCAGATAGGCGGCCACGCGATCCGCGCCGCGCTTGGTGCGGGTGAAGATCAGGGTGCGGGCCAGCTTTTCATCGGCATAAAGTTCCGACAGCAGGGCGCGCTTGCGCTGCTGTTCGATGAAGATGACCTGCTGCGACACGCGCTCGGCCGTGGTGGCTTCCGGCGTGATCTCGACCTTCTTGGGGTCGGTCAGCAGTTCGTTGGCCAGACCGGCGATTTCCTTCGGCATGGTGGCCGAGAAGAACAGGTTCTGACGCTTGGCCGGCAGACGCGAGGCGACCTGACGGATCGGCTTGATGAAGCCCATGTCGAGCATCTGGTCGGCTTCGTCGAGGACGAGGTGCTCGACCGACTTCAGGTCGATGGTCTTCTGCTCGATATGGTCGATCAGACGGCCCGGCGTGGCCACGAGGATATCGAGGCCGCCTTGCAGGGCCTTATACTGCGGGCCGTACTTCACGCCGCCGAAGATGGTGGCGATCTGAAGGCCGAGGCCCTTCGAATAGGCCTTGAAGCTGTCGGCGATCTGGGTCGCCAGTTCGCGCGTCGGCGACAGGACCAGCACGCGGCAGGTGCGCGAGGCCGGGATGATGCGGTCGCTGAGGATGTGGTGCAGGATGGGCAGGGCGAAGGCCGCGGTCTTACCGGTGCCGGTCTGGGCGATGCCCAGCAGGTCGTGCTTTTGCAGCAGGATGGGGATGGCCTGCGCCTGAATGGGGGTAGGGGTGTGATAGCCCTCTTTTTCAAGCGTGGCGAGCAGGCTGGCCGAGAGGCCCAAATCTTTAAAGGTCGTCAAGACGATGCGCTTTCAATGCGGATGCGCTGCGCGGGAAACACCGGCGCACAACATCCTTAAGCCCGGATTCCGTCTGGGGAATATCGGGCGGTTTCGGATGAGGCCAGCGCGTGTCTTAGCTCTCGGGTTCGGTTTTTAAAGATTATCAAGCGCGGACAGCGTCCACGCATCTGTCATCCGTTAAAACTGGCTGTCGAGCCGGTATATCGCTCGACCTCACGCGGCCAGTCAGGTGCAGCATTCGCGCCGCAGCAGAGGCGATATGCGTCGGATCAGTGGAAAAGTCAAGCCCGTAAAGGAAGTCTTCACCGGAGAGGTGCATAGAGGGGGTCTGTTCTGGTGTGCGTTGCAGCAAAGCGTATCCGGTATGGCGGCTTCCCGCAGGGCCGCTCTCAGCGTTTTCGTTATTTTCTTAAGCCGTTCCGCGCGTCGATGACGTACGTCCGGTCGTCTCTTACCTGCTTCTTAATCAAGAGAACGATTTATAAATGAACATTGTCTACCTTAGCCCTGACTCTGCCACGCGAAAGACGCGCAACGCTATGCCCGGCACGACCGAACGCCCTCAGACCCACGTCGTGACCTCCCCACGTCCCGGCGTCGAGGTCATCCAGCCGTATCAGCAGGTGCTGAACCGGCGGATTGAGCCGCGTTTCGACTGCAATGCCGCCGGCGCGTTGATCATGCTCACTACGGGCAACGAGATTCCCTGTCAGATCGTCAACCAGAGCGCTTCGGGCGCGCAGGTGATCCACGAAGGCCTGCCGCAAAATGCCGGCGAGATGTGGCTGATCGACGTGCAGGGGCAGACGGTGAAGTTCGGCACGCCCGCCTGGACCCAGCCGCACAAGACGGGTCTGCGTTTCAGCTTCGTACAGAAGATCGACGGCTCCGGCGTGCGTCCGCCGCGCGTGCCTATGCCGGTATGGAAGGCTTGGCGGCGTCTGGCCGGACTGGATACCCCCCCGCCTGCGGACGATGTGATCTTCCTCGATTAGGCTGCAAACAAAAACCCCGGCGTTTCCGCCGGGGTTTTTGTTTTTAAATCCTCCCCTGTGGCGAAGCGTACGGGGGAGGTGGATCCGCGCGTTAGCGACGAGACGGAGGGGGCGGAGTCGGGGGTTGCCCCCTCCACCACTTCGTGGTCCCCCTCCCCCGTTGCGCAAGGGAGGATATTTTTACACCAGCGAGCGGAACTTCAGCGTGCCGGTGACGGCCTTCAGTTCGTCCAGCGCCTCGCGCGAATAGCCGCGGTCGACATCGACGATCACGTAACCCAGTTGCTCATTGGTCTTGAGGTGCTGGGCCAGGATGTTGAGATTGTACTTGGCGATGATGTTGTTGATGGCGGCCATGACGCCCGGCACGTTCTGATGGATGTGCAGGAAGCGGTGTCGGCCCTGAACCTCGGACAGTTGCACGTTCGGCATGTTGACCGAGAAGGTGGTGTCGCCGCGGCTGATGAAGTTGAGCAGGCGTTCGGAGGCAAACTCCCCGATGGCTTCCTGCGCTTCTTCGGTCGAGCCGCCGATGTGCGGCGTCAGGATGACGTTCGGCAGGCCCATCAGCGCGCTTTCAAACGGATCGTCATTGGTGCGCGGTTCTTCCGGGAAGACATCGACCGCCGCGCCGTAAATCTTCTTCGAGCGCACGGCCTCAGCCAGGGCGTCGATATCGACAATGTGGCCGCGCGACAGGTTGATGAACAGCGCGCCGTCTTTCATTTTGGCGAACTGCGCCTTGCCGAAGATGTTCTTGTTCTCGGCGCGGCCATCGACGTGCAGAGAGAGGACATCGGCTTCGGCCAGAACGGCGTCCAGGGTGCGGTAGCGTTTGGCATTGCCCATGGTCAGCTTTTCGGCGACATCGTAATAGATGACGCGCATGCCGAAGGCTTCGGCCAGCACCGAAAGCTGCGAGCCGATGGCACCGTAACCGATAATGCCCAGCGTCTTGTTGCGGACTTCGTGCGCGCCGGCGGCCGACTTGTCCCACTTGCCGGTGTGCATCTGGATCGACTTGTCGTAGATGTTCCGCGTCAGGATGACCGTCAGGCCCATGACCATTTCCACAACCGAACGGGTGTTGGAATAGGGGGCGTTGAATACGGCCACGCCCTTTTCCGACGCGGCCTTCAAGTCGATCTGATTGGTGCCGATGCAGAAGGCGCCGATGGCCATCAGCTTGTCGGCGGCGTCCAGCACCTTGCGCGTGACATTGGTCTTGGAGCGGATGCCCAGCACGTGCACGCCCTGAATGGCTTCGATCAGCGCGTCTTCGTCCAACGCGCCTTTCAGCGTCGAAACGTCGTAGCCTTCGTCGCGGAAATGCTGGATGGCGACCGGGTGGACGTTTTCCAGCAGCAGCATCTTCATGCGCGAACGCGGAAAGGAGTAGCGACCTTCGTAGCCTTCATTGTGCAGCACCTCATCGAACGAAGCCGCGACCTGCGTCGCTTCGCTGCCGGTGGTAGCGGCCACGACCTTTTCGCGGCTGACGTTTTCGGTGAAGGCGTAGAAACGGTCGGCTGCACCGCCCTGAAACACTTCGTAATCGGTCCAGCCGTCGCCGACCATCACGATGGCGCCCGACAGATCGGCCCAGCTACGCAGGGCGACGATCTTGCCGCCGTCCTTCGACAGCGGATTGTCCTGATCGACGCCGGTGGCCACGCCGTCGTCACCGAAGATCAGGCGGTTGGCCAGCACGTGTTCAGGCTTGATGCCGTATTCGGCCACGACGGGCTCGATGAATTCATGGAAGCCGCCGGAAATGATGCGGATCTTGCCGGGGTTCTCCTCGAAGACCTTGCGGTTGCGCGCGATCGAGGCCGAAACCTGCGTTTTCAGGGCTTCGGCCAGCGCTTCGATATCGGCGCGCGAGGGCTTGAGGATCGCGATACGGCGTTGCAGCGCTTCCCCGAAACCGATCTCGCCCGACATGGCCAGCTCGGTCAGTTCCTTGATCGCGGTCAGGTCGGTCAGACGCGCCGGGTCGGACGAAAAGAGCTGCTCGGCGAGGATGTCGAGGGCTTCGACCTTGGTGAAGGTTGAGTCGAAATCGAGGACCAGAGTAGGAAGGTTTACGCTAGCGGGAGCCATGTGCATGATCGCATCCGTTTAAGCGCATCCCGAAAGTGGGCACCGGTTTTCGGAAGAGATGCGCGATAGACTAAGGTAGGGAGCCGGGGACCGGGCGCGCCGAAAGGCGACTGAATTCAAGCGCGCGATTAAGCCAAAACCCCCCTCAAGACAACCGCCTTTGTCAGTATTTCCCGCGACTTCGGCTTTTTTTGGCGGTGCGGATCGGCTAAGGTGCCAGTATTGCCACAGTAATGCCTTGAAACCGGTCAAGGTTGAAACTATCTCGGCGACCTATGTCCCTTTTTGTGTGATTTTATATGACCTCCTATCCTTTGCCGTCGCAGGACTATGCCGCCCGTTTTGTGCTGGACACGCTTCCCGTGCATGGGCGTCTGGTGCGTCTCGATGAAACGCTGAACGCGATTCTCGACGCCCACGCCTACCCGGACGCCATCGCCACCCTGCTGGGCGAGGCCTGCGTGCTGGCGGTGATGGTCGGTTCGGCGCTGAAATTCGAGGGGCGTCTGATCATGCAGGCGCAGGGGCAGGGCGTGGTGCGCTATGTTGTGGCCGATTACGATACGCGCGGGTCTTTGCGCGGCTTCTGCCGGTTCGATCCGGAAGAACTGAAGGCGCTGGAGGCCGAAAACGCCGGCAGCTTCCAGTCGCTGGGCGCGCAGCAACTGCTGGGCAGGGGTACCTTCATCATGACGCTTGAGCCCGACGGTCCCGGCGACCGTTATCAGGGCGTCACGCCGATCGAGGGCGACTCCTTGTCCCTATGCGCCGAGCACTATTTCGCCCAGTCGGAGCAGATTCCGACGCAGATCAAGCTGGCCGTGGCGCGCGAAAGCACGCCCGACGGTATTCGCTGGCGCGCCGGCGGGGCGATGATTCAGGCGCTGGCCGGTGACGATACGCGTGGCGACACGCGCGAAGCCTTCCAGCATGTGCGCGCCCTGTTCGCAACCCTGGGCGAAGAAGAACTGACCGATTTTGAACTTGACGCCGAACGCTTGCTGTTCCGCCTGTTCCATGAGGACGGCGTGCGTCTGTCGTCACCGCAGCCTGTCGCGCGTCTATGCCGCTGCTCGCAGACGCGGGTCGAGGATCTGGTACGCTCCTTCTCGGCCGCCGAACAATCGGATATGATCGAGCCGGACGGCAAGGTGCACATCACCTGCGAATATTGCTCGAAGACGTTTTTCGTCGAGCCGTGATTTCACCCGCCTTGTGCCCAAGGCAAGGGTAGGCGATTTCCACTTTCTTTTTGCGGCGGCCTCGGTTTCTATGCGCGGAAACCGGGAGACGCACCATGACCATCCATCAGGGGAGCTGCCACTGCGGCAAGATTGCCTTCGAAGCCAAAGGCGATTTCACCACGGCCATCGACTGCAATTGCTCGATGTGCCGACGGCGCGGCAGTTTGCTGGCCTTTATCGCCCGCACGGATTTCAAGCTGAGCGGCGCGCGGGAAGACCTGTCTGTCTATAAGTTCAATCAACATCGTCTGAACCACTATTTCTGCGACGTCTGCGGCATTGCCCCGTTCAGCGAAGGCGTGGGACCGGATGGCAAAGAAACGACGGCGGTCAATCTGCGTTGCGTGCCGGATGTCGATCTCGACAGTCTGACCCTCCATAGGTGGGACGGCGCGTCGCACTGATCTTGGGCGCGGATTCCGAGGCGGGTCCGGCAGGGATTGACTCCCTGCCTACTAGTAGGTAGGTTGCGGGTATGAGCAACCTGACCTCGACCTCCGACGCCATTCTGAACTGCGCGCGCAATCTGATCATTGCCGGCGGCTATAACGGTTTCAGCTATGCCGACATCGCCGGCGTGGTGGGGATTCGCAAGCCCAGCATCCACCACCACTTCCCCAGCAAGGTCGATCTGGTCCGCACGCTGGTCTCGAAATACCGCGAAGAGGCGCAGGCCGGCATTGCGGCGATGGCGCGCCATATCCCGGACCCGCTGGACCAATTGCGCGCCTATGCCGGCTATTGGGAGACCTGCATCACGGACGCCCGTGCGTCCTTCTGCATCTGCGCCTTGCTGGCCAACGAACTGCCCATCTTGCCGGAAGTCATTGCGCTGGAGGTGCGCGCGCATTTCCGTAGTCTTTCCAAATGGCTGGCCTCGGTGCTGGCGCGCGGCGCACAGCAAGGGCGTTTGCATTTCATCGGTTCTGCTGCGGTAGAGGCCGAGATGTTCCTGGCCACCGTGCACGGCGCCATGTTGTCGGCGCGCGCCTATGGCGACCCGCAGATGTTCGGCGCCATTATTACGCCGCTGATCGACCGTTTGACCGTCCGGCCCTAAGGCGGTTTTTTGAACCATAAATCTACCAACTGATAGGTAGATAATCCGAAGGATAGAGCAATGTTTGGAATTTCGCCGCTCGGCTGGCTGCATACGCTGGGCAGTCTGCCCGCCATCCCGCTGGCCATCTACATGTTCGCGCGTCATGGCCGTATCGTGCCGCGTTCCGTGCCCGGCGCCCTCTATTTCATCAGTATGCTCATCGGGGCGCTGACGGTGTTCATCGTCGCGCATCAACCGGTCAGCTACATCATCGGGGCGGTCACACTGACGGTACTACTGATCGGGTATGGCGTGGGTTACCTGCCGGTATCGAAGCGCGTGACGGTATATCCGGAGACGATCTGCCTGACCCTGAGCGCGTTTCTGCTGATGGTGCCGACGGTGACCGAGACGCTGCGGCGCGTGCCGGACGGTCATCCGCTGGTCACCGATCTGGGTTCGCCCTTATTGAAGGGCGCGCATCTGAGCCTGCTGGTGGCGTTGATTGTCGGGATGACGGCGCAGATTCTTTACCTGCGCAAACAGGGGAAGCGGGCTTGAATCTCCTCCCTACGAAGTGGGGAGGTGGCAGTGAGCGTAGCGAACTGACGGAGGGGTATCTATAAAAGCTCGGCTGTTTCGCGAAGCGGAAATATACCCCTCCGTCACGCCTTCGGCGCGCCACCTCCCCATGCTTCGCATAGGGAGGAGATAGAAAATTGCATCAGGGACGAAGGCGATTAAATCCCTTCGCCGTCCTCATAGACGCTGAGGTGGATGCCGCATTCGGTCTTGTCCTGACCGGCCCAGCGGCCCGAACGCGCGTCCTGACCGGCTTCAACCGGCTTGGTGCAGGTGAAGCAGCCGATCGACGGATAGCCCTGCTCGACCAGCGGATGCTCCGGCAGGCCGTTGGCGCGGATATAGTCCGTCACGTCTTGCGCGGTCCAGTTGGCCAGCGGATTGATCTTGAAGCCGCGCCCGTCATATTCGACGACCGAAAGATTGGCGCGCGTCGAGGCCTGATGGCGTTTGCGGCCCGAAATCCACGCCGCATAGTCCTTGGTCACCGCCGCCAGAGGCCTGGTCTTGCGGAAGTTGCAGCAGGCGTCCGGATCGCTCTGGAACAGCGTGTTCTTCGGATCGAGCGCGCGCACGTCTTCCAGCGCCGGGCGCAGATTCACCAGATTGGTCAGGCCCAGTTGCTCCACCAGCTCGTCGCGGTATTGCAGAGTCTGAAAGAAGTGCCGGTCGGTGTCGAGGAAGATGACCGGCGTGGTGCGGTCGATCTTGGCCACCAGATGCAGCAGCGCGGCCGCATCGGCGCCGAAGGACGAGGTCATGGCGATTGTGCCGGCAAACTCGTGCTCGATGACGTCGCGCAGGATCGACTCGGCGTTCCAGCCTTCGTACTTGGCCGACAGCTTGCGCGCATATTCATGCTCAGGCGTATCGGCGACCAGATTATTGATCAGGACAGTCATTGAAGACACTCCGGACCTGACGTCTTCCTTAAGCAGGATGGCGCAGGGCCCATACAGGTTTCAGCCCATCGGCGGCGGACTGATAGGCATTGGCATAGAGGCTGCGGGCGTGCTTGATCGCGCCCTGCGGATCGGCGTCTTTCAGCAGGAAGGCGTTGAAGCCGCAACGCATCATCCAGAAGACCTGATCGCGCAGCACGTCGCCGACCGCGCGGATTTCGCCGTCGAAGCGAAGGTCCTGACGCAGGATGCGCGCCGTCGAATAGCCGCGGCCGTCGCGATAGCCGGGGAAGGCGACCTCGATCAGGGCGATCTTCGACAGGTGCGGCGCGAGCTTGCGCACGTCGTCACCGGGCATGACGCGCACGCCGTAGCGGCCGTTCAGCCCGTCCAGTTCGTTCACGGCGCGCTCGAAACCGAGCACGACCTGATCGACGCCGATGGCCTCATCGTCGGCCAGCACGGTCCAGGCATTGTCGCGCACCTCGCCCTGATCCGAGACCAGTTGCGGGGCGTGGGAAGAATTAAGCTGGCTCATGCAGGGCTCCGGCAAAGGCTTCGCGGCCGAGGCGGCCCACGGTGTCGATGAAGCGCTCGGTCTCATCCGTGCGCAGTTCGAGATAGAGATTGACCAGACGCTCCAGCGCGGCGGGCACGGCTTCGGCGCTGAGGCCCTTGCCCGTGATGACGCCCAACGCGGCCTTTTCGTCGGCGCGGCCGCCGAGCAGGATCTGGTAGAATTCCTCGCCCTGCTTATCGACGCCCAGAATGCCGATATGACCGACATGGTGGTGGCCACAGGCATTGATGCAGCCCGAAATCTTGATCTGCAGATCGCCGATCTTGTCCGTCAGGCCTTCGTCGGCAAAGCGGTTGGAAATGTCCTGCGCCAGCGGGATGGCGCGGGCATTGGCCAGCGAGCAGTAGTCGAGGCCGGGGCAGGCGATCATGTCGGTGATCTTGCCGACATTGGCGGAAGACAGACCGTTCTGATCCAGCTGACGATACAGCTCGTAGAGGTCGGCCTTGGCCACGTGCGGTAGGATGACGTTCTGTTCGTGCGAGACGCGCAGTTCGCCGTATCCAAAGGCGTCGGCGGCGTCGGCCATGGCGTCCATCTGCGCCGAAGAGGCGTCGCCCGGCGGCATTCCGGTCGGCTTCAGCGAAATGGTCACCGAGACGTGGTCGTCGCGACGGTGTGCCAGCGTGTTGTTGCGCATCCAGCGGGCAAAGCCCGGATCGGCGGCTTTGGCGCGCTCAATAGCCGCGGCGTCGAAGGCCTTGTCGGCATAGTTCGGCTGCGGGAAGAAGCTCTTGATGCGCGCGATTTCGGCGTGCGGCGCGTCGATCTGCGCCTGATCGAGCGTGGCCCATTCCTCTTCGACCTGACGCGCATATTCCTGAGGCCCCAGAGCGGAAACGAGGATCTTGATGCGCGCCTTGTAGATATTGTCGCGGCGGCCATAACGGTTATAGACGCGCAGGGCGGCTTCGAGATAGCTGAGCAGCTTTTCGCCCGGCACGCCCGATTTGATCAGGTGGCCGAGGTGCGGCGTGCGGCCCATGCCGCCGCCGACATAGACGTCGAAGCCGTTGGCCGTCAGTTGCAGCCCGATGTCGTGCACGCGGATGGCGGCGCGGTCGCGGGTGGCGCCGGTGATGGCGATTTTGAACTTGCGCGGCAGGAAGGTGAATTCCGGATGGAAGGTCGACCACTGACGGATCAGTTCGGCCCACGGACGCGGATCGTCGAGTTCGTCCTTGGCGGCGCCGGCGAACTGATCGGTCGTGGTGTTGCGGATGCAGTTGCCCGACGTCTGGATGGCGTGCATTTCGACCGCCGCCAGCTCTTCGAGAATCTGCGGCGTGTCGGCCAGCTTGATCCAGTTGAACTGGATATTCTGGCGCGTGGTGAAGTGGCCGAAATCGCGGTCATAGGTGCGCGCGATATGGGCGAAAGTGCGCATCTGACGCGACGACAGCACGCCGTAGGGCACGGCGATACGCAGCATGTAGGCGTGCAGTTGCAGGTACAGGCCGTTCATCAGGCGCAGCGGCTTGAACTGATCCTCGCTGAGTTCACCGCTCAGGCGGCGGGCCACCTGGTCCTTGAATTCGGCATTGCGGGCGGCGACCATGGCGTGGTCGAACTGATCATACTGATACATTAGAAGACTTCTCCGCGCTGGTGCTGACGGGCGGTATCGAGGGCGGTCTGACCGATGGTCGGGCCATTGGCGCGCACGTGCTCACGCACATATTCGCGCTTTACAAGCGTATTTTCATCGACCAGCGGCACGACATAGACGCCGACCACCTCGGTTTCGCGCGCTTTCCACTCTTCGAGCAGGGCAGCGGCGGCCTCGTCCTCAAGGCGCGTGGCGTTAGCGGCGTCCTCGGTCCAGCCCGACAGGTCGGACCCTCCGGCGTACCACAGAACCAGACCGTCGGTCAGGCGATTGGCGGTCAGCAGTTTCATGCGGTCCTCATGGGTTCGTGGACGATTGGGTGCGCGTCCGTCGTCTGATAAAGGGCGGCGACTTCGCCGATAATGAGCAGGGCCGGGCCCTTGGGCGGATCGGCCTTGAGCGTGTTGGCCAGGTCGGACAGACAGGTCAGTCTGCGTGTCTCGTCATGACGGGTGCCGTTTTCGACCACCAGAACCGGCGTGTCGGGGGCGCGTCCATGCTGGGTCAACTTTTCGGAAATCGTCTGGGCCGTATGGATGCCCATATAGACGACCAGCGTGTGGTTGTGCGCCGCCAGCCGGTCCCAGTCGAGCGCCAGCGGATTGTGCGCGAAATCCCCATCCTTGGCGTGACCCGTGACGAACGACACGCTCTGCGCATGGTCGCGGTGGGTTAGCGGCACAGCGGTCGATGCGGCGCAACCGAGTGCCGCTGTGATGCCGGGCGTGATATGGACTTCGATGCCGGCGGCCTTCAGCGCCTCGACCTCTTCGCCGCCACGCCCGAAAACGAACGGATCGCCGCCCTTGAGGCGCACGACGCGCTTGCCCAGCGTGGCCTGTTCGACCAGCAGGCTGTGGATCTGATCCTGCGGCACGGAATGGTTCGAGCGCGCCTTACCCACGTAAAAGCGTTCGGAGTCTCGGCGGGCGAGGTCCATGATGCCGTCGCCGACCAGCCGATCATAGACGATGACATCGGCCTCGCTAAGGAGGCGCAGGGCCTTCAGCGTCAGAAGCTCCGGATCGCCCGGACCGGCCCCGACCAGATGCACCACGCCTTTGCGCGGTTGCGGGTTTTTCGCGGCTTCGACGGCCATGTCCACCGCGGCGTCGATGCGCCCTTCGCGCGCCAGACGGGCGGCGTCGGAGTCCAGCACGCCTTCCCAGAAGCGGCGGCGGTCGTCGACATTGGGCAGCAGTTCACGCAGATGCGGGCTGAGGCGCAGGGCGAACTCGGCCAGTTGCGCTTCGGAGGGCGGGATGGCGGCTTCGATGCGGCGGCGGGTTTCGCGGGCCAGAACCGGCGCTGTGCCCCCCGTAGCCACGCCGATCGACAGCGGGCCGCGATCGATGATGGCGGGGATGTGAAAGTCGCCGAGGTCCGGGTAATCGACCACATTGAGCGGCTTGCCGGCCTGACGTGCCAGCGCCGCGCCCTGTTCGGCCAGGGCGCGATCTTCGAAGGCGACGATGACGAAGGTGGCGTCGCTCAGGTCCGCGACCGTGGGCCAGCGGCGTTCCGGCGTCACGCCTTCGTAAGTCGCGTCGTCGCCGGGCGTATAGACGGTGAGGGTCGCCGGGGTGCGCCGCAGCAGGGTCAGTTTGCGCACAAGCCATTCGCCCGTCCCGATCAGGACGGCGCGCCGGCCTTCGAGCGGCCAGGAGAGCGGCAGTGCAAGCATACTAAAAAGGTCCACGGTAAGCCTCATGCCGAAAAGTGGGACGCACTTTTCGGATACACATGAGGCGTTCTTTTCTTAAAAGGGACTTTGCGCCCCCTGTTTGTCAGGGCTTTTAGTCCCGGCCCGTCGCGAAGGAAAGCGATGCTTTGTGCAGGAAAGGTTTAGGGCGGCTAAAGCGGGGCTTAAAGGTTCATTTGGCGGCGCAGGGCGGCGTACATCTGTTCGGCCACGTCCCAGTCTTCCGGCGTGTCGATATCGACTACCTCTGTGCGCGGCAGGACGACCGGCGCGGATTGCGCAGAGAAGATTTCTTCGCCGTTTTTGAAAGCTTCGGCCCAGCCCCAGTAGTACTGCGCGGCGTCGTGGAAGGCCGGCGTCAGGTCCTGAGACCGCGTCAGGCGGTGTTCAGGCTGAAACATGCGCACGCCGCCCTCTTCGGTGCGATAGAGCGCGCGCTGAACGGCGAAGGCGTAGGAGGTGACGGAGAAGGCGAAGCGCTTGCCCTGTAAGGCCTCCCATCCTGCGATCAGCCGCGTGGCCGTCAGAAACGGCGCGGTGGCGTAGATGCCGCACACCGCATCCGGGGCCTCGCCCTGAGCGGTGAACCAGTCGATAGCGTGGATGATGACCGCATTGGTGCCGATATGGTCGCCCGACAGTTCCGGCGGGCGCACAAAGGGCACTTCGGCGCCGTATGTGCGCGCGGCTTCGGCGATTTCGCCGTCGTCGGTCGAGACGATAACATGATCGAAAAGGCCGCTTTCGCGCGCGGCGCGGATGGAATAGCTGAGCAGAGGCTGGCCGAAGAAGGGCTTGATATTCTTGTGCGGAATGCGCTTTGACCCGCCGCGCGCGGGGATGACGGCGATGCGACGGACGGACATGGGCGGGCTCCGGGACGGCTGACAACGCGATATTAACCGACGTGATCAAAAAAAGGTTTAATGTCCTTTTGGAGAGTGGCCATGTCCGCGTCACCCCGTCCGGCTGCATTGCGGCCACTGACTGCCGAAGACCGCGACCGCCTGTTCGACTGGCGCAACCGCGATGAGGTGCGCCGCTTCATGTACACCGATATGGTGATCCCGCGCGAGCGGCACGATGCGTGGTTCGATGGGTTGTCTGACAACGAGACGAGGCGCTATTTCATCATCGAATGGGACGATGAGCCGGTCGGGCTGGCCAATTTCGTCGATATTGATCGCGTGTCGCAAAAGGCGGCCTGGGCCTTCTATCTGGCCGAACCCGCCGCGCGCGGCAAGGGGCTGGGCGCATGGGTCGAGTTCCGGATGATCGAACACGCTTTCGACGAACTGAAGCTCGAAAAGCTGTGGTGCGAAGTGCTGGAAAGCAATGCCGCCGTGTGGAAACTGCACCTCTCGTTCGGTTTCCAGAAGGAGGCGCATTTCCGCCGCCACGTCGTCAAATCGGACGGGCCGCACGATGTGATCGGGCTGGGGCTGCTGCGTGAAGACTGGGCGGCGGCGCGGGAAGCCTGCCGCGACCGCCTTCTGACGCACGGGTATGAGGTTTGAACCACGCGCCGGATTATCAGGCGTCGGGAAACAGCACCGTCTCGTAGTCCTGCGAACCGTGCAGGATTGCACCGATCTGTTCAAGCCCGGCTTCGGCTTGCGCGGAAAAAAGAACCCTCACTATTCCCCGCGCTCTTGGGCCATGCGCATGTATTTGGCTTCCAGACGGTCGAAGACCTCTTCGGCCGATTTGACGCGACCCGCCTCTACGTCGGCACGGCTGCGTTCCAGCGTGGCGTCCAGAGATAATAAACGGCGCTCACGTTCCTCAACTATGCGTAACGCGTCACGCACCAGTTCGCTGGTGTTGTTGTATCGACCACTTTGCACCATTTCGGCGGCAAACGCCTCAAAGTGCTTGCCGAGATTGACGGTCGTGCCCATGGAAAGCCTCGCTGGTATTAATATATAATACCCCGGAGCCGGCCTTAAGGCAAATGTCTCGCCTGTTAGCGTTCCGTCCCCGGCTTGCCGGTGATAATATTGCCCTTGATCTTCGCTTCGCCGGCGTCGCCCAGATCGCGGCGGGTGTCTTCGAGCGACAGCGGGTAGGGAATGGTCGCATTGACCGCATCTAGCCCCGCTTTTGCCGCCTCACCGCGCGAAATCAGAAAGCGCGCCGAAAAGCGTTCGGCGTCCGACGAGACCGGCATGGTTCCATGCAGGGTGCAGGCGTGCCAGCAGGCGACATAGCCCGTATCGCCGACCAGCATCCGCTCATCGACGGTCATTTCGCCACCCGTGCCATTGCGATAGAGCCAACGGCCATCCGGTTGCTTTTTAAGGTCGTGCGGGAACATACACGCCCCTAATTTGTGGCTTTTCGGCAGGACGTAGAGCGGCGCATCGCCCGCCGTCACCGGATGGATATAGACATAGACGGTGATCAGGTCGGAATAGCGGCTCTTCCAGTCGATAATGTCCTGATGGAAGTCGATGCCATAGAAATAGGTGATGTCGCGATAGGCCGGGCGGATGTATGGCCCCAGATTATTGACCGGATTGCCGATGATGCGCGGTTTTAGCCAGTCAGGGAGCCAGCGATCGGGCACGCCGCAGACGAACTTTTGGTCCAGTATCGTGTAATCTTCGCCCAGAAGCTCGCTCAGGGCCTGTTTCAGACGCGGTTCAGCCAGAATGAAGTCCGACTTCGGCGACAGGGCCTCGAACAGGTTGCGCTCCGGCATGGGATTGGTGCCCCGATACTGCGGATCGGCCTCGAAGGTCGCCTGATCGAGGAAGAGGTCCGGCCCGAAATTGCGGCTGGCGCGCACGGCGGCCATCAGGTCGCGGCAGGCCTCTTCCGGCATCAGCACGCCCAGATCCGCAAAGCCGTCTTCGATAAAGGTCTCGGTGAGGGTGGCCATGTCCGGCGCTCCAGTCTTGTTACGGGGAGGCTAGGCGTCAGCGTTTAACAATACGCTAACCCTGATGGCGCAAAGGATAGAGCGCATCCCAAAAAGTGTGACACGGTTTTTTTGGAATCAGATGCGCGATTAATCATGAGGCCAACTGTCGCACCGCGGAGAGGACATGCGTATTTGGGTTCGCACCGAAGCCTCGGCCCGCGTCGGGCTGGGCCATTTCATGCGCTGTTATGCCATCGCCGAAGAGGCGCGGACGCAGGGGCACGAGGTGGTGTTCCTGATCAACGACATGGCCGAAGCGGCGACGCAGCGGCTGATCAATCTGGGCATCCGTTGGCGCAGCATGGATACCGCCATCGGCACTCCGGAAGACGTGCAGGCGATGCGCGCCGTGATCCCGCTAGGTGAGGTTATCCTGTGCGACTCCTACGCCATTGGCCCGGACATGTATAATAATCTGTATACGGATTATGTTGTCGTGGCGATGGACGATATGGCGGTGGTGCGCCCCCTGAACGCACATCTGCTGATCAATGCCGCGCCGTCGGCCCACACGCGCCCCTATGACGAGATCGCGCCGCAAGCTGTGAAGTGTCTTGGTCCCGCCTATGCGCAGATCCGGCAGGAGTTCCGCCGTCGCTATCCGGCGCCGCGAGAGCGTCATATCTGCGTTATGTTCGGCGGCTCCGACCCGTTCGGCTTTACGGCCCTGTGCTCGGAAACCCTAGCGGATATGGGCGCGGCTGAGGTACGTCTGATCGCCGGGCCGGCGCATACCCGCGTCGACGAACTGCGCCGGTTGTGCGCCGAGCGGTCGGAATGCAAGCTCTACCTGTCGCCCGACAATGTCGCCGAAGTGCTGGCCGGGGCGTCTCTGGTGGTGACAGCGGCGGGCGGCAGCCTCAATGAGGTCGCGGCCATGCGGCTGTGTGCCCTGGGGCTGGTGGTGGCCGACAATCAGGCGAGCTGGCTGCTGGCCTCTCCATTCCCCATGCTCGATGCGCGCGGCGGCTGGCCCGACCGGTTCGTGGGCACCGTGCGGACCCTGCTCGACAGCATCGATCTGCGCCGGGGCATCGCCCAGCGCGCCCACGAGCAGATCGACGGGCGCGGCTGCGAACGCATCGTTGAGGCGATTCACGAACTGGCCCTGTGAAGGTGCGGTCGATGTGCCTATATTCCGATCAGATTGTGAAAGGACTCCCGCATGGCCCGCTCCGAACTGGGTTTCGACCTGACCCCGCCGACGCCTGAGAAAATCCGCTTGCTCGCCGAAAAGCTCGATCCGGAAGCGCGACGCATCCTGCTCGACCACGGCACGGAACCGCCCTTCTGTGGCAAGTTCGATGAATATGAGGAAGAGGGGCTCTATACCTGCGCCCTGTGCGCCCTGCCGCTGTTCAACTCGCGCGCCAAGTTCCATTCCGGTTCGGGCTGGCCCAGCTTCTATCAGAGCGTCGGCGAAGGCCATATCCGCTATCTGCGCGATGCCTCGCACGGCATGGTGCGCACGGAAATCCGCTGCGGGCGCTGTGATGCGCATCTGGGGCACGTCTTCGAGGACGGCCCGCGACCGACAGGCCTGCGTTACTGCATGAATTCGGTGGCGATGGACTTCGTGCCGGAAGGGCAGGCTCTGCCGGATGTGCTGGAACGCGACGATCCGGTGTCGATTTCCTGATTTTTACTCGCATTTTCGCTTTTAAGCCCGGCCAGATCGCCGGGCTTATTTTTTGGCGAAAACGGGCAAAATTCTTTTATTTCACAATATTATTGACGCAATTAATCCGTTGTCTGATTAATTATCAGCGGTAAAATATCCGTGATTTTATTCAGGGTCCTGAATATTTTCTGTTGCCAAACGGCTGAATTGGCGCATCCTTTGTGGGCAGTCCCACGGGTTACGGTTGCGCCCCTCAACAAGGCATTCGCCCAAGAAAAAGAAGAATGGCCAAAAGCCAAGGAGTGAAAACGTCATGATGAAATTTGTCCTCGGAACCGCCGCTACAGCGGCTTTTCTCACCCTCGCGGTCCCGGCCTTTGCCGAGTGCGACGCGCAGCAGGAGCGGGTGGTGGGCCAGGCGATTGCCGATGCGGTGAAGGCCGATGCCGAAGGTATTTCCGGTCCGGTGCGCAAGGCGGTGGTTGATCTTGATCGCTGCGAAGGCGGCAGCACGCATTTCGACACGCAGTTCAAGGTCAAGGCCGCTCTGGCCGACGGCAAGGTGGTGTGGGTCGAAGGCCATGCGCGCGGCGTGAACGACACGGTCGAGTCGATTCACTATCGCCACGCCAGCACGGAACTGACCGAACTGACGCGCGGCACGGCGCTGGCCAGCCGTTAGTCGTGGCACCTGCACGGTCGTAAATAAGCGGCTCCGGCGACGAAGCTGCCCTCTGCCTGAGTTCATGCGCTGGACCCAGTGAACTAAGAAGAAGCCGCCCCTTTTGCAGAGGCGCCAACTAACGGGTGCAGGGGCCGCGCCTCTGCGTCCTTCTCTTAAGCCACGGCGGCGGCCTTCTTTGCCTGAATAGCCAGAATTTCGTTCGGCATGACCTGAACGAAGGCCTTGAGGCTGTTGTCCCAGTCGTCAAGGATGGCCTCGGCGCGCGGCGACTGCGTCTTTTCAAAGTGCTCGGCAATCAGGGCCTTGAGATCGGCCTGATCGGCGTCCGGCACGTCGCGCAGCGTGATGCCTTCCGGGTTGATGTATTTGGCGAACGCCCCTTCGGTGTCCCAGACATAGGCGACGCCGCCGGTCATGCCCGCGCCGAAATTGGCGCCGGTCGAACCGAGTATGACCACCTTGCCGCCCGTCATATATTCGCAGGCGTGCGCGCCGGCGCCTTCGACCACGGTGACGGCACCGGAGTTACGCACGGCGAAGCGTTCGCCCACGCGGCCCGCCACGAACAGCTTGCCCGAAGTCGCGCCGTAGAGGTTGGTGTTGCCGGCCAGCATCTGATTCGGCTGCCACGCCTTGGGGCGGACGACGATGGTCGCGCCCGACAGGCCCTTGCCGACATAGTCGTTCGATTCACCGACCAGATCGATGAACAGGCCCTTGACCGCGAACGCGCCGAGAGACTGTCCCGCCGACCCGCGCAGTTGCAGGGTCAGGTGAGCGTCGGCCAGACGATCGCCGAAGTTCTTGACCAGCAGGTGCGAGGTGCGCGTACCGACGGCGCGCATGGTGTTGCGCACGTCGTAGGTTAGCGACATCTTCTCACCGCGTTCGACCAGCGGCACGGCGTCTTTGACGATCCGGGCGTCCAGCGTATCGGCCACCGCATTGATCTCGTGCGGCAGGGTGATCGGCGCGGTCGGATCGCTTTCGACGCGCACCAGCAGCGGGTTGAGGTCGAGGTCGTCAAGGTGCGCCCCGCCGCGCGAAACCTGACGCAGCAGGTCGGTGCGGCCCACGGCTTCGTCCAGCGAGCGCAGGCCCAGCGAGGCCAGGATTTCGCGGACCTCTTCGGCGATGAAGCTGAACAGGTTGATGACCTTTTCCGGCGTGCCGGTGAACTTGGCGCGCAGACGCTCGTCCTGCACGCAGACACCGACCGGGCAGGTGTTCGACTGACACTGACGCACGATCAGGCAGCCGATGGCCACCAGCGACGCCGTGCCGATGCCGAACTCTTCGGCCCCCAGCATGGCGGCGATGACGATGTCGCGACCTGTGCGCATGCCACCATCCGAACGCAGACGAATTTGTCCGCGCAGGTTGTTCATGGTCAGAACCTGATGCGCTTCCGACAGGCCCAGCTCGAACGGCAGGCCGGCGAACTTGATCGAGGTGAGCGGCGACGCGCCCGTGCCGCCGACCTGACCGGACACCAGAATGGCGTCGGCCTTGGCCTTGGCCACCCCGGCGGCGACCGTGCCGATGCCGGACTGCGACACCAGCTTCACCGTGACGCGGCAGTTCGGATTGATCTGCTTGATGTCGTAGATGAGTTGAGCCAGGTCTTCGATCGAATAGATGTCGTGGTGCGGCGGGGGCGAGATCAGGCCCACGCCCGGCGTCGAGTGACGCATACGGGCGATGAATTCCGTGACCTTGAAGCCCGGAAGCTGACCGCCTTCGCCGGGCTTGGCACCCTGTGCGACCTTGATTTCCACTTCGCGGCACTGGTTGAGATATTCGGCGGTGACGCCGAAACGGCCCGATGCGATCTGCTTGATGGCCGAGTTCGGGTTGTCGCCGTTCGGACGGCGGACATAGCGTTCCGGATCCTCGCCGCCTTCACCCGACACCGAACGCGCGCCGATGCGGTTCATGGCGATGTTCAGCGTCTCGTGCGCTTCGGGGCTCAGCGCGCCCAGCGACATGCCGGGCGTGACGAAGCGCTTGCGGATTTCGTTGACCGATTCCACTTCCTCGATGTCGATGGGCTTCGACTTCGGGGCCCAGTCGAGCAGGTCGCGCGGGGCGGTCGGCGCGTCCTTCGACATCTTCGACACCAGAGCGGAATAGGTCTTGAAGGTCTTGTAATCGCCGCGCGTCGTGGCGTCCTGCAGCAGGTGGATCAGCTTGGGCTGATAATAATGGGTCTCGCCCGCCGAGCGCATCTTGTAGAAGCCGCCGATGGGGATGAGGGCGCGCTTCGAGGCCCAGGCTTCGGCGTGCAGCGCCTTCAGCTTGGTCTCGATGCCGGCCAGACCGATACCGGAGATGCGCGAGGTCACGCCGGGGAAGAACTCACCGACCAGCGCCCGCGATAGGCCCAAGGCTTCGAACTCATAGCCGCCGCGATAGGAGGAGATGATCGAGATGCCCTTCTTGGCGAGGATCTTCATCAGACCCGCCTCGATGGACTTCTTGTAGTTCATGAAGCACTTGTACGAGGTCAGGGTGCCGTAGCGGCCCTTGTCCAGACGCTCCTGCATCAGCTCCAGCGCCAGATAGGGGTTGATGGCGGTCGCACCGACGCCGACCAGCACCGCGAAGGCGTGGCTGTCCATGGCCTCGGCCGAACGGACGATGATCGAGACGAAGGAGCGCAGGCCTTCCTGCACCAGACGGGCATGGACGCCCGCGGCGGCGAGGATCATCGGCACGCCCATGCGGTCCGCACCCGACTTCTGATCCGTCAGAACGATCATGGCCGCGCCGTTCTTCACGGCGGCGACGGCCTCGTCACGCAGGCTGTCCAGCACAGCGCGCAGGCCCGCGCCGGGGGCGGCGCCCTCTTCCGGCAACGGGAAGGAGCAGTCGAGTTCGGCGACCTGACCGACATTGCTGGTTTCCAGCAGGCGGTCGTACATGCCCGTCGTCATGAACGGCGAGTCCATGACCAGCACATTGGCCTGCGTCGCGTCTTCGGCCAGAATGTTGCCGAGGTTCTTGAAGCGCGTCTTGAGCGACATGCCGGCTTCTTCGCGCAGCGGGTCGATCGGCGGGTTGGTGACCTGCGCGAAGTTCTGACGGAAATAGTGCGACAGCGGACGCCACTTTTCCGACAGCACGGCCAGAGGCGTATCGTCGCCCATCGAGCCGATGGCTTCCTTGCCGTCCTTGACCATGGCGTCGAGCACGGTGTCGAGGTCTTCCAGGGTGTAGCCGGCGGCGATCTGACGGCGGTCCAGTTCCTCGCCGAAATAGGCGCGCGGCTCCGGTCCCGGCTCGATGATCGAGTCCACCTCGACCATGTTTTCCAGCCACTTGGTGAAGTCGTGCTTGCCCGCCAGCGCGTCGAGGATTTCGTCCTCGCTGAACAGCTTGCCGGCCTCAAGGTCGACCGCGATCATGCGGCCCGGCGCGATGGTCATGCGCTGCGCCACGCGGTCTTCGGCGACGCCCGTCATGCCGGCTTCGGAGCCGACGATGAGCAGGCCGTCCTGCGTCTGGGTGACGCGCAACGGTCGCAGGCCGTTGCGGTCCTTGCCAGCGATGACCCAGCGGCCATCGGTGGCGCAGACGGCGGCGGGGCCGTCCCACGGCTCCATCACGGCGTTGCAGTAGGCATAGAGGGCGCGGTGCGATTCCGGCATGGTCACGGCCTGCTTCGACCAAGCTTCCGGGATCAGCAGGGCCTTGGCCATCGGGGCCGAACGCCCGGCGCGCACCAGCAGTTCGAACACGTTGTCGAGCGCGGCGGAGTCCGAACCGCGCGGCTGGATGACCGGCTTCACGTCCTTGTCGTTATCGCCGAAGGTGGCGGCCGCCATGCGGATTTCGTGCG
The DNA here is from genome assembly GCF_020535245.1 of Asticcacaulis sp. AND118. Lineage (GTDB taxonomy): Bacteria > Pseudomonadota > Alphaproteobacteria > Caulobacterales > Caulobacteraceae > Asticcacaulis. The sequence continues at coordinate 2,678,718 of NZ_CP084910.1, read as the reverse complement.
ACTTCATCCAGTTGACATTGCCGCGCAGGGTGTTGATTTCCCCGTTGTGCGCCAACATGCGGAAGGGCTGAGCCAGACGCCATTCGGGGAAGGTGTTGGTCGAGAAGCGCTGATGAAACACGGCGACGGAAGAGACGAAGCGCGGGTCCTTCAGGTCGAGATAGAAGTCATCGACCAGTTCGGCGCGGAACATGCCCTTATAGATGAGCGTCTTCGAGGAGAAGGAGCACAGATAACAGTCGAGATTGGCCTCTTCGACGCGCTTTTCGATGCGGCGGCGGCACAGGAACATGGCGCGTTCCAGCGCTTCGCCTTCAAGACCGTCCGGCGCGGACAGCATGATCTGCTCGATTTCCGGGCGCGTGGAGTTGGCGCGCGTGCCCAGTTGCGACACGTCGACCGGGGCCTGACGCCAGCCGTAGAGATAGAAGCCCGAACGCAGGATTTCCGATTCCACGATGGTGCGCGCGGCTTCCTGAGCGCCGAGGTCGTTGCGCGGCAGGAAGACCTGACCGACGAGGACCGGACCCGGCCGCGGCTCATGGCCGATATTGCGCACCTGCTCGCGGAAGAAGTCCTGCGGCACGTTGATCATGATGCCCGCGCCGTCGCCCGACTTGCCGTCGGCATCGACCGCGCCGCGGTGGAACAGGGCCTTCAGCGCCTTGACCGCCAGCTCGACCACGTCGCGACGCGCCGTGCCGTCGATAGAACAGACCACACCGACGCCGCAGGCATCGAATTCGGTGCGCGGATCGTAGGCATTGGCCTCGATCAGGGCGTTACGGTTGCGGTGATAGAGTTCGTAGGGCGAGGGACCGGAAGACTTGATCATTGGGCGGCCTCCAGAGAAGCGGAAACTTGAGACTGAATATAGTGGTGGATGTCGGCGGCGGCGTCCTGACCTTCGCGGACGGCCCACACGACCAGCGATGCGCCGCGCACGATGTCGCCGGCGGCGAAGACGCCCGGCACCCAGGTCTGGAACTCACCGGCCTGCACCTTGATCGTGCCCCACTTGGTGACTTCGAGGCCCGGCTGGTTGAACATGACCGGCACGTTTTCCGGCTCGAAGCCCAGCGCCTCGATGATTAGATCGGCGTGCAGATCGTTTTCGGCGCCGGGGATGTCCTCGATGCCCTGACGACCCTGCGCGTCCGGCGTGGTCAGGCGCATGCGCTGGATGCGCAGGCCCGACACGTGCTCGGCGTCGCCCAGCACGGCCTTGGGGGCCGACAGCCATTCGAACTTCACGCCCTCTTCCTCGGCATTGGACACTTCGCGGTCGGAACCCGGCATGTTGGCGCGGTCGCGACGATAGACGCAGGTGACGGCCTTGGCGCCCTGACGCGTGGCGGTGCGCACGCAGTCCATGGCTGTGTCGCCGCCGCCGATGACCACGACGGTCTTGCCTTCGGCGTTCAGCGTGCCGTTGTCATAGGCTTCGACCGCATCGCCGAAGCCCTTGCGGTTCGAGGCGGTCAGGTAGTCGAGCGCCCCGACCACGCCCTTTGAGCCGCAGCCTGGCACGCTCAGGCGACGCACCTTATAGACGCCGGTGGCGATCAGGATGGCGTCGTGCTTCTGACGCAGTTCCTCGAACGACACGTCATTGCCGATGTCGCAGTTCAGCACGAACTCGACGCCCGAATCCGCCAGACGCTGGGTGCGGCGCAGGACGACGTCCTTTTCCAGCTTGAACGAGGGGATGCCGTAGGTCAGCAGGCCGCCCGGACGGTCGTAGCGGTCGTAGATGGTGACCTTATAGCCCAGCGAACGCAGACGGTCGGCGGCGGCGATGCCCGCCGGGCCCGCGCCGATGATGCCGACGCTTTCGCCGCGCTCGACGGCGGGCACGATCGGCTCGATCCAGCCCTCTTCGAAGGCCATGTCGTTCACATAACGCTCGACCGCGCCGATGGTGACGTTTTCCCAGCCCGATTGCTCCAGCACGCAGGAGCCTTCGCACAGACGGTCCTGCGGGCAGATGCGGCCGCAGATTTCCGGCAGGGTCGAGGTCGCCGAGGACAGGCGGAAAGCCTCCTCAAAGCGCCCTTCGGCGGTCATGCGCAGCCAGTCGGGGATGTTGTTCTGCAACGGGCAACCCGACTGACAGAAGGGCACGCCGCATTGCGCGCAGCGCGACGCCTGGGCATTGGCCTGCTCCGGTTTGAAATCGGCGTAGATTTCGTTGAAATTTGTGACACGGGTCTTTGCCTCGGCCTTCGGCGGCGTTTTCTTGTATTCAACGACGAAGCGGTTCGTCTCATAGGTCATAGGCCAACCCTCACAACTCGGTGCAGAAATCTTCCGTTTTCGGAAGAATGTTTATCGCTTGTTACAACGCGCTAAAACGCCCCTAAAGCGCAAAAGCCCCGTCATGCAAAGCGGAAAATGATATTTCCCGTCATTTCCCGGTAAAATCACAGTCAAAAATTCCGACCGTGAGATTTTTACCGGGTTAGTTTCATTTCATATCACTTCGCCGGTCCCCCCTTCGTTTTAGCACCCCGCTGACGGGGCGTAAACCAAAGGCCGGACAGCGGTCCTGACATGCAAACCCCCCAGTGCCTGCCGAGGCGAACCTTGGCAAATCCTGAGGGGCGTTTCCGTTCCGGTTTCGGGCGCGTGCCGCTTGTGTGCGGGGCTGTCCTGACCGGTTCCGGCTCAGCCCCTTGTCCCTTTTTAGTCGGGCCGGGCTATCCGTGCTGGGTCTCTCCGTGCTGTGTCGAGTCGAGACCCTCGATTTCCTGCTCTTCGTCCACACGCAGGCCTGTGGTGAATTTGCAGATCATCAGAATAATGAAGGTGACCACCGCGCTCCACGCGATAACGGCCACCAGACCCAGTACCTGTTTGAGTACGGTGGCGTCCTTGGCCAGGGCGTTGATGCTCTCATTGGCGAAGACGGCAGTCAGCACCGCACCGACCAGCCCGCCGACGCCGTGCACGCCGAAGGCGTCGAGGCTGTCGTCGTATTTGAAGGCCTTTTTCAGCGCCGTCGCGCCGAAGAAGCAGGCGATGCCGCCCAAAAGCCCGATGGCCAGCGCGCCCTTGGGGTCGACAAAGCCCGCTGCCGGGGTGATGGCCACCAGACCGGCGACCAGACCCGAAATCATGCCGAGCAGCGTCGGCTGCTTGCGCTCGATCCATTCCGGGATGGTCCAACCGATCGCGCCGGTCATGGCGGCGATAATGGTGTTGAGTACGGCGACGCTGGCCAGCGCATCGGCCGTCCAGGCCGAACCGCCGTTGAAGCCCAGCCAGCCGACCAGCAGCAGCGACGCGCCGATCAGGGTGAAGGCCAGATTGTGCGGGGCCATATACTCACGCGGAAAGCCCCGGCGCGGCCCCAGAACGATGGCGCAGACGAGGCCTGCAATACCCGAATTGACGTGGACCACCGCGCCGCCGGCGAAGTCGAGCACGCCCATGCCGCCCAGGAAGCCGCCGCCCCAGACCCAGTGACACACCGGCGCATAGACGAACAGGGTCCACAGCGCCGTGAACAGCAGGAAGGCCGAAAACTTCAGACGCTCGGCGAAGGCCCCGGCGATCAGGGCCGGGGTGATGATGGCGAAGGTCATCTGATAGGCGACCCACAAAAACTCCGGCAGTTGCGGCGCCAGGCCGAACGCCGTGTCCATGGTCACGCCGTTGAGCAGGAAGGCGTCAAACGAACCGATAAAGCGGTTCAGCCCTTCATTGCCGTTCAGGCCGAAGGACAAGGAATAACCGGCGACGATCCACAGCACCGAAACGACGACCGCGGCCGCGACCGACTGCGCCAGCGTCGCCAGCACGTTCTTCTTGCGCACCATGCCGCCGTAGAACAGGGCCAGCCCCGGCAGGGTCATCAGCAGGACGAAGGCCGTGGACACGATGATCCACGACGTATGACCGCTGTCGAGCGCCAGCGCGGCCTGATGCTTGAGAAGCACAGGTGCTGCCGCCGCTGCTGCCATAGATCCCGTCGTCATACTGACTAACCCCTGGACCTTTTGGAGGCCCGCTCTGAAATCCTTTGGAAAACTCGCATCCGCACACCCGCCCAGCCCGAAGGGTTCGGCGTCGCGCGTCACAGTTTTTCCTGCATTTTTGCTCTTTGCGCGAAATTTTACCGAAAAGCGAGCAAATTTTGCGTGTGCGGGCAAAAAAATTCACAAACCGCGTTTCGCTATGTTGCAGGGCACCCGTAGGGGCAATGTCACCCCTCATTACACGCCTATGCCAGTCCGTATTCAGCGGGCTTACCGCCCAGTCGCTCAACGGACTCCGCCAAACGGGAGGCAAGCCCCGCATCACCCAGGGAGCGCATACTCTCACCTATGGCATCGCGCCAGGCAGGCCCCCTGTCCCACGCCTCCATATACACGTCTGCGATAGTCTCGCCCTGCCGAAGCTCGATCAAAGTCTGCATCAGGATGCGCGCCTGCTGACGGTCTTTGCGGCTTTTGGCCGTTCCGTCGTCGTCAATCCGACGGCGCGATCCGACGATCAGTTTGTGAACGGCATAACGTTCCGGGGCGGGAACGAGTATGGGTAAACCTGCCCCGTGCAGAACCACGGCCCTGACCGGTTGATGTATCAGGAAGTCCAGAAACCGCAAAGGCTGTGCGGCTGCCCCACCAAGGGCAGGCATCTGCGCAGGTCGGCCTGAATAGTCATCAGAGCCGGTGTTCGGTGTCAGAAATTCCACCTTGTACCCTGAGCGGGTGGCGAATTGGGTCGAGTAACGATTATCGGCGTGATGCGGCAATTCTCGAAAGGTCGGGTCAATCTGGCGCAGGACGGCGATAACCGGTGGCATCGTATCGCCGACGGCAGCCGATATGGAATGAAACTGCGCGAAATCGGCATCGGCGGTCTGCATGACCGCATTAGGGAGGCGAACGCCTAAAAGCGCAGAATAGCACTGGAAGGCAACGGTCCCGACCATAACGCCACGGAGACGAAAGAAACCGGCCCGCACGAGCGCCCCGATAACGTCGCCGACAAACAGCTCAGGCCGCGGTAGATACGCCTCCCTGATCAGGGTCGAGACGAGCTTGCGCCGCGCGCGGGTATCCGCCTTGATGTCTTTGAAGCGTTCAACCCGCTCGGTAATGTCCGGATCATTTACGGGGCCGACATAGGTGCGCTGCTTGCCACCCTCCGCCTTGGCCAGATCGAAATACCAGTATCGACGCCCTCCACTTTCCATCGATATGAAGCGGCCATCGATCGAAAATTCTTCCGAAAACTGCGCATCGAGGCTGCGCTGGGCGAGCTCGGAATACAGAGTCTGATAGGTATGATCGAGAAGTTTCATGGCATATTACCTTTTTCGCAAAAATGGTAATAACACGCCCCAAAGCGCAAATCTATTACCATTTCCGCGAAAAGGTTATACCTAGAGAGGCCGGCGTAATTAACCGCGCCCCTACCGAGTTTCACAGCCTACTTAAACGCCTTCACCGCCGCGATGATGTCAGCCTGCGTTTCTGCCGTCAGGTACGGGCTGAACGGCAGGCTGATGACCGTTTTCGACTTGGCTTCCGATACGCTCAGATCGCCCGTGCCGGAGGTGAACATCGCATAGCCCGGCTGCTGGTGCAGCGGGATGGGGTAATAGACCGCCGTCGGGATGCCCTTTTCGCGCAAGGCCAGTTGCAGGCCGTCGCGGTTCTCGTGTTCGATCGTGTACTGCGCCCAGGTCGAGACATAGCCGTCTTTCACATAGGGCACGCTGGTGACGAAGCCTTCCAGCGCCTCGTTATAGCGTTTGGCCACCGCCTGACGCATCTCGATCTCTTCGGCGAAGATAGCCAGCTTTTCGATCAGTACGGCCGCCTGAATGGTGTCGAGGCGCGAATTCATCCCTATACGGACGTTCAGATACTTGGCCTCGTGCGTATAGTTCATGGTCGCCGCATCGGTCGGCGTCGCGCCGCCGTGGACGCGGAACGAGATCAGACGCTCCAGCAGGGCATCATCGTTCAAAACCACCGCCCCGCCGTCGCCATAGCCGCCCAGCGGCTTGGCCGGGTAGAAGCTGGTCGAGGTGGCGTCAGCCCATTCCAGCGGCTGCTTGCCATCAATCGTACAGCCGAAACCCTGCGCCGAGTCGGCGATCAGCTTCAGCCCCTGCGCCTGCGTGATTTTCGAAATGGCCGGATAGTCCGCCGCCTGACCGAACAGGTCGACCGCGATGACCGCCGCGGGCTTCAGACGGCCCTCGGCCTTCACGGCGGCGATGGCGGCTTCCAGCCTGGTCGGGTCCATATTGTAGGTTTTCGGGTCGATATCGACGAAGACCGGCTCCGCCCCCGTCATCGGCACCACTTCGGCAGTGGCGACAAAGGTGAAGGCCGGCACGAAGACCGCATCGCCTTTACCTACGCCCAGACCCAGCAGGATCAGTTCGATGGCGTCGGTGCCGTTGGCACAGGACAGGGCGTGCTTCGCCCCGGCGAATTTGGCCAGATTGGCTTCGAAGGTCTTGACCTCCGGCCCCATAATATAGGCGCCGTGATTGAGCACCTTCTTGATCCCGTCCTCGATGGAAGCGCCGATACGTTCGCGCTGAGCGACAAGATCGATAAAGGGAATAGCCATGACACACCTGCACGGAAGCAAATTTTAGGGTGGGTGAGACTTAGCACCCCCAACGCGGCGCGCACCTCAAAAGGCATTACCTATCGTTTCATGTGTTCGTATCCCTGCGGCGCGGAAGTCCGCGAGACATCGCAAAAATTTCATATACCGTATACGTTGAAGTTGTCGGACATTTACCTATTTAAATGGGCGTGCTAAGGCGGCGGCAGATGTGATCCGCGGGCTTCGGATTTCGCTTGAGCCCGTAGTGGCTTTTGCGCATAAGAGCCGCGTGTGAGCGCTAACATTATTCCACCGATGCGGATTCGGCATTTGCGCCAACCTCCGTCCGGTTCTATTTCCGTCGCACGGGCAACCGCCTTATTTCTCAGGGAGAGCTACCTTGACCACCTTCGGTAATCTGATCAACGGCGAATGGGTCGTCACCGGCACCACCTTCAACAACCTCAACCCGTCGGACACCAACGACGTCATTGGCGTCTATTCGACCGCCGGTGAGCCTGAGGTCAAGGCCGCCATCGACGCCGCCCGCGCTGCGTTCGAAACCTGGCAGTACTCCACGCCGCAGCAGCGCTTCGACGTCCTCGACGCCGCCGGCAACGAAATCCTGGCCCGCAAGGCCGAACTGGGCGCGCTCCTGTCGCGCGAAGAAGGCAAGACCCTGCCGGAAGGCATCGGCGAAGTCACCCGCGCCGGTCACATCTTCAAATATTTCGCCGGCGAAGCCCTGCGCGCCCACGGCGAAGTGCTCGACTCGGTCCGTCCGGGCATCAAGGTCGAAATCACCCGCGAGCCCGTCGGCGTCATCGGTCTGATCTGCCCGTGGAACTTCCCCATCGCCATCCCGGCGTGGAAGATGGCCCCGGCCATCGCCTTCGGCAACACAGTGGTGTGCAAGCCCGCCGAACTGACGCCGGGCTGCGCCTGGGCGCTGGCCGACATCCTGACCCGCGCCGGCCTGCCCAAGGGCGTGCTGAACGTCGTCTTCGCCCGCGGTTCGGTCGCCGGGCCGTTGCTGATCGACGGCTGCGACGCCATCACCTTCACCGGCTCGGTCCCGACCGGCACGCGCGTCCGTGACGCCGCCGTGGCCAAGGGCAAGCGCATCCAGTGCGAAATGGGCGGCAAGAACCCCGTCATCGTTCTGGACGACGCCGATCTCAACATCGCCGTCAACTCGGTGCTGAACTCGTCCTTCTTCTCGTCGGGCCACCGCTGCACGGCGTCGTCGCGCATCATCGTCACCGAAGGCATCGCCGACACCTTCGTCGCCGAACTGGCCAAGGCCGCCAAGGCCATCAAGGTCGGCGACAGCCGCGCCGAAGGCGTCCAGATGGGCCCGATCGCGTCGCAGGAACAGCTCAAGATCGCTCAGGATGCGGTCGCCAAGGCCAAGTCCGAAGGCGGCGTCATCGTCGCCGGTGGCGAGGACCTGACGTTTGGCACGCCGGGCTACTATTACGCCCCGACCCTGATCGACAAGACGACCCCGGACATGGCTATCAACAAGGAAGAGGTCTTCGGGCCCGTCGCCTCGGTCATCCGCGTCAAGGATCTGGAAGAAGCCATCAAGGTCGCCAACGACACCGAAATGGGCCTGTCGGCTGGTATCTGCACCTCGTCGCTGAAGTCCGCCGAGACCTTCAAGCGCAAGGCTCAGGCCGGTATGGTCATGGTCAACCTGCCGACCGCCGGCGTCGACTATCACGTGCCGTTCGGCGGGCGTAAGGCGTCGTCCTACGGCTCGCGCGAACAGGGCGCCTATGCGAAGGAATTCTACACGATCGTGAAGACGGCCTATACCTTCGCGGGTTAAGTTTTGAGTTAGATGGGATTAGAGATGTGGGGTCCCAAGATGCGTCTTTGGCCCCACGCCCCGAAACATGAAAAGCGCCCCCGGAAACGAGGGGCGCTTTTTCTTGGGATAAGGTCCAGCTAACGGTGCAGGGGCCGGGCCCCTGCGTCTTACTTCACCTTCCCGATGGCTGCGGTCGTGGACGGGTCGTGCGCTTTGATTGCGCTGCCTGTGATGTCTTCCAGCACGGCATTGGCCAGCGTCTTGCCCAGTTCCACGCCCCACTGATCGAAGCTGTTCAGCCCCATGACGATCCCTTCGGCGAAGGTCTTGTGTTCATAGAGCGCCAGCAGCGCGCCCAGCGTTTCCGGCGTCAGGGCCTCCATCAGCACCAGAGTCGACGGCTTGTTGCCGGGGCAGACCTTTTGCGGGGCGATGATGGCGGTCTTTTCGGCGTCGAAGCCAGCGGCGCGGCATTCGGCCTCGGCGGTTTCGAGGCTCTTGCCGACCATGAAGGCCTCGCCCTGAGCGATGACGTTCGACAGCAGTTTCTGCTGCATGTCGAGCGGCGCTTCGGGGTTGGATTTCACCGCGATCAGCTCCAGCGGCACGATGTCTTCCGACTGGTGCAGCATCTGGAAGAAGGCGTGCTGGGCATTGGTGCCTTCGTCGCCGAAGACGACCGGGCAGGTTTTGGTGGGCAGCAGATTGCCATAGCCGTCGGTGCGTTTGCCGTTCGATTCCATCTCAAGCTGTTGCAGGAAGGCGGCGAGGCGGCGCAGACGGTGCGCATACGGAATAACCGCGCGCGACGGGCGGTCGAGGCCGATGCGGTTGAACACCTGAGCCGCGGCCAGCAGCACCGGCGCGTTCTTTTCGAACGGCGCGGTGAGGAAGTGCTGGTCCATTTCGTAGGCGCCGGCCAGCAAACGTTCGTACACGTCGTAACCGGCGGCGACGATGACCGACAGGGATACCGCCGACCACAAAGAATAACGACCGCCGACCCAGTCCTTGAAGCCGAACACGCGGTCTTCGGGGATGCCGTAGGCCGAGGTCTTGGCCGGCGCGGCGGAGACGGCGGCGAGGTGCTTAGACGCGGCCTCTTCGCCGAGGCCCTTGATCAGCCAGTCGCGCGCGGCGAGGAAGTTGGCCAGGGTTTCCTGCGTGGTAAAGGTCTTGGAAACCGCGATGACCAGGGTTTCGGCCGGGTCGAGATCGGCGGTGTTGATGGCCAGTTCCGAGCCGTCGACATTGGCGACGAAGCGGATGTCGATCTGCGGCTTTAACGGGGCGAGGGCCTGCCAGACCAAACGCGGGCCTAGGTCGGAGCCGCCGATGCCGATATGCAGGATGGTCTTGAACGGTTTGCCGGTTGCGCCAACAATCTCACCGGCGCGGATGCCGTCGGCATAGGCCTTCATGGCGTCGCGGGCGGTCTTGACGTCCGAGGTGATGTCCGCGCCGCGCAGGCGCTGGTTTTCGGCGTCGGAGTCGCGCAGCGCCACGTGCAGGACGGCACGGTTTTCCGAGACGTTGATGGCCTGACCGGTCCACATCTTTTCGCGCGCGGCGGGCAGGTTGGCGGCCTCGAACAGCTTGAGCGCCGCCTGAAAACCGGTGTCCGACCACGATTGTTTCGAGACGTCGATATAGAGGCCGGCCACGGTGAGCGACTGCGCCCCCAGACGGTCGGCCTCATATTCGAAGTGCGACACGATCGGGGTTTTGGCGTCGATGGCGGCCTGGGTCTTGAGGGTGGTGAAGGCTTCGGAAAGGCTCATTTCGGGCTCCGCAGGTCCAGGCCGCGCCGGGCGATCAGGCGCAGGTCCCAGCTAAATTGAGATAATAAATCGAATGAACGCAATAGACGGGCACTTTGTAATTGGCGGCGTTCCCGCATCACCGCGCCCAAGCCGGAAAGGGCTTCCCTCAAGGCGCGCCACACAACGGGGCCGCGCCCCTTCAATACATCCTTCAGCGCGCCTGACAAGCTAAACAAGAGGTGAGGGACGAGCATCAGCAGGAGGACGGGCGTCGGCGTGTTCTTCACGAACATCCATAGCCGGTTGCGATAGCCGTGGAAGAGAGCGAAGTCCGAGCGCGCGCCCAGCGTCGCCGAGCCGATATGATCGACGCGCGCTTGCGGGATCAGCAGGGTGCGTTCGCGCCTCAGCCGGGCGCGGTAGCCGAGGTCGGCGTCCTCGCAATACATGAAGAAGCGCTCGTAAAAGCCGTTCAGACCCTCGAACAGCGAGCGCTTGATGACAAAGGCCGCGCCGCAGGGTGAAAAGACCTCGCTGACCGGAATATGGGCCGGACGGGGCGCGCGATACCCCATGCGGAAGGGGAAGCCGAAGAAGGTCATGCCGTCGCCGGCCCCGTCCAGTACATCCTGATCCTGCGGGTCGAGTTGCAGCGAGGTGAAGATGTGCGTCCCCGGATAATCGTCGATAGCTTTCGTCATCTCACTCAGCCAGTGGCTGTGGACGAAGACATCGGGATTGATAAAGCCCAGCCAGTCGCCCTTCGCATGACGGACTGCGGCGTTGTTGCCGGCGGCGAAACCGAGATTGCCGCCGTTTTCGATCAGCCGCACCTGCGGGAATTTCGCCGCCACGGCCTGCGGTGTGCCGTCGGTCGAGGCGTTGTCGGCCAGCAGGATTTCAAAATCATCCGTGTTCTGATCAATTAGCGCCTCGATGCAGCGTTCGAGATAGGCGCCGCTCTGATAGGACAGGACGATCAGCGAAAACCTAGGCGACATGCCGGCTCCATTCGCTCCACACGTCCGGATCGTTCTCCTGCGGCAGGTGTTCGGCGCGCAAGGCCACGAAGTCTTCGGCGCTCAGGCCGCGCGACAGGGCCCAGACGGCGGAACCGCGCACGACCGGGCTTTCGTGGGAAAGGTTGCGCGTCAGGACGGCGATCTTTTCCGCATCGATAAGGTCATCGAAGCTATTGCCTATGGCGTAGTGCACATTGCGCAGAAAGGTCGCCACGCCGATGCGCTTGATCGGCGACCTGGTGAACAGGGCGCGGAAACGGGCGTCATCCAGTTGCGCCAGTTCGACCAGCGACAGGGCATTGAAGCCCTCACGCGCCTTTAATTTAGCCTCGGACGCCTCCACCGCAAACTTGTTCCACGGACACGCCGCCAGACAGTCGTCGCAGCCATAGATGCGGTTGCCCATGGCCGTGCGGAAGCGCTCTGGCCAGTGGCCGCGATATTCGATGGTCAGGTAGGACAGGCATTCGCGCGCGTCGAGCTGATACGGGCCGATGAAGGCGTCGGTCGGACAGGCGTCGAGGCAGGCGCGGCACGATCCGCAATGGTCGCTTTCGGTGCGGCTTTCGGGCAGTTCCATATCCGTCAGGATGCTCCCCAGAAACAGCCAGGAACCGAACTCACGCGAGACGAGGTTGGTGTGCTTGCCCTGCCAGCCGAGCCCCGCCAGTTGCGCCAGCGGCTTTTCCATCAGCGGGGCGGTGTCGACAAAGACCTTAAGTTCGCAGCCATAGGCGGCGACGATGTCGGTGGCCAGTTGTTTGAGCTTCTTCTTGATGACGTCGTGATAGTCGTCGCCGCGCGCATAGACGCTGATATTGGCCAGATCGCGCTCGCTGAGGCCCAGCAGGGGGTCGCTGTCCGGGCCGTAGTTGAAGCCGAGCACGATGGCGCTTTTCGCGCCGCTCCACATGTTCTGCGGGTGCAGGCGGCGCTCCAGCGTCTCCTCCATCCACGTCATGGCGCCGTGATAGCCACCGGCGACGAAGGTCTTGAGGCGCTGAGCCGCGTCCCAGGTCTGGGGCAGGTTGGTGAAGCCGACGGTGGAGAAGCCGAGTGCGAGGGCCTTCTGCGTGATGTCGGTTTTCAAGTCCCTCTCCCTTGAGGGAGAGGGTGGCTCGTTGAGGGCCGGGTGAGGGGGAGGGGGAAGTGTCGAACTCATTTCCAGCCCATGTCCTCGGACGGCCCCCCCTCACCCCAGCCCTCTCCCTCCGAAAGTAAAGAATTGGGGGAGAGGGGGCTTTTGGGTTGGGACGTCATCAAAAATCCAGTTCCCGGTAATGCGCGGACGGCGCGACGCCGGGCAGGGTATCGGCCAGCAGCGGCCGGAAGGCCGGGCGCGACTTGATGACCATGTACCAGGTCTTGAGATGCTTGTACTTGTCCCAGTTCATTTCATCGACATAGTCGATCACACTGAGGTGCGAGGCCAGGGCGAAATCGGCATAGGACATATGCCGCCCGGACAGCCAGTTGCGCGCCTCAAGCAGGCTTTCGAAATAGAGCAGGTGGTCGCGCAGGGCCTCGCGTCCGGCGCGCAGGCTCGACAGGTTGGGCGCCCCCATCCCCATCAGGCGCTTTTCCATCTTTTCGTGCAGCAGCAGCGCGTTGACCTCATAGTCGAACTTGCGCTCGAACCAGCCGACCAGACGCCGCGCCTCGCCGCGCTCCTGCGGATCGGTCGGCCATAACCGCACGTCGGGGGCGGTTTCGTCGAGGTGTTCGAGGATTGCCCGGTTCTCGCACAGGGTGACGTTGCGGCCGTGGTCATAGGCTTCGACCAGCACGGGCAGGAGGCCGGAGACGTTCATCCGCAGGAATTCGTCCGTCGGCTCCCAGTATTTGACCGGGGCCTCTTCGAAGGCCAGCTTCTTTTCGCTTAGGCCCAGCCGGACCAGCCGCGAATGCGGGTCGAAAGCGAAATGGTAAAGGGTGCGCAGAGGTGGGTTCATGTCAGATCTGATGCACCCGGTCGTGCGCTTCGGCGAACACGCCGCCATGCGGCTCCGACGCGCCGTCCGGGTCGGGATGGATCAGGATGTCGGCATTGGGAAACGCCGACAATATGCGTTTCTCAGCGCTTACGATTATTTCATGGGCCCTGACAAGGGTCAGACCGGCAGGCAGGGCCATGTGCATCTGTATGAGGATGTGCGGGCCCGAAATACGTGTGCGTAACCGGTGGACATTGAGCACTTCCGGGTCGTCGGAAGCGAGGGCGACAATGCGCGCCTGATCCTCATCCGACAGGGCGCGGTCCATCAGGCTGTCGGCGGCGTCCTTCAATACGTGCAGCGCGCCCCACAGCAGCCACAGGGCGATGACGCCCCCGGCGATGGCGTCGATATGCGGCACGCCCATAGCGCCCGCACCGACGCCGATCAGGGCGATGCCGTTACCGGCGATGTCGGTCAGGTAGTGGGCGCGGTCGGCCGAGACGGCCACGGACTGCGACGCTTTCAGCGCGGCGTTCTGCGCCAGAATGAGCAGGCCGGTCAGGATCAGCGACACGATCATCACCGCCACTGAAATCACGCCGCCGGTCACCGGTTCCGGCGCACGCAGATGGTCCCAGGCGTCGCGCAGGATCAGCGCCGCCGAGGCGAAGACCAGCGCCGCCTGAAACAGGGCGGAAAAGGCTTCGGCCTTGCCGTGGCCGAAAGGATGTTCCTTGTCCGGCGGGGTACGGGCGAAGCGCACGGCGAAGAAGGTGATCAGTGAGGCCAGCAGGTCGAGCCCGGAATCGGTCAGCGAGGCCAGCACCGCCACCGAACCGGAGGAGGCCAGGGCCAGCGATTTCAGGCCGATCAGGGTCAGGGCGACGAAGACCGACAGGGCCGAAACGCGCAGGATCATTTCCTGCGGACTGAGGCCACGGAAGCTGAACGGATTGGAAAGGCGCGTAAACGGCAGGGGCATTTGGGATCGCGAGCGGGAAAACGGCGTAGATATACGCCTGAATCCACCTCGCTACAAAAACTTTAAGCCCTTATTAAACAGGGTTGGATTTTAACCAAGTCTGTGTTTTAGTCCGCGGCAATCAATCTTGATTGTCAGCCCCGAATGTGAGGGTTTGCCCATGTCGCGTCAGTGGATCAGCCGCGCCGAAGCCTTACAGCGACTGGATGTCAAGCCGCAGACCCTCTACGCCTATGTCAGCCGGCAGCGCATCGCCGCGCGCACCGATCCGGTTAACCCGCGACGCTCGCTCTACGCCCTCGACGATATCGACCGCCTGACCCAGCGCGGGCCGCGCCCCGCCGAGGACGCGCCGGTCGTTTTGCCGGCCCTGAGCGGTAAATCCGCCGTGCGGGGCGAGGCGACGATCGATTCCGATATCTTCATCGCCATCGACAACCGCCCCTTCTATCGCACCCACGACAGTCTGGCGCTCAGCGAGACCGAGAATTTCGAGACGGTAGCGGCCCTGCTGTGGAAGGACGAGGCCGCCAACCCCTTCGGGCCGCTTAAACCACGCCCGGACGTCAACTTCACCGGCGGGCCGCGCGCCCGCGTGTGGGGGATGCTGTCGCGGCGTCTGGACGAAGACGCCCTGTCGGAGCTGTCGGCCGACCGCAATCTGCGGCTTGAGGCGGCGGGCATTGTCAACGAACTGATCGACGCGGTGACCAATGGCGGGCCGCGCCTCTATCTCCATCAGCGTCTGGCCCGGGCGTGGAAGGTCAATGACGGGCGCGACGTCGACCTTATCCGCCGCGCGCTGGTGCTGGCCGCCGATAACGGGCTCGATGCCGCGACTCTGGCCGCGCGCGCCGCCGCCGTGTCGCAGGGGCCGCTGGCCGCGCCGGTGATGGCCGGTTTCGCCACCCTGACCGGCCCGGCCATGGGCGGGCGGGTGTCGCGCGCCGAAGCCTACGTCACTCAGGTGCGCCGTCAGGGCAATCCGCGGCTCGTCGCCGAAACCTTCCTGCGTCAGGGCGTCGAACTGCCTGGCTTCGAGGCCCAGCAGTCGCCCTGCGACGCCCTGCGCGCCGAGGCCCTGATGACCGCCGCCCCGCATATCGGCGAAGACCTCAAGACCATCCGCGCCGTAGGCGAAGACCTGACCGGGCGGCCGCTGGGCTTCACGCTGGCGCTGGCTCTGATCGGCCGTCACCTCGACCTGCCCAAGGATGCGCCCTTTACGCTGATGGGGCTGGGGCGGTCGGCGGGCTGGCTGGCCCACGCCATCGAACAGACCGAAACCGGGGCCGCGCCCAATGTGCGGCTGCGCTATATCGGGCCGCATCCTTTAGGGTAATCGTCTTGACGCAGGACGGCGCGCGGCGCATTGTGCAGCGCATATAAATTCTCACATCTTTTTTTCCGGACCCATTTTTATGGACTATTTGATCGCCTTGTTTCTGGGCTTCGTCGAAGGCCTGACCGAATATATTCCTGTGTCTTCGACCGGCCACCTGCTGCTTCTGTCGCATTTTCTCGGCTTCGATTCCCCCAGCAACACCTTCGCCGTGCTGATCCAGTTGGGCGCGGTGCTGGCCTTGCTCAGCCTCTATTTCAACAAGCTGTGGAACGTGGTGGTGACCCTGCCGTCTTCGCCGGAATCGCGCGGGTTTGCCTATTCTATCCTGATCGCCTTCTTCCCGGCGGTGGTCATCGGCGTGCTGGCCCACGACTTCATCAAGACCGTGCTGTTCGAAAGCCCGCGCATCATCTGCATCAGCCTGATCGTCGGCGGTATCATCCTGTGGCTGGTCGACAAATACGCGCCGACGCCGACCCAGGGCGACGCCATGAAGCTCGATATCAAGACCTCGCTGGCTATCGGCCTGTTTCAGTGTCTGGCCATGATCCCCGGCATGTCGCGTTCGGGCTCGACCCTGATCGGCGCCATGCTGTTCAAGGTCGAAAAGAAGGCGGCGGCGGAGTTTTCGTTCTTCCTCGCCATGCCGACCATGATGGCGGCCTTCAGCTATGACGTTTACAAGACCTACGACCAGATGGATTTCAACGATATGGGGCTGGTCGCGGTGGGCTTTATCGCGGCCTTCGTCACGGCGCTTTTGGTGGTCAAGGCGGTGCTGAACTTCGTGGCCAGGAACGGTTACGGCGTCTTTGCCCTCTGGCGCATCGCGGTGGGCGGCATCGGCCTGATCCTGCTGTCGCTGGGGTTTTAAAAAACATCCTCCCCTGCCAAGCGGGGGAGGGGGACCACGAAGTGGTGGAGGGGGCAAACCAACGCAATGCCCCTCCGTCTTTTGTCGCTGCGCTCCAAAATCCACCTCCCCCGTACGCTTCGCTACAGGGGAGGATGATACGAAAAAGCCCTCCGGCGGACCGGAGGGCTTTTTCGTATCCAATGGTCGTCAGGCTCAGCCGGTGACTTCGGCGAACTGACCGTTTTTGCGGAAGCGCCACAGATAGGTCGGGACCACCGATTCCACGGCGGTCGGGACGATGCCCAGTTCGCGGAAGCCCGGCAGCTTGCCCGACGCCACATTGTCCTTTTGCAGCAGCAGCACCTGATCCGAGGTCAGCAGCGGCTTGATCAGGAACGCACTGATGTCGCCGACAAGGCCGATCAGGCTGGCGACGCCGAAAGGCATCCACACCAGCGGACGCGGGCTTTGGATCTCCGCGCCCACATATTTGATCAGATCGTTGAAGGTGAAGGTTTCCGGCCCGCCCAGTTCGAAGGTCTGACCCGCATAGGCCGGATTGGCCAGGGTGGTCGCCACGGCGGCGGCCACGTCGCTGACGTATACCGGCTGGAACTTCGTCTTGCCGCCGCCGATCGACGGCATGAGCGGGAACATCTTGATCTGCTGCGCCAGACCGGTGAAGAACCCGTCCTGCGGGCCGAAGACGACCGACGGGCGGATAACCACTGCCGACGGGATGGCGGCGCGCACGACCTCTTCGGCCTTGCCCTTGGTCGAGGCGTATTTGGAGGACGATTTCGCGTCGGCCCCCAGCGCCGACATCTGCACGAAGTCGCTGATGCCCAGCTTGGCGGCGGCATCGGCAATAGCCTTGGACGCGCCACGGTGCAGGGCGTCGAACGACGCGCCCGGCGATTGATAGAGGATGCCGACCAGATTGACCACGGCCGACGCGCCGTGCAGGGCCGCCTGAATATCGGCCTCCTTGCGCACGTCGCAGCGCACGACCTGAATCTGCCCCACGGTCCCCAGCGGCTTGAGATCGTAGGCGTAGGTCGGCTTGCGCACCGCGACCCGCACGCGCCAGCCCTTTTGAGCCAGGGCGCGCACCACGTGCTTGCCGACAAAGCCCGAACCGCCGAACACGGTGACCAGTCTGGAGGACAGATTAGACATGATGGAAACCTCGGATGCGCGGACGCCTTTGACGCGACGCCCTTTGATAAACCCCAATTAGCGCATGGCCTTGTGCGTCGCAATCCCTGACGGGCCTTGCGTTCGGGATTTTCCCCTCAGTCATCTGTGGAAATGTAAAAAACTTTCAAAAAGGCCATTGACCTGCCTCGGCCTTCTCTGTATTTCACCGGCCTCCGGTCGCAAGATCGGAACGCAGCCTGATTATAAGTGCCCAGGTGGCGGAATTGGTAGACGCGCTGGTTTCAGGTACCAGTGGCTTAACGGTCGTGGAGGTTCGAGTCCTCTCTTGGGCACCAATCAGCTTTCCGGACAAGTCCGGAAATATTTGAAAAATCCTTTAAAATAAGGTAGTTTAGCGGATTAATTATCCGCGAACTTCCACGTGCGTCCGGCGTTTTCCGGCGCATTTGTGGGTAACGAGTGGGTAATAGGCCTTTTACCCACACTTTCTGAAAATCCGTTACCCACATGGCCCTCACAGACAAGATGGTGCGTACTGCGCAACCGCAGGAAAAAGCTTACAAAATTTCCGACGGCAACAGCCTTTATCTGTCGGTTCAACCGTCAGGAAATCGCCTCTGGCAGATGCGCTACCGGCATTTTGGGCGTGAAAACATCCTGTCGCTGGGAAAGTACCCTGAGGTAACGCTCAAACAGGCCCGCTTTAAGCGTGACGATGCCAAGCGACTGCTGTCTGAAGGCATTGATCCGGCTGCGGACAAAAAGCGCAAGATCGTTCAGGCGAAGATCGCCCATGCCAGCACTTTCGATGCCGTAGCCGCAGAGTTCATTGAGCTTAAGGAGAGGGAGGGGCTTTCCCCGGCCACCCTGATTAAACAGCGCTGGTTCCGCTCACAGCTGGAAAACTCAATCGGCCGACGTCCGATCTCTGACATTGAACCCTTTGAGGTTCTCGAGGCTTTGAAGGCCATCGAGAAGCGGGGCAATTATGAGACGTCAAAGCGCACCCGAGCTTTTGCCGACCGTGTGTTCAGGTATGCCATCATAACGAGCCGGGCGAAGACGAATCCTGCCGTTGGCCTAGGAGATGCGCTGATTTCTGGCAAGGTCAAACATCATGCCGCACTGGTCGAGCCCAAATCCGTTGGCATGCTGTTGCGCGCCATTGACGCCTATGATGGCAGCGCGTTGACCAGACTGGCCACACTCTTCCTCGCGCACGTCTTCGCCCGCCCTGGCGAGGTTCGTCTGGCCGAGTGGAAGGAGATCGACTTCGACCGGTGTGTCTGGCTTATCCCGGCATCAAGGATGAAGATGCGGTCTGAGCACGCCATCCCGCTTTCGCGCCAGTCTTTGGAAATACTGAGGCAGGCGAAAGCCTTAGCATACGGCGGTACCAAGTACGTATTCCCGTCCCTTATTACGAGCATCAAGCCCATGTCGGAAAACACGATCAACATGGGTTTGCGCCGCATGGGCTATACCAATGACGAAATGACGGCGCACGGCTTTCGCAGCACCGCCAGCACGCTACTCAACGAGTCGGGCCTGTGGTCGGCAGATGCCATAGAAAAGGCTCTGGCGCACAAGGGAGGAGATAGCGTGCGGGCAATCTACCATCGCGGCAAGCACTGGGACGAGCGGGTTAAAATGGCGCAATGGTGGTCGGATTACCTCGATGAACTGAGGCAAGGTCAATTGACGTTCGACGTGGGGAAAACGACCTCTGCGACCGCGCTTAGGTGACTCGAATTCAGGAAATACCAATCTGAATTCAGATTCATAAGCGAAACTGAGCTATCAGCGGAGCCCCCAAAAAGGTCCACAATATTACTGTGTTGTTTCGGTTACGGTCCTCTTATGTTCTGGAGCATTACCCAAACATTCGCCGCTGTGGATAGGCATCTCTATTAACAACGCGGTTGTCTTAATTTTCCCGAAAATGACTTGAATTTCAAGTATACAAGGTTCCAAGTTGCCCCCCAAGTTTGAATACTCACACAGCTGTAGTTTTAGATGTTCGACGGTTTCCGAATTAGAATCCTATTCGGCGAGGTTCGTCTTTTTGTTTGGGTACTGCGATCATTTGAACGTTTACCTGGGTAAAATGTTGAATGAGAATGGCTTTATGCCCATTCGCGTCTTCCCCTTCAAAAATTATCATATGACCGGACAGCCGGACGCCCGACACATAAATTATAAGTCCCGCCCCGTTTGCTACTGCGCCTAACTCAAATTCATCCGTTAAGCGCGATTGGAAACCTTTCATCTCGAGTCGGAGCGCGTCGAAGGCGTACTCTGGTGCGGACTTAATAGTCGGGATTTCTGGCATTCTCGGTAGAGTAAACCCGGGTATGTTGGTCATGGCAAAGTCTCTTCTGGATATACGGTTAAGATAGCACATCATGAAGGAGCGGTACACCGGAGCATGAAACGGTCTCCGGTGAAACGGATGGATTTTAAAAAATAGCATCGCCCGCGGGATGGATTTTAAAAAATAGCATCGCCCGCGGTTTGTCATAAATTAAACGATTGAGCACGCTCTTTAGGCGGGGACCGCGCTAAGTTTATGGTTGCACCTCAGGATAACAATTTTACTCCTCAAGTCCAATTTAGCGGGTCGAAAACCCGAGCGTTGTAGGGGTCGGCTACCGGCAATTCCGACCAATTAATCGGACAGGAGAAAGGCGCGCTAGGGGTGATTGACCAACTCGGCAAACCTATAGATTGTGCGGACGACAGTCTGCGCCTAATAAGGATTGGCAGACTGCATAACCACTACACGCAGACTTGAGGGATTGACCTTGGCTACTAATGTTATTTTGGACGCCATGATTTCGCGCGCTGATTTTTGGCAGAACAACGACCACAATGCAGTCGAAGGCAGCCTTACTGCAACAAAGGCGTCGAGCATCACATTCGAAAATCTACAGGCTTCGTCAAACTTTGTGCTCTCTTTGAGAAAACCAGATTTCCAGCGGGAGACAAACCAGTGGTCTGTATCTCAGGCGGTTGGATTTATACAGAGCTTCTTGGACGGTGAGTTAGTTCCCTCCGTCATTCTTTGGCAGTCTAGTGATGGATTTGTATTCGCGATAGACGGGGCACATAGGCTTAGTGCGCTCAGAGCGTGGATCGAAGATGACTATGGTGAC
Organism: Asticcacaulis sp. AND118; assembly: GCF_020535245.1. Taxonomy (GTDB): domain Bacteria; phylum Pseudomonadota; class Alphaproteobacteria; order Caulobacterales; family Caulobacteraceae; genus Asticcacaulis. The sequence goes on along the minus strand of NZ_CP084910.1, from coordinate 2,658,102 downwards.
GGCGTCTCATCCATAGCTTTTTATAAGGGGGAAATATCCGATGAGCAGAAGAAGACAGCCAAAAAACTTCGAGACAGGGTTGAAAGAGTTGTCGGAAGCTACAAGTCTTTGAAGGATAAATTAGCGGCACGACGTTCCGGCACTGAAGTTTCATTTGATAAAATAACAAACAACCGCCTTAAAAATCTGACAAGCCGCCAATTGGATTTGCAATGGGTGGACGGAGATGCGGAAGTAGCTGAAGTGTCCTTTTTTAAAATAAATACTCAGGGGACTGCGTTAAACAAAACGGAAGAGGAGCTACTGCGTAACAGGTCCAGAAGTCATGCTATAGCGGCTCGGTGCATCGTCCGTGCGGGCTCCGGTCACAAGTACTGGTCTAAATTTTCCTCAGATAATCAGAAAAAGATCGAAAATTTATCGCAAGAAATAAATACATTGATATTCAAACCAGAGCTACAGGCTCCCGTTAAAAGCTTACAGCTTCCTTTAGGTGGGCCAAGCACTCCACTAGATGCACTGTCTTTGCTACTAAAATTGCTTTCTATCACGGACGGAAATCACCAAAAAAAGGTGCTCTTGCTAAAGGACTCACCTGTGGATGACGATGGAACCGAAACCATAAACACGCTTAAAAAGTGTATTTCTACTCTGCGATGGATAACCGGCCACGACAAGGCCAGTCTAGGGCTTCATCCAGCGATTTATTTCTACTCCGAACGGGGGAAGCACACACCAGAGTTGTTTTACGGGACATGTTATCTGTTCAAGAGGAAGCTGGATTCTAATGATAAGGATTTCTTCAAGAAATTTTCTCTTTGCCGGGAGAATTTGGAAAGCTTCCTAATAGCAAATAAGTCGGTTATAAGTTCAATGTTGGTATATACTGGAAGCAATGCTCGAACCGAAAGAGTGGCATCTATGTTGGAATATTTAGTCGGAACATTTCATAATAATGAAACGCCTACATTGGAGGGTCTTGCTGAAGAATTTAAGGTTAGAGGTCGCATAATTGATATTCGCGCAAAAGTGGAAAGCGTGGAATTTTCAGACGAAGCTAAGTCTGAAATGTTCATAAGCCAATATCTTCCGACAGCTCCCAAGTGTCCTATCTGTCGTGGTTACATTGAACCGGCACTCTCATGCTCTTACGATCATCTCGTTAGGAGGGAAGATGGCGGTAGTGGTGAGCCAGGGAATGGGCAGATTAGTCACCCTTATTGTAACCATGGTTTAAAAGGTTAGGAGCGAATTCCCGCGTTGATTATCACCTTCAAAATCCAAGATTGAGTTGGGGGTGGCAATTGCTTACTTTTCATGTAAGGTTTGCGGTAGCGCTGTACGTGCAGTGCCGGGGCGTGGAAACCCCGTAGTGTTGGTTGACGTCGGCCATTCCGACGCACCTCCTTGACCCTTATGTGGTCGGGGAGCCTGTGGCGTATGCAACAGGCCCCGGCTAAAGGTCACAGGGACCGTGCACTGCCGGTTTTCCAACTCCCCGATCTCCAAGGATCAAGGAGGCTTTCATAGGCGGGGACGCACCGCCATCGAAGCCTTGGGGAGTACAGGTCATGCTTACCCCTTTTCCCAGCAGTGATGTACACGTCGGCGCGCGTATCAGCGAGCGGCGCAATGAGCTTAATATGTCGCCCGAGCGGCTGGCTCGTTCGCTTGGTGTATCCGCGAAGCAGTTGGCTGCCTATGAAGCTGGGCGGGCTCGGATCAGCCACCTTCGCCTAAGGCTAGCCGCGCAGACCTTGCGGGTTAACGAGCGTTACTTCTACGAAGGTTTAACCGACACAAAGCCGACCGTCGCACAAGGGGAGCCTTGGGTCCGGGAGGTCGATCGGTGGTTTGCTGATCATATCGCGCCCTATGAGCGGCAGTACCTTTGGATGGCGAGGCGCATACTCCGGGAAGATGAAGCAGCTCGTGACATCGTCCACGATGCTTATACGAAAGTCCTGACCAGCGATATTTGGAAATCTCTATCCGCGCCGAGAGCATATGTGATGCGAATTGTTTTCAATGCAGCTGTACAACAGGTCCGGAGGGCAAAGGTGGTGGCCCTGCAAGCGCTACCAGATATCGAAACCCTTGAATACGCATCCTGCGATCCCGACGGATTTGAAGCAGTATCCATTCGCGAGGAACTGAGAGTCGGATTATCTGCCATCCGCTCGCTTCCGGAGACAACCCGCATGGTAATCACCATGCGGCGACTGGAAGGCGTGCCCATCAAAGAGATTGCGCGTATCCTCGGCATGACAGTCAAAGGTGTCGATTATCATATCGCGCGAGGAGCTTTCCTCTTCAACCGGGCTATCGAGGCGAGTGCCCTAGGCCAAGCGAAAGCTACTGGGGACTTAGCCGCCGGCTTGGAGGAACAGTGTGAGGTGAAGGAGGAGTGCAAGATAAAAGCAATGCCTCCTGAATAGGCATAAGTCATTGTCTGCACATCGTTTTTTCATGAGGCAAGGCGTTGTGACAAGAGGCTGTTTGTGGTTAAGTCACGAAATTTTCAGTGCTTTTTCTGCCTCATGGCCCCTAAACCCTGCCGGGCGGCGTCTTCGGCCTGACTTTTGATAGTCGCCTCGCCGCCGCGCGGGCCTTATGAGGTGTGGACCGATACGTCGTATTTGCCGCTTTCGGAAATACAGCGGGGAACCTTCTGCCAGGCCTGGTCAGCTGTGGGAGTTTCTGATAACGTTTAAACACTATAGAGGAGAAACGGCCATGGCCATCATCGTGGATATAGCGAACCGCCTTTATGACTACACTGATGAAGAAAAGGCCGCTGAGGCCATTGCAGAGTTCCAGGCTGCCCACGGGCTAAGCGATGCCGAAATCCTTGCCATTTGGGAAGGTGCCGCCAGCCAGCAGCGAGACGAGCTTGAGCGGCGAATTTTCGAAGCGGTTGATGCCAACGGCGGCGCGAGTCGTGCGCGGGACGAAATCCCCTATCCGCTGAGCCTGTTGACTGAGGATGCCTGAGCCGTCGGGGTCTCTCCTGCCTTGGGAACAAAATAAAAACATTTGCACTGACGCATCGCTTGAGTTAGGGGGCAAATCAGGACAGCGTGTCCGGATTATTCCCAGGGGCGTCTTTAATGCGAAAGCAGGATTTTCACTCATTACGTCTGAAAGCTGGCATTTCGCTGGAGGAACTGGCCGACAAGCTCGGTTACAGTCCCCGTCAGGTTCGCCGCTGGGAAACGGGTGAACTGGCTCCCCGGCGTGCGGCTATTCAGTTTCTGGAAACTCTGGTCGGCGGCGCCACCAATGTGACCGCATCGCCGCCGCGCTTCACATTTATTGACCTGTTCGCCGGCATCGGCGGGCTACGTCGTGGCTTCGACGAAATCGGCGGCCACTGCGTTTTTACCTCCGAATGGAACAAGTACGCGCAACAGACCTACGCCGCTAATTTTCGCGATAATCACCCGATCCACGGCGACATCACCCAGATTGAAACCGCTGAGATTCCCGACCACGACGTGCTGCTTGCAGGGTTTCCGTGCCAGCCGTTTTCGATTGCGGGTGTTTCCAAAAAGAACTCGCTGGGACGCAGCCACGGGTTCCTGGACGAGGCTCAGGGGACGCTATTCTTTGACGTTGCTCGCATCATCGCTGACAAACGGCCTGCAGCCTTCATGCTGGAAAACGTCAAGAACCTCAAAAGTCACGACAAGGGCCGGACGTTCGACGTCATCATGAAGACACTTGAAGGTGAACTGAATTACAAGGTGTGGCCGATGGTCATCGACGCCCAGCACTTTGTGCCCCAGCACCGCGAGCGTATTGTCATTGTCGGTTTTCGGGAAGATGTTCCGTTCTCATGGGATGACCTGAATCTGCCTCCGAAGGGCTCTGTGAAGCTCTCTTCCATCCTGCACCCTGAGAACGCGACGGAAGACGCCGAGCCGCCCTATACAACCGGCATCCGGGCTGAGGTGGCCTCGAAATACACCCTGACTGACAAGCTCTGGGCTTACCTGCAAAACTACGCTGACAAACACAAAGCGGCGGGCAATGGCTTTGGGTTCGGGCTTGTAGGACCGGACGACGTATCGCGTACCTTGTCGGCACGGTACTACAAGGACGGCTCAGAAATCCTCGTCAGTCGGGGGAAGGGGAATAACCCTCGTCGGCTGACCCCGCGAGAATGCGCGCGCCTGATGGGCTATGATGACAGCTTCCGCATCCCGGTATCGGATACGCAAGCCTATAAGCAGTTCGGCAACTCTGTAGCGGTTCCGGTCTTCCGGGAAGTCGCACGGATTATGCAGCCCCACATTCAGGCGCTGATCACTGACGAGCCTGAATTGAAAGTGGCTGTCTGATTGGCTGACGTCCACGACACTGCAACACGTAGCCGCAATATGGCGGCAATCCGGGGCAAGGACACAAAGCCAGAATTGCACATTCGTCGTGCGCTCCATTCACTTGGCTTTCGTTACCGCCTTCACGCAAAGGACCTGCCTGGCAAGCCTGATCTGGTGTTTCCGAGGTACGGAGCTGTTGTGTTTATCAATGGGTGTTTCTGGCATCGGCATGACTGTCATCTGTTCAGATGGCCGGGCACGCGCGTTGATTTCTGGCAGGAGAAGATCGGTAAAAACGTCGCCAGCGATGCGCGCAACATCAATGCGCTTGACGCACTGGGCTGGCGTATCGCCACTGTCTGGGAGTGCGCGTTAAAGGGACGCACAAGGCTACCGGACAATCAGCCTGTACAGCTTCTGGCTGAGTGGCTAAGGTCGGAGGAAAAGAGACTCACTATCCGGGGAAACTGAGTTGGTTGCGTCATTGTCGGGTTTGCTCAGTCTGATGCGCCACCATGGCGCGGAGCGCATTTATGCCAAGAAACTGGCCCCGAACGACAATTCTAAAAATCAGGTCTATCTGGGGGGTGGTTTCGGGGCGCTGAACATTATTCCTCACGGCGAAATCGTCATAGACACCCGTGAAATGGCCGGAAGCAAACAGGACCGGCCGAAGGCAAAGGTGAAATTCTTCTGGCTTGACGAGGACGGTCGCCACCCCGCGCCCGACGCTCAGCTTATCCTTTATCCGGACTACCCCGAAGTGCGAATGTCGGGCTTCCTGAAGGGCTGCAAAGCCGCACCTTCAGCAATCATGACTGTCCGCGATCCGGGCCGGGTTTTGTTCATGGGGATGACGGCAACAGGCGAAGTGCTGGGATATGCGACGTTCGCTGATAATCCGACAGCCATCGAGCTGAACGCGCGCGAGTGGCAGTCCGTTGGGGTGTTTTTAGAACTCCCGTCAGACCCCGACCAGAAAGTCAGTCCCAAAGCTATTTTGCTTAGTGAACTCCGGCGGGTTTACGAACAGCAGTGGATTGCCTCCCAGCGTCTCGCCAGAGACGGCCAGAAAATGCAATACACCGCCCCGAATGCAGGCGGGTACACCCTTGAAGCAGAGCTGGGCATCATCCCGAACGGGATTGCAGAGCCTGATTTCATGGGGTGGGAGGTGAAGCAGTACGGCGTCGGTGACTTCATCAGCTACCGTGCAAAGACCCCCGTCACTCTGATGACGCCCGAACCCAACGGCGGCATCTACAAAGATGACGGCGTTGCACCGTTCCTGCGTCGCTATGGATATGCGGATAAAAACGGAAAGCCTGACAGGCTGAACTTCGGGGGCATCTACACCTGCCAGAAGGGGCTTCATCCTGATACCGGCCTGCGCATGACGATTGCCGGTTTCGACCCGAACAAGGGTATCATCACGGACCTCAGTGGAGGCATCCGGCTGGTCGATGGTGCAGGCGAGGTTGCGGCGAGCTGGTCGTTCACCGGCATGATGGAGCATTGGAATCGGAAACACGCTCAGGCCGCTTACGTGCCGACCCTATTCCGCACACCTCCGCCTGAGTACAGCTTTGGTTCCCGCATACTGCTTTGCGAACAGACGGACTTTATCCTGTTCCTGAAAGCCTTTGCATCCGGTGCCGTCTACTACGATCCGGCGGTGAAGCTGGAGCGGGCCTCTGAGGTTAAGCCTGTTTTGAAGCGTCGCAGTCAGTTCCGAGTGCGACATGCGGACCTGAAAAAAATGTACCATCACTCGGAGTTGGTTGATCTTGTCTCCTGATATCAAAAGACCTCAGTCTGGGCGCATGTGACGGCAAAACGGTATCTCCGGGGGGCAGGAGGTGCGTAGGGCCCGGCTTTCTGTAATGGCATCATGCAGCGAACTCTCACCAGGCTCAGGCTGAGGGTTGGCATGCCTGCCAGCGACACACCTGCCTGTCCATTTGAACCCGCACGGATGCCAGGAGACAAGCATGGTCACGCAACCGACAATCGACACGCAGAAACTTGCTTACCGGATAGATGAAGCCGTGAAGGCCAGCGGACTTGGGCGGTCGTTTCTTTATGAGCGCCTTGCCGACGGTTCGCTCAAGTCGGTCAAGATCGGTAAGTGCCGTCTGATCATGCGCGACGAACTGCTGCGTTTCCTCTCCGGAGAGCCTGATGATGTTCCAATGTCGGAAAGGTCTGACGCTGCCGTTCCGTCCGAACCAGGGCGCAAACCACGGGGTCCGGGGCTGGTGAAACCAACAGGTCAGTTGGAGTTGCCCCTGCGCCGGTGACTCAACCACCTACCGTGACGCCTGCGAGGCGACGGCGCATTTTAAAAAACGATTTCTTGAATTTTCTCTAGCGGTTCGCCTGACATCGACCGAGCCATGCAAATGATCTTCCCGGTTGTCTATTTTCAGTGCCCGACCACCTGCACGCGCCGCGATGTTTCGACATCTGGCAAGCGCAAGGACCAAAAAAGGGTCGCACAAATACCTTCCTGATCCCGACAGACGCGAGCCTTTTCGTCACCAGTTTTACTGCCAATGTCGTGAAGCTCCGGATTCGCGAAGTGCCGAGATCGTAGGAGATTCGGCGAGGGACGGGGGGATTTGAGGCAAGATAAAAGACCGTCTCTCAGAGCCGGTAAGTCATTGTCTGCACGTCGGAAATTTGAGAGACAAGGGCGGTGATGCGAGAGACGGTTATCGCCTAAGGCACTGATTTTATTGAAGGGGGAGTCTCGTAAACGTACCTCGGGTTGGCAATTTGAGCCAAAAACGAAGATCATGGGGTTAAAAGTTGCGAAAATGCCGAAAATCTCCCGATCAACGGTTATAGGCGCGGTGGGAGCTTTAACGGGTGGGAATTGCTCCTTAAATACAGGTGACAACTGACGGGCGCTGGGGGGGGCTAACGGCTGCCGCTCCAAAGGGGGGGGGGCGGCCGACACGGATGCAAAGGTGATGTCTGGGATTATTCCGGTGTATGAAAAAATCAAAATGGATGGGAACGAAAGAAGGTTTGAAAGTGCTAAAAAATATCGGCTGACAAACTTTCCGATCGACAAACCTGTAAATTATTGTATTGAATAATTCCCATTTGATGCGTCCAATGGGAATGACTTATGACACAGCCGACTTGCGTAGACCTTTTCTCTGGTTGCGGAGGATTTGGCTTGGGCGCGGAGTTGGCGGGCTATGACGTAGTTGCGGCAGTTGATATCGAGCCCAACCTCCAATCGGCTTATCGGCTGAATTTTCCTAATACCCAAGCCTTGCTTGGTGACATTTCCCAGATGGGCAGCTCAGAGTGGAGCTTCGTATTGGGAAAAGACAAGCCGCGCTTGGACCTCCTGATAGGTGGCCCGCCATGTCAAGGTTTCAGTCGTATGGGCTTGCGTGATGCCGGTGACCCTCGCAATGCCCTAATTGGTCATTACTTTCGACATGTCGAGATACTCAGGCCACGTGTTTTCGTGATGGAAAATGTAGAAGGCCTTTTGGATGAATGCAATATAGGGTTCCTTCAGGCGGCCATAGCCGACCTACCAAGCTGCTATGAAGTCGTTGGACCGCTTATACTGAATGCCGCCGATCTGGGGGCCCCCACTACCCGAAAGCGTGTAATTGTCATGGGGTATGACAAACATGACGTGGACCATTTTAGTTCGACATCTGTCGAAGGGTTAAAAGTAGAGGTCCGGACGACTGTAAGGGACGCCATAAGTGACCTGCCATCACCTATTGATGCAACCAACCGTCTGTTGGATTTTGGGTGGGCTGAATACCCAGCGACAACTGAGTCAGACCTTTCAAGTTATGCCCGCAAACAGAGAGCTATGCCCAATCGACATATCGGGTGGCACGATGCACTTACCGAGCTGTCGCAAGGTAGAGTTTCGGGATTGTTTTCCACGAAGCATTCCTCGGTTGTTATAGACAGATTCATAGAAACTACCCAGGGAACCACCGAGCCGATAAGCAAGTCCCCCAAGCTCGCTTGGGGGAAACAATGCCCGACGCTGCGAGCTGGCACCGGTTCAGAGAAGGGTAGTTTCCAGTCCGTGCGGCCCCTTCACCCGGTTCAGCCCCGAGTAATCACTGTACGTGAAGCTGCAAGATTGCAGGGATTTCCAGACTGGTTTGTGTTTCACCCTACGAAATGGCATAGCTTCCGAATGATCGGTAACAGCGTTTCTCCTATCGTAAGTGAAGCACTACTCTCTTTGGTCTCGGAAAAATCCACTTTACGAAAGGCCGCATAACGGCCAATTATTCCCGGTTGAGACACGGGGGGAATATGACAACTCAGGATGACACGTTGCTGGTCGATTTCGCCCCGGCCCCGTCCTACCTATTTGATTATCTCATAGCGGACATTCAAACCTCCGAGTGTATTTTTGATTTGGTCGACAATTCGATTGATGCCGCCCGGGCCAAAATGCGGGTAGCTAGACATCGTGGTCTACAGGAGGACTACAGCGGCTTTAAAATCACTCTGAAGCTCGATTCCGAAGGAATCGTTGTTGAGGACAACTGTTCAGGGATGTCCGAACAGAACTTTACAAGCGTAGCATTTAGAACGGGACTGAAGTCTCGGCATACCTATGGGATTGGGCACTTCGGCGTGGGACTAAAACGGGCTATCCTTAAGCTCGGCGAGCGCTGTAAAGTCGTTACCGACGACGGTACTGCTCAACTTGCGTTGGAATTTACGCGAGCCGAGCTCGATAAGGCAGACGATTTCAAATTGCCCGCTACCAAATCCAAGACCTCTGGAGTCGCTTTTACCAGCATACAAATCGGTCACGTGACGCCCGATACGAAGCGTGACCTCGACGCCGTGCGATGGAGAGACGTTCTCAAGGAAAACATGGCAAGGCGATATGGTTTGTTTATCGCCAAGGGCCTGACGATAGAGGTCGATAACTCTATTATTGAAACCTTTGCGCCCCAACCTGTTGCCAATACATACATACCTTTACAGGAGGCGGAGTTTACGTCTCACGGTGTTAAAGTTAAAATTGTGGCGGGAGTTCACGAAAAATATCGGTTCGGCAAAACTATAAAGGGTAACGTCGGTGCAGATCCGGATAATCTTCAGGTTCATAAGCTTATCGCCAAGGAGTTTGGTTGGTATATTGTCTGCAATGATCGTGTAATTCTGCTGCATGATCAGACTTACAAAACCGGGTGGACCACCAATTGGCACAACGAGTATAATGGTTTTGTCGGGTGGGTCTATTTCGAGTCAGAAGACCCTTCACTGTTGCCGTGGAACACGAAGAAGACTGATATTCGTGAGAACAGTGACGTATACGCCGATGTAAGGGATAAACTACAACAATTTGCACAGAAGTATCGTCACACAACACCTCTATCTACGCATCGTAGAAAAGAAGATCGGCAGACCATAACCGCCGACCGTTCGCCGCCCAGGCCTGTTTCTGGCAAGCCAAATTCGACTGCCGTGCCCGCGCCCACGCCTGCAACGTCGAAATCTATCTTAGAAGGCTCAGCCACAAAGCGGCAAATTCAATCGCTGGAAACCCTGTTGCCGCTTGGCTTGCCTGTCGCATTTCAGCAGCCACGACTCGCGGCCATTGTCTACGAAGCTGAAAGACTCAGTATCGCCGACTTTCCATACGCTAGCGCAATACTGCTCCGCACTATCTTCGATGCAGGAATGAGGGATTATCTCAGGCGCCACTCTCATTTCATTAAAATGAGGGATGACGTATTAAATAGTAAGATAGTTGCAGGTCAAGCCGCGCCCACTGATAAAGAGCGAAAGAATTATTCGCCATCGTTGAGCGATATGATCACGTGGTGCGCAAATAATGGAGATATATTTCCTGATCCTAATGCTCGTGCTTGCAAGCAAGCATGCGATAATTTTAAAAAGAATTTGAAAACGCTTAATGGAATCACGCACGAGGAGGGCAGCATATCAAATGCGTCGCAAGTCCGAATCATTAGAGATGAGGTCTTGCAAGGGCTTCTTCATATACTATCTATATAGTATTTAATATTTTATTTGTATTTATTATATATGCCTTCTCAGGAAGCTCGGTTTTATTTATATTAAGTTGAACTTTTATTTTTTGAAGTGTTGTATTGACATTCCATACCCGTATTCGTGATCCGCTTTATGACAGAATCCTATGTCCCTATGGCCAATTATCGGCGCTCGTCGCGCGATATAGCGACGTCTCCTTCGACGGGAAGAGACGCGAAATATTCTCACTCTCGGTGAAGACGATTTATAATCTGAGCCCCAAGCCTGTCTCGTCGCGGTGCCAAGGTTTTGGGGCGTACTGTGGCCGTGTAGCGAGTACCCGCGCCATCACGCTGATACCAGAGTATAGCTTGTACTACGGCCACCTGATGTATCCTTGACGAGGATGCCGCGTTTAATCAGGTCTTCGATGTCACGGCTTGCCGTGTCCTGGGAACACTTGGCGATCAGCGCCCACTTGGAGGATGTGAGCTTGCCTTCGAATCCATCGAGGAGGCGGGTCAGCATCAGCCGTTGACGGGCATTGAGCGCGTTCACCTGATGCGTCTCCCAGAACCGGGCTTTCGTAACGACGGACGCCAGCGTGGTTTCAGCCCCCACAAATGCGCGATCTAGGCAAGCCAGAAACCAGCCGATCCAATCTGTTATATCCAGGTCGCCCTTTTGGGTTCTTTCCAGACGGTCGTAATAGGCGGCGCGTTCGGCTCTGATTTGCGCCGACATGCTGTAGAACCGCTGTGAGCTTCTTTCAGAGCGGGCTAAGGCCAAATCCGCTATGGCGCGGGCGATCCGCCCGTTCCCGTCTTCAAACGGGTGGATAGTGATGAACCACAGGTGCGCAATAGCGGCGCGAATGACCGGATCGAGGTCTGCTCCCTCTTCGAACCATTTCAGGAAGGCTTTCATCTCCTCATCAAGCCGTTGCGCATCCGGGGCTTCGAAGTGAATCCGCTCGCGTCCGATAGGGCCGGAAACGACCTGCATCGGGCCTGATGTGCCGTCACGCCATGCCCCGACAACGATCTTCGTCATGCCGCTTCGGCCCGTCGGAAACAGGGCCGCATGCCACCCGAACAGGCGTTCGGCGGTCAGAGGGGTGTTGTAGTGCTGTGTGGCATCCAGCATCATTTCGACGACGCCTTCGACGTTACGGTCAACCGGAGCTAAAGCGCCTATATCCATGCCGAGGCGTCTGGCAATCGAAGATCGGACCTGTTCTTTATCGAGACGTTCACCCTCAATTTCGCTCGACTTCAACACGTCTTCGGTGAGGGTCGCGAGAACCGCTTCTTCGCGCAGATTGAAGCCCAGACCTTCCATGCGGCCTACCAGCCTGCCCTGGTTATGGCGCACGGATGCGAGCTGATCAGCGAGCGTCTCATGGCTCCAGTGAAAGGCTGGCCAGCCATCCTGTTCGTGAATATATTTCATTTCTCCGCACTCCTTGCGGAGATTGTGCGGTATATTCTCCGCACAAGCAAGGGGTATTACCCGCATATTTTGCGGACAATAAGACGTGTATTCTCCGCACCCACTGGGTAACAGAAAAACCAGCCGGGTTTCAGCAAAGATGCCTGCCGCCCTTTATCTAACGACCCGATCGGGATGTTTTTCTCTGAATCCGGCTTTAGAAATTGAAATAGTCCCGAACGGGATGATTTATTGATTTTTCACGCTGCAATGCTACAATCGTCCCGAAAGGGTTGATAATGACGCATATCAGAAAGGCCGAGGACATTGGTCATAGCGTTCGCCGCGCACGTAAGAGCCAAGGGCTCACACAAGAGCAGCTTGCTTCCACATCGGGCGTTGGGGTGCGCTATCTGCGTGAACTCGAGCAAGGCAAGGAGTCCTGCCATATCGGTAAAGCCCTGGTCGTGTTGTCAATGCTGGGTCTTACCCTTGAGCTTCATGGTCTTAGTGAAGACGGCGATGGGAGAGGTCTTGGCGCAGGGCGCGGTAACGGGGACGGATCGGGTTGGGGTTATCCTGGCGCTCCAGGACCGCGTGATATTTAACTTCCTGATTGGAAATGCTGACGCGCATGGGAAGAATTTCTCGTTCCTGTATACGTCAAACAAGCCCATACTCTCGCCCGCCTATGACCTTCTCAGCACCGCTGTCTATCCTGACCTCGCCTCGAAAATGGCGATGAAAATTGGCGGGAAGTATGAGGCAAAGGACGTGTTTTTACGTCACTGGCATCAGCTTGTCCCCGACACGGCATCGGCTAAACGGAACCTCGACAAGAAACTCCTGAGTTTGAGCAAAGGGGTCTTCGAGCGTGCGGAGGCACTTGCCGGAGATTTTGCAAAGGAAGGCATTCAATCGAATATCCTCGCGGATATTCTAAATGTCATAGGGCAGAGAGCGAAACACCTTCAGATCAGCGTTTCAGGTGAGATTTAAAAAAACGGCTCCTGGCCTTTTTACGCCTACAAGGTGCGACGATTGCAGACAACGTGGCGGCAGTCCTGCCAGATACGAGCCATAATCTCCGCATTTTATTCGGAGATTATCCGTTCCATTCTCCGCACTCGTAGGGTAACGAGCGGCCCAAAGGCATTATAGAATATGCGGCCCTTGGTCATATCTCGACTACCCGCGCGAAAATTTTAGGATTGTAGATCGCTCCATTTCCATTCATCCGCATGCGGATTATATCCCTTTTGTCCGTCTACTGGCATCGCGGACGCGCATGGCCAGACACGATCAGGCATGGATAGTTGCCTTCGATTGACGAAGCAGATATTGTTCCCGAAGGGCCGAGATTTTTGGTTGGGACCGCGCTCAGGCTGACGAAAATCCGGACCGTAACCCACCTGCAACACAAAGCGTGTGGGTAACGGTGTGGGTAACGAGATGGAGTCAAAATGGCTCAAATTTCTGAAATCAAACAACTATTTCTAAAATTTGAGTCCTCTCTTGGCACCAATCAAGTTCAAAACCCGCCGCAAGGCGGGTTTTTTGTTTTTATATCGCTCACGCCCAAAAGACCCCGAATGCTGAAAAAGCACAACCTTGCGGGCGGGCGTTTCGCTGCTTAGGGTAGCGCGAATCGCCTGACACGCAAGCCACCGGCACCCAATGTACGATAACGCCTTTAATCAGATCGAACGTGACCTGCGCGCCGAAGAGGGCGTCGCCAATGAGTTGGACTATGTGGAGCAGACCTCATGGGTGCTGTTCCTCAAATACCTTCACGATCTGGAAACCGAGCGCAAAGACCGGGCGGAACTGGATGGCGATACCTACAGCCCGATTATAACCGGTGCGTTCCAATGGGATCGCTGGGCCGCGCCGAAAAAAGACGGTGCGTTTGACCACAATGCCGCCCTGACCGGTGACGACCTGATCGGCTTTGTCGATCAGGAGCTGTTCCCCTATCTGGCCAAATTCAAACAGACGGCGACCGGCCCGCGCACCATCGAATACAAGATCGGTGAGGTGTTCAGCGAACTGCGCAACAAATTCCGTTCGGGCTATATCCTGCGCGACGTGCTGGAGCAGATCGACTCCCTCTCGTTCAACACGCAGGCGCAGCGTCACGAGCTGTCGCAGCTTTATGAAACCCGCATCCGGCGCATGGGCAATGCCGGCCGCAATGGCGGCGAATATTACACGCCGCGTCCGTTGATCCGGGCGATGATCAGGGTGGTCGATCCCAAAATCGGCGAAACCGTCTATGACGGCGCGGTCGGATCGGCGGGCTTCCTGTGCGAAGCCTATGATTATATGCGTCAGGGTAATCTGCGCGGCGTCGATTGGGAAACCTTACAAAAGAACACCTTCTTCGGGCAGGAAAAGAAGGGTCTGGCCTATATTATCGGCATCATGAACATGATCCTGCACGGGATCGAAGCGCCGAACCTGATCCACACCAATAGCTTAAATGAAAACGTGCTGGATATTCAGGAAAAGGACCGTCACCACGTCATTCTGGCCAATCCGCCGTTTGGCGGCGGTGAGCGGCGCGAAGTGCAGCAAAACTTCCCCATTCGCACGGGGGAGACCGCCTATCTGTTCCTGCAACACTTTATCCGTAAGCTGAAGGCCGGGGGGCGGGCGGCGGTGGTGATCAAGAACACCTTCCTCAGCAATAGCGATCAGGCCAGCGTGGCCTTGCGCAAGGAACTGCTGGAAACCTGCGACCTGCACACCATTCTCGATTGTCCGCAGGGTACGTTTCAGGGGGCGGGCGTCAAGACGGTGGTGCTGTTCTTTGAAAAGGGATCGGCGACGCGGACAATCTGGTTTTATCAGCTCGATCCGGGCCGCTCCCTGGGCAAGACCAATCCGCTCAATGACGATGACCTGAGCGATTTTGTCGAAAAGCAGAAAACCAGGGTCACTGGCCCGCAAAGCTGGAGCGTGGCGCGCGGCGATCTGAACGATGACACCTTTGACCTGTCGGTGAAAAACCCCAACGCCCCGGAAAAGGCCGCGTTGCGTAATCCGCAGGACATTATTGACGATATGCTGGCCCGCGATGCGGAGACGGCGGAAATTCTGGAAACCATCCGGGGGCTGCTGTGAAGCCGGGGTGGGTGAAAAAGCGATTGGATGAAGTAAGCACACTTCAGAGGGGCTTTGACTTGCCCGCTCCGCAACGCACCCCCGGTCGTTATCCTTTGGTCACCTCTAGCGGCGCGACCGACACTCATATTGAAGCAAAAGTTAAAGGTCCGGGAGTAGCAACTGGACGAAGCGGAAGCATTGGAAATGTGTTCTACATAAACGAGGACTTTTGGCCTTTAAATACCACTTTATATGTCAAAGACTTTCACGATAATGATCCGCGTTTTGTTTTTTATCTCTTGCAATGGCTGGGGCTTGGACGTTTTGCGGCCGGCACTGGCGTACCGACCTTAAATCGGAATGATGTGCACCGCGAAATGGTCTCGCTTCCGATTTGTTTAAAAGAGCAACAGCGGATAGTGGCCATTCTGGATGAAGCCTTTGAGGGGCTGGACCGCGCCCGCGCCAACGCCGAAGCCAATCTGCAAAGTTTGGATGAGTTATTTAGCGCGCTACTCGTAGATAGCTTTTCCGATAAGAAAATAGAATGGCAGGGCCTCGCACTTTCAGACTTAGGCCTTATCCAAACAGGCTCTACCCCAAAAACATCTGAGGCGGGAATGCTCGGTGACTATCTTCCCTTCATAAAGCCGGGTGACTTCAAGTGCGACGGGACTCTTGATTATACAAATGAGGGCCTCAGTGAAAAAGGCGCGTCTGTGTCTCGCATTATACAAGAAAACTCAGCGCTTATGGTGTGTATCGGAGCAACCATTGGTAAGGCGGGTTTTAATGAACAGCCAATCACAACCAATCAACAGATTAACTCAATAACGGCAAAATCAGGTGTATCCGCAGAATACATATACTACCAAATGCTGACGCCCGATTTTCAGAAGCAAGTTTTATCAAATGCAGGTCAGGCAACGCTCCCAATTATAAATAAGAGCAAATGGAGTGCCTTGAAGGTAAAAATTCCAGCGCGGGCAGAGATGCAGTTTTCCATTGCTAAGCGACTTCGCGAAGTGCGACAACATATCCAAGAAAGTGCAATTAGCTACAAGGCAAAGTTGGCTGACCTTGACGACCTGCGGCAATCTCTGCTGCAAAAGGCCTTTGCCGGGGAACTGACCTGATCGGGGGATTATGACACGCACTGAGACCGAATCCGAGACGCGCGCTGACCGTATCGACCCGGTATTACGGGCCGCCGGGTGGGGCGTGGTCGAAGGGTCGCGGGTGCGGCGTGAGGTGATCTGTCCGGGGCGTATCCTGTCGGGCAATAAACGCGGCAAGGGGTTGGCTTGCGACTATGTGCTGATCTATCGCGGGCATAAGCTGGCGGTGATCGAAGCCAAGCGCGCGGGCCTTTCGCACCGCGAAGGGGTGGGGCAGGCCAAGGACTATGCCGAACGGCTGGCCAGCACCATCGACGAATATGTCTATGACGGTTCCGACGAGCTTGTGAGCGGTGAGGTCGAAGAGGGCGACCGCTTTAGTGAGCTGGATTTCAATACGCGTATTGTCATCGAACAGCGCGAACTGAGCCGCGTCAAAGAGTTCATGGCTCAGATCAACCAGCGGCAAAAGACGCTGGTGTTCTGCGCGACGCAGGACCATGCGGCTTTGATCCGTGATCTGATCAATCAGGTGAAGACCAGCACCCACCCCGACTATTGCCATCGCGTCACCGCCAATGACGGCGCGGTGGGCGAAGCGCATCTGAGGGCGTTTCAGGATAATGACAAGACGATCCCGACCATCCTGACCACCTCTCAGAAGCTATCGACGGGGGTGGATGCGCGCAATGTGCGGCATATCGTGCTGATGCGGCCGGTGAAATCGATGATCGAATTCAAACAGATCATCGGGCGCGGCACCCGCACCTTTGAGGACAAGGCGTTTTTCACCATCTGGGATTTCGTGAAGGCGCATGAAAATTTCCGCGACCCGGAATGGGATGGAGAGCCGCTGGAGCCGGTCGCGCCTGAGCCGCGCGGTCCGCGTGGCCCTGCCGAACCGGGGCCGGATGAGCCCTTGGGCGGAGGCGATGACGGCGAAGACATCGGGGCGGCGGAAAAGATCATTATCCGGCTGGCTGACGGTAAAGACCGCCATATCCGCTATATCTCGACCACGACCTATTGGGGGCCGGATGGCCGCCCCATGACGGCGGCGGAGTTCCTGCAAAGGCTGTTCGGTGATCTGTCGGGGATGATCCCCGACGAGGATGCCTTGCGCGCGGCGTGGAGCAACCCGGACCGGCGCGAGCAGTTTCTGGAACAGCTTTCGGATCGTGGATACGATCACGATAAGCTGGACGATATGCGCCGTCTGATCGACGCGAAGGACTCTGACCTGTTCGACGTGCTGGCCTATATCCTGTTCACCAACCCGCCGGTGACGCGCCACCAGCGCGCCAAGACGACCGAGACGCTGGGGCTGGGGGCGGTTGACGGTGAATTGAAAGACCTTCTGGTTTCGATCCTGCGCGCCTATGAAACCAATGGCGAAGGCGAACTGGGGGCGAAGAAGCTGGGCAATTATCTGATCGCGCGTTACGGCAGCGTGGCCGAAGGCAAGGCGCGGTTAGGCGCGCTTTCGGGCATCAAGGCGGCCTATATCCGATTGCAGGAAACCCTTTATTCGATTTAAGCAAAGCCCGCCTAAACCCTCAGCAACCCCTTGCGCATCTGCTCCAGCCCGGCGGCCTCCATCAGCGCCTGAATATTGCCGCCGCCGAAGCCGGCATTGCCCTTGCGCTGCACGATCTCGAAAAAGACCGGGCCGAAGTCCGTATCGGTGAAGGCCTGCAGCAATATGCCTTCGCGGCGCAGATTGCCGTCGATCAGAATGCCGTTGCGGCGCAGGCGCTCGATGTCTTCGTCGTGGTGCGGCACGCGGGCGTCGATGCCGTCGTAATAGGGGGCGGGGACCGGCTGAAAGCGTACGCCGCGTGCCTTCAGGGCCTCGACCGTGGCGTGGATGTCGAAGGTTTCCAGCGCGATGTGCTGCACGCCTTCGCCGCCGTGCGCTTCCAGAAAGGCTTCGGTGGCGCTGTAGGCCGAGCGGCTTTCGCTGAGCGGAATGCGGATCTGCCCCTGCGGACAGACGAGGGCCTGCGCCTCCATCCCCGTGGCGTGGGTGTCGAGGTCGAAATAGCGCTGCGATTCGAAGCCCAGCACGCGCACATAGAAGTCGGCCCAGGTCTGCATCTGACCCTTGCGCAGGGCATGATTGATGTGGTCGACGCAGACAAGCCCGGCGCCGTTGACCTGAGCGACCGGCGGTGAGTGCAGGGCGCGCCAGCCTTCGGGTGCATGGCCGCGCATGGCGACATCGTCGATCAGATAGATGAGCGTGCCGCCGACGCCTTGCAGTGCCGGTACGTCTTCGCCGTACGGCGTCGCGTGGGCGTCGGCCGCCTTCGCCCCCTGTTGCACGGCCAGACGCAGGGCGCGCTGGGCGTCGCTGACGCGGAAGCCCATGCCACAGACGGTCGGACCGTGACGCGCCGCCGTTCGGGCGGCGTGACCGGCGGGCTCGGCATTGAGGACGAAGTAAATCTGCCCCTGACGGAAGACGCTGACATCCTGCCAGGCGTGGCGGTGCGTCTCGACAAAGCCCAGGCGCTCGAAGGCGGTGGTGTGCGCCTCCGCATTCGGGGTCGCGAACTCCACAAACGCGAAACCTTCCAGCCCCAGAGGATTTTGGCAACTTACCGGCATCTGTTCCGTGTGTTCTCGTATTACCCCGCTAACACAAGAAAAACGAAAACGGCTCAGGAGTCCAGTTAACACTGCGTAATGAAAAACCCTATTTCGGCGCCGGTCCGGTAGAGTCGCGCAGCACCAGGTCGTGCCGTGTCATATAGGTCGCCGCCGTGCCGCCGGGGAAGTTGGCGTCCCAGTCGTCGAGCGACTGCACCACCCGGCGCGACATGTCGAGATAGGGCTGGGCGATGGTGGTCAGGGCCGGCCATACCGCCGAAGCGATGGGCGCGTCGTCGAAGCCCACGACCGACAGATCGGCGGGTATGCTGAGGCCGCGCTTGTGCGCCACCATGCTGACCGCCGCAGCCGTCTCGTCATTGGCGGCGAAGATGGCCGTCGGCGGTTCGGGCAGGGACAGCAGCGCCTCGGCGGCTTCGATGCCCTTCTTGAACATGAAGTCGCCGGCGACGAACAGGTCCGGGCCCGGACGTTGACGTCCCGCGGCGTCATAGGCTTCGAATATGCCCTGACGGCGCAGGATCGAGGCCGAATGGTCCGGGTGGCCGCTGATGTGGCCGATGCGCTTGTGACCCAGCGAGAACAGGTGCTCGATGATCTGACGCGCGGCGGCGCGGTCGTCCATCACCACCGACGGGAAGTGCGGGTCGAAGATCGACGGCGCGATCAGCACGGCGCGGGCGTCGCGCTTCCTCAGATGCGCCTTCAGCGGTTCGAAATCGCACAGGGTCGGCAGCAGGATGAGGTCGCGCACGCGGCCTTCGTTGAGAAAACGGTCGACGCGGCTTTCCCAGTCCGGCTTCACGCCTTCGAACAGTTCGACCGTGATGTGCTTGCCGGCCTCCATGCAGGCGGTCAGCAGGGCCTGATGGAAGCGGCTCTGATAACCAGAGGAAGGGTCTTCGAGCAGCAGGCCCAGCGAACTGGCTCCGCCCAGCCGCAACTGCCGCGCCGAGGCATTGGGGCTGTAGTCCAGTTGCTTCATCGCCGCCAGCACCTGCTCGCGTGTGTGGATCTTCACCTTGTCCGGCTCGTTGAGAACCCGCGACACGGTCTTGGCCGACACACCGGCGAGGCGGGACACATCGTAAATCGTCGTCATGATACTCAAACTAACAGCAAGCGATGAACAGGAAAAGCGGCGTTATCTAACAGGTCGAATCCGGTCTGGCGAGGGTTGGCGTGATGCAGGGCGGTCACAGTCGTGGCCTTGATCGGCCACAATTTATGACATCGATGACATTTCGGATTGACAAAATCAGGCCATTTTGTGAAACCGATGCCAGCCATAAAGGATAAACGGACTGGGGAACCCTCGAAAACGCCTCAAAAATGAGGCGGATGCCACGGGAAATCGTTGTAAACGCGCTGTTTGCCACCTGTTGCCCGGCTCATCTTCAATGTCTTTCGCGACAATATAAGACAAAATAGGACATAACAAGACAAAACCTATGTCCTGTCGCGAGGATGCTTTCGAAGGATGACGCCGCCGGGCCCGGTCAGTGCGCCGTGAAAAAGAAACGTCATTACCAGGGATGAAGTTCATGAGACAGACACAAAACACAGGCAGGCAAAACACAGGCAGGCAAACCACAGGCAGGCAAACAAAGGGCAGGCAAATCGCGCGCGGTCTGGCCCTGACCCTTTCGGCAGGCGCCTCCTGGCTTGCGCTTTCGGCGGCCGTCGCCGCGCAGGAAGCGCCGGCAGCGGCCGAAGATATCACCGAAGTCGTCGTCACCGGCGTCCGCGCCTCTCAACTCCGCTCGGTCGGCATCAAGCGCAAGGAAGCGGCCATCGTCGACGCCATTTCCTCCGAAGACATCGGCAAGCTGCCCGACACCACCATCGCCGACTCGCTCCAGCGCGTGACCGGCGTTCAGATCCGCCGCGACGCGGGCGAAGGCTCGACCGTCGATATCCGCGGCCTGTCGCAGGTCATCACCCTGCTCAATGGCGAACAGTATCTGTCGGCGGGCAACCTCGGTTCGGCCCAGCCCAACCTGCTCGACGTGCCGTCGCAACTGATGAACAGCGTCGTCGTGTTCAAATCGACCGACACCACCAATGCGCTGTCGGGCGTGTCGGGCACGATCGACCTGCAAACCCGTCGGCCGTTCCAGTTCCGTCAGGGCCTGACC
The DNA here is from genome assembly GCF_020535245.1 of Asticcacaulis sp. AND118. Lineage (GTDB taxonomy): Bacteria > Pseudomonadota > Alphaproteobacteria > Caulobacterales > Caulobacteraceae > Asticcacaulis. The sequence goes on along the minus strand of NZ_CP084910.1, from coordinate 2,637,360 downwards.
CTGGCCGGCGCGATCGAAGGTCAGCGCGGCGACCACACCAAGGGCGACGACTATTCGCTCAATGGTCTGGCGAGCTGGCGCAACGATACCGTGGGCGTGCTGCTGTCGGCGGCGACGTCCGACGTCACGCTGGGCAACAACTATTCCGGCATCGGCGGCGGCATTTCCGGCAATAACGACTGGGGCGGTTCCGCGCCGCAGAACTTCCTGTCGCCGCACGGCTACGAAAGCTTCCACCGCGAGAATCAGCGCAAGCGTCTGGGCGTCAACCTGTCGACCGAATGGAAGTTCGGCGACGGCTACACCCTGATCGCCGAAGGCTTCTACGCCAAGCTGGAAGACTATAACCGCGCCGTCGGCATGAATATCTCGAACCGCTGGGACGGCGCCGTCTTCGGCACCTGGACCAAGCCGACGGACTTTGAAAACACCGGTCAGACCGGCTCGAACGGCCGTCCGTGGCTGACGGTCGACGAATACGACATCAACGCCCACTGGGTGAACTCGTTCACCGTCAACCGCACCAACAAGTCGGAATCCTTCAACTATAATCTTGAGCTGAAGTACGACAACGGCGGCAACTATACCTATGAGCTGCGCGCCATCTCGGCCAACGCCAACCGCCTGAGCATGAACGGTCAGGTGCAGGGCGACCTGTCCAACTGGCGCTATGCCGACGGCCGCTTCACCCTGTTCCGCAACGCCGACGACCGTACGCGCGGCACCTTCTATCCGAAGTCGATCTGCGACACCTTCCCGGCGTCGCGCCGCACCAACGCGGTGACCGGCGCACAGGGCGGCTGCTATATCGATCCGAATCCGCAGGGCTACGGTCAGAACCCGCAACTGCACTACGACATCTCCGGCGATCATCCGGTGTGGTCGGGCTTCGACACGCCGATCTCCGGCGGTCTGGGCGCGGGCAAGTCGCTGAAGGACTATATGGCCAATCTCGGCTCCTACGCCGTGGGCGCCTTCTCGTCCGAAGGCAATAACGAGGCGGATTCGACGCTGGAGGTCGCCCGTTACGACGGTCACTACCGCTACGACGACAAGATGTTCGGCCTCTTCACCAACGCCCACTTCGGCGCGCGCACGTCGAAGCGCGAAGTCGACATCACGCAGTTCCACCTGTTCTCGGACTTCTATCCGAATACCCGCGATCAGAACGGCGTGCTGCAATCCAAGGGCTGCGCCGCGCAGTGGAAGGCCATCGACGTCGTGATGGATAATCCGCGCTGCGCCCGTGGCGAAATGGTCCCTTCGGCCGCCAATCCGTCGGTCATGGTTTTCCAGCCGTATACGGTCAACAAGCCGACGCGTCTGGACGAATACAACAACCCGATCTTCGTCACCGACCTCGGTGGCGTGACTTCGGGCCTGCCGGGCTTCTGGGCCGCCGATCCGCGTGACTTCGACGATGCCGCCGCCTTCATGACGCGCGTCTTCGGCGGGGCCAACCGCGTGATCGTGCCGGGTCAGTCCTATTCGGTCTCGCTGGAAGAAAGCTCGGCCTATCTGGCCGGCGATTTCGAAATCGGCGAAAAAATCCGCGGTAATGCCGGCGTGCGTGTGATCAAGACCGACCTGTGGGTCCGCCAGAACGTCACCGACCCGACCCAGTATCCGTATGGCGACACCAACGAAGATATCGGCGACACCTTCGACTCGAACGACTATGTCGACGTGCTGCCGGCCATCAATGTGGTCTACGACTATTCGGACAAGCTGCGCTTCCGCTTCGCGGCGGCCAAGACCATGCAGCCTCTGGACCTCGGTTCCTACGGCGGCGGCTTGAAGATCAACACCGCCGACGATCAGACGCTGGGCATCCGCATCGTCACCTCGGCCAACCAGGACGGCAACCCGCAGCTCAATCCGTGGCGCGCCAAGAATGTCGATTTCGCCGCCGAATACTATCTCGGCCGCGCGTCTCTGGTGAATCTGGCGCTGTTCCACATCGATATCGAAAGCTTCACCACCGCCGGTCAGACCGTGGGCCGCTTCCCGGATCAGGACGGCGTCATCCGCCGCGACGTGCCGGTCTACAAGCAGATCCAGGGCGAGGGCGGCAAGGTGTCGGGCGTTGAAATCGGCGGTAAGTTCGCCTTCAACGATCTGATCGATACGCCGGTGTGGAAGAATTTCGGCGTCGACACCAACTACACCTACTCGCCCTCGACGGAATCGCGTCGCGGTCTGGACGGTGAAAAGCTGCCCTTCATCAACAACTCCAAGCACCAGTTCAATCTGGTCGGCTGGTATCAGGACGACAAGCTTCAGGTCCGCGTGGCCTACAACTATCGCTCCGAACGCCTGAACGGCGTCTCGACCCTGTCGGGCGATAATATCGCTCAGTACGCGGATGAGACTGCTTTTGTCGATGTCAACGCCACCTATGACGTCAACAAGCACCTGTCGCTGTACCTCAACGGGTCCAACATCACCGGCGAAATTGAGAAATATTACTATCAATTCGCCGAGGGCAAGACCCAGTACGGCTCTCAGAACGAGTTCGAACCGCGCCTGACGCTTGGCCTGCGCGCCAAGTGGTAGGAGAGGGTTCGTAAGCCTTCCGGGCGGCGGGCCTTCTGCCGCCCGGAACTCAGGATCGCATCCAACCGGTGTCTTCCTGTTTTCTTCCACAAACTGGGCCGTGACCGAGCAAACTCCCTCTGCTTCGTCACGGCTTTTTTGTCTGGCAAGCCGGTCGAAACCGGCGCATCCTCAATAAAAAACACAGGGATCGGATATGAGCTTCTTAGCTTTCATACCTCCCCGACTTGTCGGGGTAAAGCGCCCGCGAAAGTATAGCTTTTGCCAGCGATGGGACCGCGACTGCGGAGCAGGCGGGGTGGTGGGGTATCTTTCCTGCACTGGCCAAGCACAAGGTCTTTGGCCTTTAAGAACCCCCACCACCACATCTCACCTGCCTGACGGCAGGCTCGTGCGGTCCCCCTCCCCGGTGAACTGGGGAGGTATGAAATGATGGCCGCGCCTTATCCTATCCAAACCCTCGTCATTGCCGGCGGCGGCACCGCCGGATGGATGACCGCTGCGGCGCTGGCCCACCATTTCGCCGGAACGCCGCTGACGATTCGTCTGGTCGAATCCGCCGACATCGGAACGATCGGCGTCGGCGAGGCGACCATCCCCACCATCCGTAGCTTTTATCAGTCGCTGGGGATGGACGACGCCCGTGTCATCCGCGCCACCCAGGGGACCGCCAAACTCGGCATTTGTTTCTCCGGCTGGCGTCAGCCCGGCCACGACTTCATCCATCCCTTCGCCGGTTATGGCGAGGATTTCGGCGAGATCGCCTTCGCTCAGGTGCTGGCGCGGCTGGCTGCCGAAGGCGCTCCGCAAACGCTTGAACACTATAGTCTGGGCCTGCAACTGGCCCGCGCCGGCAAGTTCGCCTTCGCGCCCAATCCATCGCCGTTCGGCGGCGCGTATTTTGACTGGGCGCTGCACCTCGATGCGGGTCTGTTCGCCGCGCATCTGCGCCGTTTTGCCGAAAGCCTTGGCGTCGAGCGCATCGATGCGCGCATCGAGGACGTTCAGACCGACGCGGAAACCGGCTTCGTCAGTACGCTAAGGCTCGATGGCGGGCGCGAAGTCGCAGGCGACCTGTTCATCGACTGCACCGGTTTTCAGGCTCTGCTGATCGGCAAGACGCTGGGCGCGGGTTACGAGTCCTATGCCGACTGGCTGTTCTGTGACCGGGCCTTGGCTGTTCAATCCGCCGCAATTCCAGAAAAAGTGGATGCCGGTTTTTCGCCCGGAATTGCGGCACTCAATGCGCGCGACGTCGGCGCGCCCTACACGTTGGTCACCGCGCGCGAAGCGGGCTGGACGTGGCGCATCCCGCTGCAGCACCGCACGGGTAACGGCTACGTCTATTCCAGCCGCCATACGGACGACGAAACGGCGCTGAAAACCCTGACCGGTGTCATTCCCGACAAGCTTTTGATGGTGCCGCGTCCGCTGCGTTTCACGCCCGGCCGCCGCGCCGATGCCTGGGTGAAGAATGTCGTCGCCATCGGCCTCAGTTCGGGCTTTCTCGAACCGCTGGAATCGACCTCGATCGCCCTGATCCAGACCGGCATCGAGAAGCTGAAACAGCTTTTTCCGCGTTCGGACTTTCACCCGTCCCTGACCGCCGAATATAACGATATGTCGAAGCGCGAGTTCGAGCGCGTGCGCGATTTCCTGATCCTGCACTATTGGGCGTCGCAGCGCGATGAGGCCTTCTGGGCCGATTGCCGTCGGGTGGATCTACCCGATACGCTGAGCCACAAGATCGAACTTTACCGCTCGCGCGGCCACTTCGTGCGCTACCGCTGGGAGATGTTCCATCCGCAAAGCTGGCTGGCCATCTATGACGGTTTCGGTATCGCGCCCGATACCTGCGATCCGGCGGCGGAGCGCCTGAACCGCGCCGATATCGACGCCGCGCTGAAGCAGATGCGCGACTATATTTCGACCACCGTGGCCAAGGCCCCGACCCACGCGGCCTTCATCCAGTGGTGCCAGCAACAGGAGAAGGCGGCATGACGCAGCCCGTAAAATCCCTCGTCATCGCCGGGGGCGGCACCGCCGGCTGGATGTGCGCGGCCATCCTCAGCCACTATCTGCCGAAAACCATCCGTGTACAGCTTATAGAGTCCGAACAGATCGGCACGATCGGCGTCGGCGAGTCCACCGTGCCGCCCTTTCTCGAACTGATCCGCCGTCTTGGCATCGATGAACAGGAATTCGTCCGCGAAACGCAAGGTTCGTTCAAGCTGGGTATCCGCTTTAAAAACTGGCGGCGGAAGGGCGAGGAATATTACCATCCCTTCGGGCATATCGGCGGCCATATCGACGGTCAGGACTTTTATCAGCACTGGCTGCGCGCCCGCGATCTGGGTGACGATACGCCGTTGCAGATCTACGCCCCGGCCACCGAAATGGCCCGCCACCACAAATTCATGCTGCCGTTCAAGGCACCGCGCACGCCCATCGCTTCGGCGTCTTTCGCCCTGCACGTCGATGCGTCGCTTGTGGCCAAATATTTGCGCCGCTTTGCCGAAGCCCGTGGCGTCACGCGCCACGAAGGGATGATCGGCAAGGTCGATCAGGACGCCCGCGGCTTCATCTCGGCGCTGGAACTGACCGATGGCCGGCGCATCGACGGCGACCTGTTCCTCGACTGCACCGGCTTCCGGGCGCTCTTGATCGAAAAGGCGCTGGGGGTCGGCTATATAGACTGGTCGCAGGAACTGCTGTGCGATCGCGCCATTGCTGTGCAGACCGAAAACATCAACGATCCACACCCCTATACCTATGCGGAGGCGCAAGGATCGGGCTGGCGCTGGCGCATCCCGTTGCAACACCGCGCCGGGAACGGCTATGTCTATTCCTCGCGCCACATCAGCGACGAGGAGGCAATCCAGACCCTTCTTTCTCAGGTCGAAGGGCGGCCTGTCACCAAGCCGATGGTCGTGCCGTTCAAAACCGGGATGCGGACGGAAATCTGGGCCAAAAACTGCGTCTCGGTCGGGCTGGCCTCGGGCTTTATCGAGCCGCTGGAATCGACGGCGATCCACCTGATCTATCGCAGCATGGACTTCCTGCTGCGCTACTTCCCCGGCGCGGACTGCGACCCGAACCTGTCGCGCGAATTTAATCTGCGCATGGGCAGCGACTATACGGAAATCAAGGACTTCGTGGTGCTGCACTACTGCCTGACGCAGCGCGACGATACGCCTTTCTGGCGCGACGTGCAGGCCGCGCCGGTGACGCAGAGTTTACGCGAAAAGATCGCCCTGTTCGCCGAAAACGGCGCTTTGCGCGAAGGGGTGGACGAACTGTTCCGCGCGCCGTCGTGGCAGTCGGTGATGGACGGTATGGGCGTCAAGCCGCGTCGGCACAATCCGCTGGTCGATCGTGTGCCCGAAGCCGACCTGCGCGCCACCTTGGCGGCGGTCCGTCAGCAGCTTCCGGCCTTTGTCGCCACCCTGCCGTCGCATGGCGAATTCCTGCGCACCCACTGCCCGGCGGCCGAGGTGAAGGTGCCTGCCTGACCCTGCAGAGCCCAACAAAAAAAGCCCGCTTCGACATCGAAGCGGGCCCTTTTTGAATCTCTGTTGAAAGCCTTACAGATAACGGCGCAGTGAACGCGACAGGTCGGTGCCGTTATCCTTCTTTTTCTTCTGCTGCGGCTGATAGGCGACGCGCGAATGCTCGACGCAGTAGGGGATGCCGTCGGAAGCGCGGCGGCCGCAGAAGGTGAATTCGTCCGACGACGGATCACCGATCGGCCACTTGCACATCTTGGAGCCCAGCGTCAGCACCGTGGCGGTACCCGGACCCTCGATCACCGGCACGGACGGCACCTGCGCGACGGGGCGCTGAGCGGGCTCGACCGAGACGCGGCGCGGGGCCGGTTGCGGCGCGGGCTGCGCCTGAGCGGCCGGACGCGGCGGCTTGGCAGGCTTGTACAACGGGCGGGCGGGTTGGGACGGCGCTGCGCGGCCTGACAGGCCCAGACGGTGCACCTTGCCGATCACGGCATTGCGCGTCACGCCACCCAGGGTCTTGGCGATCTGGCTGGCGGAATGGCCTTCCTGCCACAGCTTTTTCAGCGTTTCCACGCGTTCGTCAGTCCAGCTCATATTAAGCCTCCGTCCCCTTGAATGACGGGCACGCCCGCCAAAGCCTCAGCACTAGATATAGATTCTCCCGTTACGCTAAAACGGGCTCTCATACAGCTAATCGTAAACAAAAAGTTAAAAACCGCAATATGTAGTGTTTCGCCTGTAGGGGGATGTCCACAGCAAACTATATGTGGTGTTTCGTTGTGGATAATTGAGGCTTTCCACAGGGCTGATCCACAGATTTTGGCGCGAAGACGCTTTATCCACGCGAATCGCCGCACAATCGCGCGGGGTCTGTGGAACAAATGGCGGCGGTTCCGGGTTCAGGTTGACAGAGGCCCGATGGCTAAGGCACAAGGGCGTCACGCAGCGCAGGCTTTCAGGTCGCCTCAGACGCGGGTGTAGCTCAATGGTAGAGCAGCAGCTTCCCAAGCTGAATACGAGGGTTCGATTCCCTTCACCCGCTCCAATCTCTCATCGCCAAGGGTCCAAGCTCTCTTTTCGTTGGCGGGAGCCTGCCTCATCTAACAACCCAAACGTGAAAACAATAAAAAATTAACCATATTATACCCATCATAAAACCTCGTTATGTGCGGAGTTTTATGATGTTCAACAATCTGTCTATGCAGATCAAAGTGATCTCGCTGATGTCTCTCATTGCGGTCGTGGGTATTGGTTCGGTCGTCTATACCGATCTGTCGCTGGGCAAGAGCATTGAGCAGTACGATCAGGCGATTACCGGCCCCGCCCCCGCAACCGTCGCGCTGGCGCGTTCGGGTCGTCATGCTGCGTGGACATCGCGCTCGATCCTCAAGGCCATCGTCGCCAGCGATGCCGCAAAGCTCGAAAACGCCCGGCACGACATCGAAGATGGCAAGACCAAGTTCAATGCCGAAATGGACAAGGCGAAGGGGCTCCTTCCCGATAAGGCGGCGGAGTTTGCCCCCCTGCGTGAAAAGTATAATTCGGCCATGGCCGGCTCCTGTGCTGAGGTTTTAAGCCTGGCGCAAGCCGGGCAGCGTGAAGCCGCTATCACATCCATGGATAGCGGATGCGGACCTGAACTTTTGGGCGTTATGACGGGTATCGCGTCCGTGGTCGATAAGACCGTCGCAGAAAACAACGCCTTGTCGGCGACGCTCGGAAAAACCTCCGCCGAGGCTATGCGCAATGCCAATATTTTTGGTGTCGTGGGCCTGCTGTTGGCGGGTGTCCTTGCCGTTTGGCTGACCCGCACGGGAATCTCGGCGCCGGTCGTGCGTCTGGACGCCCTGATGGGGCAAATGGCGAAGGGTAAACTCGATGTCGTTATACCCGGTCAGGACCGCCGCGATGAGATTGGCTCGATGTCACGCACGGCCGAAGCCTTCCGTCAGGGGCTGGCCGAAGCCGAAGCGCTTCGCGCCGCCGCCGAACGTCAGAAGATCGCCGCAGAAGCCGAGCGACGCGCCATGATGCTCAGCCTTGCCGACGATTTTGAAAAGTCGGTCGGCGGGATTGTGTCTCTGGTATCCGCCGCCGCCACGGAGATGCAGGCCGCATCCGCCCAACTCAGCGCCACGGCGCAGGAAGCCTCCGCACAGTCGGTCGCCGTGTCGGCTGCGGCGGAAGAGGCCGGGGCCAATGTCACTTCCGTCGCCGCGTCTACAGAGGAACTGGGCGCGTCCGTCAGTGAAATCGGCCGTCAGGTCGAAACCTCAGCCAGCGTTGCCGCGAATGCCGTCCATGAGGCCGAAGAGGCGCAGGTCGTGGTCAGCGAGTTGAACGAGACGGCGTCGTCAATCGGCGGCGTCGTGGACCTGATCGCGGGGCTGGCCAGCCAGACCAACCTTCTGGCTCTCAACGCCACCATCGAGTCCGCACGCGCCGGGGAGGCGGGCAAGGGCTTTGCCGTGGTGGCCTCCGAGGTCAAGGCGTTGGCGTCGCAAACCGCCAGAGCCACCACCGACATATCCGAGAAAATCGCCAAGATTCAGGACGCCACCAACCGGGCGGCCCTGACGATGCGCAACATCAGCGGCACCATACAGAGCCTGAACCATTCCAGCACGGCGATTGCGTCTGCGGTCGAGCAGCAAACGGCGGCGACGCAGGAGATCATTCAGGCGGTCAATCAGGCCTCGGTCGGCACGCAGGAAGTGACCTCAAACATCTCCGGCGTGGCGCAGGCCGCCGAGCAGACCGGAGAAGCGGCCGTTCAGGTTCAGAGTTCGTCTGCCGAACTGGCCACGCAGGCCGAACGTCTGCATCACGAGATGGATAAGTTCCTCCAGACCGTGCGGGCGGCCTGATATCGGCATTAAGCCGCATTTCCTGGCAGAAACCCCGTCAGCCATGGCGGGGTTTTCTCGTCAGGAATGACAGGCCTCCGGTTTCTACCTTCGCACCAGATGGTCGTAGACGTGGGTGACTTCGTCGAAACGCACACGAGGCGGCTGACCGGCGAAGGGTTGCGGCGTGAAATGGGCAGTGGTCAGGCCGGCCTCGATCGGATCGCTGATCTTGTCGGTATTCCAGCCGATCAGCAGGTGTCCGCCGGGCTTTACTATCGCCGCCAGAGCCTCCAGTGCGCGGATTTGCTGCGCTTCGGAATCGACGCCATAGCCCAGCACGCCATTACACAATATGCCGTCGAAGCGCAGGTCGCTGAAGAGTGTATCGGCTTCGCAGATGTCGCCTGTGCGGTGGCGGATCTTATGGCCGAAACGAGCGGAGCGCGGGTCGATGTCGGTGGTCCAGGCCTCGGCGCCGTGCTGTTCCAGTATGCGGTAATAGCCGCGATTATAGCCGCGGCAGCCGACGAACAGCAAGCGGCCTTTCAGTTCAGAAAAGGCCGGCAGATAGGCGTCGGTCATCAGCCGCCGGTCGGGCAGATCGTGAATCTCCGAGCGCTTCGATTTGAACAGTGTGGCCAGCCAGCCCATCCGTGTGTCTCCGTTTGGAGCAAGACTAGGGGGCAAGGGCCTCGGCGTCAAACGGGGTTAAGGAAAGTCTCTCCACAGATGGCCACGGATGCACACAGATACTCCGAGTGCGTGGACCGGACATTCGATCATCTACGAAGGTTGAATGCGCGCAAAGCGCGCCTTTTTAGTGCATCCACTCATATAGGTCAGCGCCACACGCACGATCTATCTGTGTGCATCTGTGGCCATCTGTGGAGACTCTTAAGTCCTTTACAACGCAGGCGGTTCGGCGCGGAACAGCACTTCCGCCGACGCCAGGTCCTGCGCCGCCTCGCCGACGCTCTTGAACACGCTCAGGCCCGCCGGCGGCACGAAACCGGGGTCGCACAGATCGCGCAGCATCCCGCCGATCTCATCCCGGCCCACGCCGTGTAAATCGCCTGCGGTGGTAAGCGCGGCGGGCGTATCGATAAACACCCGCGCGCGTTGGAAGGTCTCGGCGTCGGCTTCGCGCATCTCCGGCGTGAAGCCGCCGATCAGGGTCACGTGCTGGTCGCTGAGGTGGCGGCCTTCGATCCACGGGGTGCGACTCAGCGTGGCGCAGGCGATCAGGTCGCTGTACGGGATTTGCTGCGCGATGTCGTCGCAAACCGTTGCGTGGAAACCGGCGGCGCTCAGCCTGGCCGCCAGCGTTTCGGCGTTTTTGCGCGTCGGGCTGAACACCGAGACGCTCTCGATATCGCGCACGGCTTTGAAAGCGTGAGGAATCTCGGACGCGATGCGCCCGGACCCGATGAGCAACAGGCGGCTGGCGTCAGGTTTAGCCAGCCGGTTCATCGCCACGGCCGCTACCGCCGCCGTGCGCCGCGCCGTCAGTTCTTCCCCGTCGATCAGCGCCAGATGGCGGTTGGTTTCGCCGTCGAAGACCAGATAGGAGGCGGTGACGCAGGGCAGATGCCGCTCGGCATTGCCGGGCGTGACGTGGACGATCTTCACCCCGCCCAGACGCTCGGACCAGGCAGGCATCAGAAGCAGCGATGCATCCTGCGGCAGATCGAACACCGGGCGTTGCGGCATTTCCGCTCCGGCCCGCAACCGCGCGGGCAGTTCATGCACCAACCGGTCGTAGGGCAGGGCGGCTTTCAGTTCCTCGGCGGTGATCAGGCGCATGGATATTTCCTTTTTTGCCCCTCACCCCAACCCTCTCCCCATCATGATGGGGAGAGGGGGAGCAAGGCTATCTGTATGTGGCGGTCTCTTTCAGAACCCAGTCGCGGAAGGCCTTGAGCGGCGGATGATTGCCGCGCTCGGCGGGCCAGACGAGGTAATAGGCTTCGCCCGTTTTCAGCGGCGCGTTGATGACCGGGACCAGCGCGCCGGAGGTGAACTCTTCCTCGGCCAGAAACTGCGGTAAGAGCGCAATACCGAGGCCGGAACGCGCGACCTGCGCTACCGTGGCGAACTGATCGAACAACATGCCGTGGACATTGTCGGCGGGGGCGTCATTGGCCTCCAGCCAGCGCTCCCAGGCGTCGGGGCGCGAGGTCAGGTGCAGCAGGGGCGCCTGACGCAGATCGGCGGGTTCGGCAAAGGCGTATTGGTCCTTCAGTTCCGGCGCGCACGCGGGGATGACCACTTCCGGGCGCAACAGGGCCGCTTCCGCGCCGGGCCAGTCGGGGCGGCCGAAATGGATGGCGGCGTCCAACCCCTCGCCGCGGAAATCGAACACGCCGATGCGGGTGATCAGATTGACCTGAATGCCGGAATTGTTGCGCAAAAAATCGGGCAGGCGCGGGGCCAGCCAACGCGTGCCGAAGGTCGGCAATATGGCCAGTTTCAGTGTCCCGCCGTGCGGATTGGCGCGCAAGCTGAGCGAGGCCGACGAGATGATTTTCAGCGCCTCACGCACTTCGCGCGCATAGGCCTCGCCGCCGGCGGTGAGGCGCACGGTCTGGCGTTCGCGGTGGAACAGCTCGACCTCAAGCTGGGCCTCCAGCGCGGCGATCTGGCGGCTGACGGCGCTTTGGGTCAGGTTCAGTTCACGCGCCGCCGCCGTGACCGAGCCCAGACGCGCCGTGGCTTCGAAGGCGGCGAGGAGCGACAGGGAGGGGAGGAAGCGACGAGGTGAACGCATATTCTGTTTCGGAATGAAATATTGCCAAAAATCGGCTTGTGAAGGCGATTTTGTGAACGTACAACCGTCTCTGATATTACGCAAGAGAATGAACTGTGTCGGTTAAGCTGGAGGCCATCACGCACGGACTATGGGCCGCGACCGCGCCGGAGGCCCCGGTGACGGCGGTGCTCTATGGCGATGTGCGCGCCGATGTCGCCGTGGTTGGGGCGGGCTATACGGGCCTGTCGGCGGCGCTCACTCTGGCCGAGGCCGGGGCGAGAGTTGTGGTCATCGAGGCGCGCGAGATCGGCTTTGGCGGCGCGGGGCGCAATGTCGGCCTGGTCAATGCCGGCATGTGGGTCATGCCCGATGAACTGCCGCGCGTGCTGGGGGCCGTGCACGGCGAGCGGTTGCTGACCGCGCTGGGCGACGGACCGAAGGAGGTCTTTGCGCGCGTCGATAAGCACAATATCGCCTGCGAGCTTAAGCGCGAAGGCACGCTGCATTGCGCGGTCGGGGCGGCGGGTGTGAAGGAACTGAGCGAGCGGGCGCAGCAATGGCAGGCGCGCGGGGCCGATGTGCGGCTGCTCGATGCGGCGGAAACGCGGCGGATGGTCGGAACGGACGCTTATGCGGCGGCGTTGCTGGATAAACGCGCCGGGACGATTCAGCCGCTGGCCTATGTGCGCGGTCTGGCCACGGCGGCGGTGGCGGCGGGCGTCGATATCCGCAGCGAAAGCCCGGTGGAACAGATCGAGGCGGCGGGCGATCAGTGGTGCGTTACAACGAGCGGCGGTACGGTGACGGCCCCTAGGGTCATCATGGCCACCGATGCCTATACCAAAGGGCCTTGGGAGATCATCCGTAAGGAGCAGGTCTATCTGCCCTATTTCAACTGCGCCACCACGCCCTTGCCTCCGGATATTCTGCGCCACATCCTGCCGGAAGGGCACGGGGCCTGGGACACGGCCGAGGTGCTGTCGTCCTTCCGTATGGACGCCGCCGGCCGGCTGGTGTTCGGCAGCGTCGGGGCCTTGCGCGGCGCGGCTCAGGGCGTTCACAGCCGCTGGGGTCGCCGGGCGATGGCGAAGCTGTTTCCGGCGCTCAAAGGCGTGGGATTCGAGCACGAATGGTACGGCTGGATCGGCATGACCGACGACAATCTGCCGCGTTTTCATCGCTTTGCCGACGGCGTGGTGGGCGTGTCGGGTTATAATGGCCGGGGCATCGCACCGGGTACGGTGATGGGCCGGGTGCTGGCCGAACACGTGCTGGGCAAGCTGTCCGAGGATGAGTTGCCTTTACCGGTGACGACGCCGCAAGAGGCGAGGCATCGTGCGGTGAAAGAGGTTTATTACGAAGCCGGTGCGGCTATGCTGCACGCGGTGGAACACAGGTTTTAACATCCTCCCCTGCAAAGCGGGGGAGGTGGCTGCAAGCAAAGCGAAGCAGACGGAGGGGGCATTCCTCGAGACTTTGCCCCCTCCACCACTTCGTGGTCCCCCTCCCCCGCTTCGCAGGGGAGGATGAAGGAGGAAGAAATTATGAGCGCGGATACACGGATTTTGCTGGAATCCTTAAGCGTCACCACCGGTCATACGGGCGGGACTCTGAAGGTCCATTCGCCCAACACCGGCGAGCTGATTGCCGAGGCGGTCGAGACCTCTGCCGATGAGGCGAAGGCGCGTATTGACGCCGCGCACGAGGCCTTCCTCAAATGGCGTCTGATCCCGGCGCCCAAGCGGGGCGAACTGGTGCGTCTGTTCGGCGAAGAACTGCGGGCGCACAAGGACGGGCTGGGCCGGCTGGTCTCTATCGAAGCCGGCAAGATCAAGTCCGAAGGCCTGGGCGAAGTGCAGGAGATGATCGACATCTGCGACTTCGCGGTCGGGCTTTCCCGGCAACTGTACGGCCTGACCATCGCCACGGAACGCGCCGAGCACCGTATGATGGAAACCTGGCATCCGCTGGGCGTCGTCGGCATTATTTCGGCGTTCAACTTCCCCGTCGCCGTGTGGGCGTGGAACGCCTGTCTGGCGCTGGTTTGCGGCGACACGATCGTGTGGAAGCCGTCGGAAAAGACGCCGCTCACCGCCATCGCCACCCATGCCCTGTTCGACCGCGCCGTGGCGAAATACAAGGCCGCCGGATACGACGCGCCCGAAGGCCTGTCGGCCCTTCTGATTGGCGGCAAGGACATCGGCGAAGCGCTGGTCGATCATGAAAAGGTGGCGCTGGTGTCCGCGACCGGTTCGACCGCCATGGGCCGCGCCGTGGGGCCGAAGCTGGCGGCGCGATTCGCCCGCGCCCTGCTGGAACTGGGGGGCAACAACGCCGCCATCATCGCGCCGTCCGCCGACCTCGACCTGGCCCTGCGCGGCGTCGCCTTCGCGGCCATGGGCACGGCGGGTCAGCGCTGCACGACGCTGCGTCGCCTGTTCGTGCATGAGAGCATCTACGATACCTTCCTGCCGCGCCTGAAACAGGCCTATGGCTCGGTCAAGGTCGGACACCCGCTGGAAGAGGGCACGCTGATCGGGCCGCTGATCGACGGTGCGGCCTTCCGCGGTTTTGAAAAGGCTCTGGACGAAGCGCGTGCGGCGGGCGGTCAGGTCACCGGCGGCGCACGCGTCGACATTAATGGCCACGATAGCTACTATGTCAGGCCGGCTCTGGTCGAAATGGACGCCCATGCGGGACCGGTTTTGCGGGAAACCTTCGCGCCAATTCTATATGTATTGAAATATAGTAATATTTCTGACGCTATTGCTTTGCAGAACGCCGTGGGCGCCGGGCTGTCGTCGTCGATCTTCACCAACGACATTCGCGAAGCCGAACTGTTCGTATCCGCAGCGGGGTCCGATTGCGGCATCGCCAATGTCAATATCGGGCCTTCGGGCGCGGAAATCGGCGGGGCTTTCGGCGGCGAAAAAGAGACCGGCGGCGGCCGCGAATCCGGCTCTGATTCCTGGCGCGCCTATATGCGCCGCGCCACCAACACCATCAATTACGGTCGGACCCTGCCGCTGGCGCAAGGGGTGAAGTTCGATGTCTAAATTCGACTGGGCCGATCCTTTTCTGCTCGATGCGCAACTGTCCGACGAAGAGCGGATGATCCGCGACGCGGCGCACGACTACGCGCAATCGTCGCTTCTGCCGCGTGTGCTGAAAGCCTATGCCGAGGAACAGACCGACCCGGCCATCTTTGCTGAGATGGGCGCGCGCGGCCTTCTGGGGGCAACCTTGCCGGATCAGTATGGCGGGGCAGGGGCGTCCTACGTCGCCTATGGCCTCATCGCCCGTGAAGTCGAGCGCGTGGATAGCGGCTATCGCTCGATGATGAGCGTGCAGTCGTCGCTGGTCATGCACCCGATCTACGCCTATGGCTCCGAAGCGCAGAAGCAGAAATACCTGCCGAAACTGGCCAGCGGCGAATGGATCGGCTGCTTCGGCCTGACCGAGTCGGACGCCGGCTCCGATCCGGCTTCAATGCGTTCGACCGCGCGTAAAATCGACGGCGGCTATGTGCTCAACGGCACGAAGATGTGGATTTCCAACTCCCCCATCGCCGATGTCTTCGTCGTCTGGGCCAAGCTCGACGGCGTCATTCGCGGTTTCGTGCTGGACAAGGGCGCGAAGGGCCTCAGCGCGCCGAAGATCCACGGCAAGCTGTCCCTGCGCGCCTCGATCACCGGCGAAATCGTCATGGACAATGTCGAGGTTTTCGAGGACGCCTTGCTGCCCCATGCCGAGGGTCTGAAAGGGCCGTTCGGCTGCCTCAACCGCGCGCGGTATGGTATCAGTTGGGGCGTGATGGGGGCGGCGGAAGACTGCTGGCACCGCGCGCGGCAATACGGCCTCGACCGTCAGCAGTTCGGGCGGCCTCTGGCACAGACGCAGCTTTTCCAGAAGAAGCTGGCCGACATGCAGACCGAGATCACGCTGGGGCTTCAGGCCGCCTTGCGCGTCGGGCAGTTGTTCGACGCGGGCCAGATGCAGCCGGAAATGATCAGCCTGATCAAGCGCAACAACTGCGGCAAGGCGCTGGATATTGCGCGGCAGGCCCGCGACATGCACGGCGGCAACGGCATACACGAAGAGTTCCACGTCATGCGTCACGCGCAGAACCTGGAGACGGTGAATACTTACGAAGGCACCCACGATGTGCACGCGCTTATCCTCGGCCGCGCGCAGACGGGTTTGCAGGCGTTTTCCTGATGAAACCTCTTTCCGGCCTGAAAGTTCTCGAACTGGCGCGCATCCTGGCGGGGCCGTGGGCGGGTCAGATTCTGGCCGATCTGGGCGCCACGGTGGTCAAGGTCGAGCGCCCCGGTTCGGGTGATGATACGCGTGGCTGGGGCCCGCCTTTTATCGGCGACGCGGCGGCCTATTTCCATGCCTGCAACCGCGGAAAAACTTCCGTGGCCATCGACATGACAACGCCTGAAGGTCAGGCGGCGATCCGTGAACGGGCGGCGGAATCCGACGTGCTGATCGAGAATTTCAAGGTCGGCGGATTGCGCCGATACGGGCTCGATTATGAGAGTCTCAAGGCGATCAATCCGCGCCTGATCTACGTATCGATCACCGGTTTCGGGCAGGACGGCCCCTATGCGCAGCGCGCCGGTTACGACTACATCATCCAAGGTATGTCGGGACTGATGGACATTACCGGTGACCCGGACGGCGAGCCGCAAAAGGTCGGGGTGGCCGTGGTCGATGTGTTCACCGGCGTCTATACCTCAACCGCGGTGCTGGCGGCCTTGCGGCAGCGCGACACGACGGGCGAGGGCTGTCACATCGACATGGCGCTGTTTGATGTGGCCACGGCCATGCTGGCCAATCAGGCGATGAACTATCTGGCGTCCGGCGCATCGCCGACGCGGATGGGCAATGCGCACCCCAATATCGCGCCCTATCAGGTGTTTGCGGTGAAGGACGGCCACGTCATCGTCGCCGTGGGCAACGATCATCAGTTTTTGCGTTTCTGCGATGCGCTGGAAGCGGACTATGTGGCACAAAATCCGGCCTATGCGACCAATGCCGGACGGGTGGCGGCGCGGCATCAGCTACAGGCCGAGCTTGAGCCGTTTTTGCGCAATATGACGCGCGCGGATTTGCTGTCGGGGCTGGAAACAGCGGGTGTGCCGGCAGGGCCGATCAACCGCATCGAAGATGTGTTCAAGGATCCTCAGATCGTGCATCGCGGGATGCGGCTGGAGATCGACGGCATCCCCGGCGTGGCTTCGCCGATTGTTATGAATGGCGTCCGGATGAATGCGGAAACCGCGTCGCCGAAGCTTGAGGACAAAGCATGAGAACCGGCGGACAGATTCTCGTTGATCAACTGACGCGCAATGGCGTGGAGCGCCTGACCTGCGTGCCGGGCGAGTCGTATCTGGCGGCGCTGGATGCGATGTACGATGCCGATATCGACGTGCTGATCTGCAGGCATGAAGGCGGCGCGGCGATGATGGCCGAAGCCTATGGCAAACTGACCGGCAGGCCGGGCGTCTGTTTCGTGACCCGCGGGCCGGGAGCGACCAATGCGGCGCACGGCGTGCATATTGCGCAGCACGATTCGACGCCGATGATCCTGTTCGTGGGGCAGGTCGAGCGCGCCTTTCTGGGGCGTGGCGCGTTTCAGGAACTGGATTATGTCGCGGCTTTTGGCGGCATCGCCAAGTGGGTGGTGGAGATTTCCGACCCGAAACGCATCCCGGAAATCGTCGCCCGCGCCTTCCGCGTCGCCATGCAGGGCCGCCCCGGTCCGGTGGTCATTTCGCTGCCTGAAGATATCCTGACCGAAATGGCCGATGTGGCCGATGCCCCGCGCGTCGAAGCGGTCGAGGCCGCGCCGTCGCCAGCCGAATTGAGCGCATTTGCGGATTTGTTGAATAAGGCGGAACGTCCGCTGATTATCCTTGGCGGGTCGCGCTGGACGGCGGAAGGCTGCACCGCCATCGCTGATTTTGCGGCACGGTTTGATGTGCCCGTGGCGACCGAGTTTCGCCGCACCTCGCTGTTTCCGGCGCACCATCCTTGCTATGCGGGCGACCTCGGCTTCGGTCAGAACCCTGCCCTGTCGCAGCGGGTCAGGGACGTCGATCTGCTGATCCTGCTGGGGGCGCGCATGGCCGAGGTGCCGTCGAACGGTTACACCCTGATCGATGCGCAAAAGATGGTGCATGTCTTTCCGGAAGCCGATGAGATCGGGAGGGTGTATCAGCCGGTTTTGGGTATTGTCAGCACGCCGGATGCCTTTGCTAAGGCATTGGCGGGGGTGGCCCCCTCACCCGACCTCTCCCCGCAGGGGAGAGGGGAAAAAGCACATGCGGAGTGGCTGAATTGGACCGAAAAGCCCGCGCAAATCCCCGGTGATTTCCAGTATGGCGAGGTCATGGTGTGGCTGCGCGAAAACCTGCCGCCGCAGACCATCATCACCAATGGGGCGGGCAATTACGCCATCTGGGTCCATCGCTACTGGCGTCACGAAAAGCCCTTCACGCAAGTGGCACCGACCTCGGGCAGCGTCGGCTATTCGGTCCCGGCGGGCATCATGGCCAAGCGTCAGTGCCCCGATGCGCCGGTGGTGACCTTTGCCGGCGACGGCTGTTTCCTGATGAACGGCAATGAGTTCGCCACCGCCGTGCAGTACGACATTCCGCTGATCATTATCGTCATCGACAATGGCATGTGGGGCACGATCCGTATGCATCAGGAGCGCGAATATCCGCATCGCCCCATCGGCACGGACCTGAAAAATCCCGACTTCGCCACCTACGCGAAGGCATTCGGTGGGCATGGCGAAACCGTGCGAACCACGGCGGACTTCGCCCCGGCCTTCGAGCGCGCGCAGGTGTCAGGCAAACCGGCCATCCTGCATTGCCTGATCGATCCGCAGGCCATCACACCGGCTAAAACGCTGGATCAGGTGTCGCGCGGAGAGTAAAACCTCCCCATGCACAGACTGTTTATCGGGATCGAACCGCCGCACGACATCAAGACGCAACTGCTCGACCTGATGGGCGGGGTGAGCGGCGCGCGCTGGCAGACGGCGGCGCAACTGCACCTGACCCTGCGCTTTGTGGGGGAGGTCGATCGCCATCAGGCCAATGACATCGCCGAAGCGCTGAGCGACCTGCGCCACCCGGTGTTCGCACTGTCGCTCGCCGGTGTGGGCACATTCGAGCGCAAGGGGCAGGTCCATACGCTGTGGGCGGGGGTGACGCCGTTCGAGCCGGTGCACGTGCTGCACAAGAAGGTCGATCAGGCGGTGGTGCGCACGGGGCTTTTGCCGGAACCGCGGGTTTTTCAGCCGCATATCACGCTGGCGCGGTTAAGTGGTCGTATCGGAACGCTGTCGCATTTTCTCGATGCCAATGAGGGGCTGACGAGCGCGCCGTTTGCGGTGGATGCGGTGTGTTTGTACGAGAGCACGCTGACCAGCGAAGGCAGCGTTTACACGGTGGTGGAACGGTACGTGCTGTAATCTTCTCCCTGTGCCGAAGGCATGGGGAGGTGGCATTGAGCGATAGCGAAAATGACGGAGGGGGATGACTCGGACAAGCCCTCGGCATCTAACCTTGGTCTGTGCGCACCTTCAAAGTACTGCACTTGCTGCTGATATTTTCGCCATCCCCCTCCGTCACGCCTTCGGCGCGCCACCTCCCCATTGCTACGCAACAGGGAGGAGAAGGAGTAGAGATTTTATACTGACGGTGAAGGCTCTCTTTTAAGCCTGCGCAAACAAAAGGTCGAGCGCGTATGACGGATGCCGGGGAATTTCAGCAGCTTCTTGCGCAGAAACTGCTCATAGCCCTCCGTCCCGTCGACCGCCGCGATCAGCACGTAATCGTACTCGCCCGTCGTCAGATAGGCGTCCGTCACTTCGGGCAGGTTCAGCACGTAGCGCGAAAATTCTTCGATGCGGTCGTCGTCGTGCGATTCGATATTGATCTCGACAATCACCGTGTCCGGCTTGCCCACCTGTTCCGGATCGAGCAGGGCGACATAACCGGTGATCACCCCGGCCTCTTCCATGCGTTTGATCCGCGACCAGCAGGGGGTGGGTGAAAGTCCTACCTGATCGGCGATTTCCTGCGTCGTCAGGCGGCAATTGCTGCGCAGCAATCGCAGGATTTTGCGGTCGGTATCGTCGAGCGCGCGGCCCTCAGAAGATCGCGTCATGTCTGTCCTCGGCCTGTTCGGCATCCCATTCTGCGGCGAAGCGCCGCAACGGAATGTCATTTTGTCTTTGCCCTTAATATCACGAATTTCGAAAATTCATTCTCCTGATTTCGTGTCATCCTGCAAAAAAATTCCGCAATAGACGGAAAGCTTAGCAGGGATGATTGAATGCAAGATCAGGTTTCCTTAAGCGACAAATACGTTCTCGACGAAGGTCGCGCCTTCATGAGCGGGGTGCAGGCCCTGGTGCGGCTGCCCATCATGATCGCCCGGCGCGACCGGCGCGCGGGCCTCAACACGGCGGGTTTCATTTCCGGCTATCGCGGCTCGCCGCTCGGCAATTACGATCAGCAATTGCTGCAGGCCAAGGCCGTCCTAGATCCGCTGCACATCGTCGTCAAACCGGCCATCAACGAAGACCTGGGGGCCACCGCCGTGTGGGGCACGCAGCACGTGCCGCTGTTCGAAGGGGCGCGTTTCGACGGCGTATTCGGCATCTGGTACGGCAAGGGGCCGGGCGTCGACCGGTCGGGCGATGTCTTGAAGCACGCCAATATGGCCGGGACGACGGCGCTGGGGGGCGTGCTGGCCGTGGTCGGCGACGACCATGCCTGCAAATCCTCGACCCTGCCGAACCAGTCGGAACTGGCCTTTATCGACGCCGAAATCCCGGTCCTCAGCCCGTCCACCATCGCCGAAGTGCTCGAATACGGCCTAAAGGGCATCGCCCTGTCGCGCTTCTACGGCGGCTGGGTGGCGTTGAAGACCCTTTCCGACCTGATGGATGCCTCGGCCGCCGTCGATCTCAGCGACCGTTTCGACACGCGCGCACCGGTCATCGACCTGCCGGCGGACGGGCTGCACATCCGCGCCACGGACACGCCCGCCGAAAAGGAAGCGCGCCACCGCCACTACCGCCTGCCTGCGGCCTCGGCCTTCGGACGGCTCAACGGCTTCGACAAAGTGGTGTGGGACACGCCCAATTGCCGCATCGGTATCGCCACGGCGGGCAAGGCCTTCACGCAGGTGATGGAGGCCCTCGATCTGCTCGACATCGATGCGGACGAAGCCCGTGACATCGGCCTCAGTGTATGGAAGGTCGGCATGGTCTGGCCGCTGGATGCGCAGGGCGCGCGCGCCTTTGCCGGGGGTCTGGAAAAGCTGCTGGTGGTCGAAGAACGCCGCGAGGTGATCGAGCCGCAACTGCGTTCGGCGCTTTACAGCCTGCCCGATGGCCGCCGTCCGCTGATCCTCGGCAAGCGGGGCCTGAGTGGTGAACCGCTGATCTCCGACGTGCTGGAACTCGATACGTTACAGGTGGCGCTGGCCCTGTACGACCTTTTGCCCGAAGCGGCGCGCCATCCCGCCCGGCGTGAACGCGCCGAAGGCTTCCGCGCCCGACTGACGACGAAGGAGACACTGAAACCCGACCACGTCCGCGCGCCGTTTTTTTGCGCGGGATGCCCGCACAATACCTCTACCGTCGTGCCCGAAGGGTCGCGTGGTCTGGCCGGAATCGGGTGTCACTATATGGCGACCTTCATGCCGCGCCGGACCGACATCTGCACCCATATGGGCGGGGAGGGCGTGACGTGGATGGGGCAGGCACCCTTCACCGATGAAGCGCACGTCTTCACCAATCTGGGCGACGGCACCTATTTCCATTCGGGGCTTCTGGCCATCCGTCAGGCCATCGCCGCCGGGGTCAATATCACCTACAAGATCCTCTATAACGATGTGGTGGCCATGACCGGCGGGCAGTCGGTCGATGGTCAGCTTACGCCCGTCATGGTGGCGCAGCAGGTGCGCGCCGAAGGGGTCGAACGCATCGCGCTGGTCTCCGACGATCCGGAAAAATGGGAGGGTGAAATGCCCTCCGGCACCACCTACGCGCACCGCGACGATCTGGAGGCCGTGCAGACCGAACTGCGCACCCATAAGGGCGTGTCGGTGCTGATCTACGATCAGGCCTGCGCCACCGAACTGCGCCGTCGCCGCAAGCGTGGCCTCGCCCCTAAACCCGCTGCGCGCATCTTCATCAATCCGGCGGTGTGCGAAGGCTGCGGCGATTGTCAGGCCAAGTCCAACTGCGTGGCCATCAATCCGCTGGAGACCGAACTGGGGCGCAAGCGCGAGATCGATCAGTCGGCGTGCAATATCGACACCTCCTGTGTGAAGGGGTTCTGTCCGTCCTTCGTGGCGGTCGAAGGGGCGGCGCTGAAAAAAGCCGCCGCCCCGGACATCAGCCCCCTGATCGCCGACCTGCCCGACATCACGCCGCCACTGGCGACGACGCGCCCGGTCAATATCCTGCTGGCCGGGATCGGCGGGCTGGGGGTGACGTCGTTGTCGGCCATGCTGGGGATGGCGGCGCATATCGACGGCTGCGAAGTGTCGGTGGCCGATCAGACCGGTCTGGCCCAGCGCGGCGGCGGCGTCGATGCCCATGTGCGCATCGTGGCGCAAGGCGTGCGTTTGCCCGCGCCGCGTATCAGCGCCGGGGAAGCCGATGTGCTGCTGGCCGCTGACATGGTGCAGGCGACCGGCAAGACGGCCCTGCCTCTGGTCAGCCCGGACCGCACCCTGAGCTTTGTCAATTCGGCCCTGACCTCGACGGCGGCGTTCACGCTGAACCGCGACATCGTCTTCGATCGCGGCGGGCTGATGGGACGCTTGCGAAAGGCGTCAAAGCGCATTGAGCCGCTCGACGCCGGGGGCGTGGCGCGGCGGCTTCTGGGTGATGCCGTCTATGGTCACATGATCCTGCTGGGCGCCGCCTGGCAGGCCGGTGCCGTGCCGCTCAGCCGCTTCGCCATCGAAGAAGCCATCGACCTTAACGGTGCGGAAAAGACCAATAACCATAAGGCCTTTGCCTTGGGTCGCGCCCTCTATTTGGGGCGCATCGCGCCGCCGAAAGCCGAAACTGCCTTTGATGTAGAGGCCTTTGTTGCCCGCCGCATCGCCGACCTGAGCGCCTATCAGAATGCGGCCTATGCGGCGCAATATGAAACGCTGATCGACGCCGTGCGGAAGTTGGAATCGCCGGCCCTGCTGGAGGCTGTGGCGCGCAATGCGTTCAAACTGATGGCCTATAAGGACGAGTACGAAGTGGCGCGGCTTTATGCCGATTCGGCCTTCCGCGAGCGGTTGGCGGCGCAGTTCGATGATCCGAAAAAACTGAGCGTATTTCTCGCCCCGCCACTATTGGCGCGTAAAAATCCGCGGACTGGCGAGCCACGCAAGATGAAGTTCGGCGGCTGGGTCTTCGGCGCGTTCGGCGTGCTGAAAGGCCTCAAGGGGCTGCGCGGCACGGTCTTCGATCCGTTCGGCCATACGCACGAGCGCCGCTTGGAGCGCCGGTTGCGCGACGACTATCTGCGCCTCGTCCGCGACCTGATCGCGCAGGTTCAGCCGCACAATCTCACCCAGGCTGTGGCTATTGCCCGCCTGCCTGAGAATATCCGCGGCTTCGGCCACATTAAGGCCGCATCGGTCGAGACTTACGAAGCGCAAAAGACGTCGTTGCTGGCTGCGTTTGCGAAAGTGAAGCCCGCACAAAAATCCCAGTCCCAAAAGGAACCTCTCTATGTTTGATTCCCCGGCTTACGACGCCCACGAAAAGATCGTCGATGTCAACGATCCCGAAACCGGCCTGCGCGCCATTATCGCCATCCATTCGACGGCGCGGGGGCCGGCGGCGGGCGGTAGCCGTCTGTGGACCTATACCGATGCATCAGCGGCGCGCACCGACGCGCTGCGGCTGTCGCGCGGTATGAGCTATAAGAACGCCATGGCCGAACTGCCTTTCGGCGGCGGCAAAGCGGTGATCATGGGCCCGGTCGCGCCGGAAGACCGGGAGCGCATCTTCGCCGCCTTCGGTCGCGCGGTCGAAGCCTTGGGCGGTCAGTACATCACCGCCGAAGACGTCGGCGTCAGCGTCTCGGACATGATGATCGTGGCGCGCGAGACGAAGTACGTTTCCGGCCTCGCAACAGAGGGGGCGATAGGGGGCGATCCGTCGCCCTTTACGGCGCGGGGCGTGCGTATCGGTATCGAGGCGGCGGTCAAGGCGCGCCTCAACCGTGACTCGCTTGATGGCGTGCGCGTGGCCGTTCAGGGGCTGGGCCACGTCGGCGGTTATCTGTGTCAGGAACTGCATGAGCGCGGCGCAAAGTTGATCGTCGCCGACATCAATCCGGACCGCGTGCAGGACATGCGCGCGCGTTTCGGGGCGGACATCGCCGATGTGCGTGAGATACTTTTGACCGAGGCCGATGTGGTCGCACCCTGCGCGCTGGGGGCCATCATCACGCCGGAAGTGGCCGAGCATCTGAATACGGGCATCGTCGCGGGCGCGGCGAATAACCAGTTGTCCATCCCCGAAGCCGGCGCGGTGCTGGCGCGTCGCGGCATCCTCTATGCGCCGGATTACGTCATCAATGCCGGCGGCATTATCGCGGTATCGGCAGAATATAATGGCGGTGTGGATCGTGCGGGTATCGATGCGCAAATCGAGGCGATCGGCCCGCGTCTGGCGGACATTTTCGCGCGCGCCAAGGCCGAGCATCGCCTGACCGGCGACGTAGCCGATGCGCTGGCCAGAGCGAAGATGGTGCGGATTTGATGCCCCTCTCCCCGCAAGCGGGGAGAGGGGATAAATCATTTCCCAACCGACTGATTCTGTGATTATCTTTCAAAAATGCTGCACGCATAAGGATGCAGCAAAAATCACAAGAAAACCGGGAAAGGACGCCTCAATGGACGCCGTCAGCCTCGAAGAAAAGCCCCTATTAACGCGCGTTGAAAACGGAGTGGGGCGGCTGACGCTCAACCGTCCGAAGGCCCTGCACGCCCTGACCACCCACATGTGCCGCATGATGGCAGAGACGCTGAAGACATGGGCCGATGACGCACGTGTGGGCTATGTGGTGCTCGACCACGCCGGCGGGCGCGGGTTCTGCGCCGGGGGCGATGTGCGGGCGGCGGCGCGTTCGGGGCGCGGTGACGGCGAAGCGGCGCGGGAGTTCTTCCGCACCGAATATCGCCTCAACACCCTGATCAAGCGTTTTCCCAAGCCCTTCGTCGCCCTGATGGACGGCGTGACCATGGGCGGCGGCGTGGGCATCAGCGTCCACGGTACGCATCGTATCTCGACCGAAAACACCCTGTTCGCCATGCCGGAAACCGGCATCGGCCTGTTTCCTGATGTCGGCGGCGGCTGGTTCCTGCCTAGACTAGAAGGTGAAGTCGGGACGTGGCTGGCCCTGACCGGTGAGCGTCTGCGCGGCGCCGATGTGCGCGCGGCGGGTATCAGCACGCACCATGTGGCGGCCGCCGATCTGCCGGCTTTGAAGGCAGAACTGCTCGCTGGAAACGACATCGACAATGTGCTGCACCGCTACGACCAAACCGTCGGCGAACCGTCCTATACTGAGCATCTGGAGGCCATCAACCGCATCTTCGGCAAGGCGAGCATGGCCGACATCGCCATTGCGCTGAAGCTTGAGGACACCGACTGGGCGCAGCATCAGGGCGAAGTGCTGGCCACCCGTTCGCCCTTCTCGATGAGCGTCACCCTCCGCCATCTGCGCGAAGGCCGCCGCATGGACAGCTTCGAGCAGGTGATGGAGATGGAGTTCCGCATCGCCTCGCGCATCTGTCAGAGCCACGACTTTCTGGAGGGGGTGCGCGCTGTGCTCGACGACAAGGATCACTCGCCGCACTGGCTGCCGCAATCGATCGGCTGCGTCAGCGCCGAGAGCGTCGAAGCCCTGTTTGCGCCGCTGCCGCGCGAACTTTATGCTTAAGCGTCACTAATATTATTCATTACGGCGTTATTTACAGTTAAGGGGCCAATATGCCATCGTGAAACCGGACGCGGGGTCTGGTGGGGATGGCTATGCGGGCAGTGGCGTGGGTGATTGCGGCTGTGATGGTCCTTGGCGCCCATACGGCTTTTGCGGACGAAAAGCTTCAGCGACTCGATGCGCAGGCCGAGGCGGCGGTGGACGAACTGCTGTCCCCGCCGTCGGAGTCCATGCCCTATCGTCGCGTCAATACGGTGGTCAATGCGCCGGGTCTCGGCGAGGCCCTGGCCGGGCCGCCGAAAGACACGCGGGTCTATGACATTACCGGCGATATACAGCATCAGGCCGACGTTCTGTTGCAACTGGTCAATCAGGCCCGCGCCGAGGTCGGGTGCGGACCGCTGAGCCTCAACGCGCAACTGATGCAGGCGGCGCAGCGTCAGAGCGTTTCGATGGCGGAAAAGAATTACGTCTATCATTACACCGACGATGGCGTGCGGCTGAAGCACCGCATCGGCGACACCGGCTATGCCTATACGCTGCTGGGCGAGAATGTCGCCGCGGGCCAGAAGACGGCGGAGATCGTCTTCCACGAATGGATGACCAGCCCCGGCCACCGCGCCAATATCCTCAACTGCGGCTATGAAGAGATGGGGGTGGGCTATGTTCACGATCCGCAGGACGGCATCGTCGGCACAGCCAGCGTGCCTTATTACTTCTACTGGACGCAGGTGTTCGGCCGCCACATGAAGATGGCGGGGAAGTGACATTTCATACCTCCCTGCACAAAGTGCGGGGAGGGGGACCGCACCCGCAGGGCGTGGTGGTGGGGTGCCTTGCGATATCCCCACTTACTCAGTTTCTAAAAGCAAGAACCCCCACCACCGCATCTCAGCTACGCTTCGTGCGGTCCCCCTCCCCATCAAAGATGGGGAGGTATGAAGGTAAGCGACGCCCGCGTGCCACGGCCGCCTTGGAGCGGGGTGGGCGGCCCAGCGCATCGGAGATAAACCACGCCGTCTCGATGACCTTGTCGAGGTCGACCCCCGTCTCGATGCCCAGACCGTTGAGCATGTACAGCACGTCTTCGGTCGCTACATTGCCCGATGCGCCCGGCGCGTAGGGACAGCCGCCCAGGCCCCCGACCGAGGTGTCAACCGTCGCGATGCCATAGTCGAGCGAGACGAGGATATTGGCCAGCGCCTGACCCCAGGTGTCGTGGAAATGCACGGCCAGCTTCGCCGCTTCGACGGGCTTTAAAACCCCGTCGAGAAGGCGCTGCGTGTCGCCCGGCGTGCCGCGCCCGATGGTGTCGCCCAGCGAGACTTCGTAGCAGCCGAGATCGATCAGTTTCTGCGCCACGTCGGCGACGGCTTGGGGGGCGATGGGGCCTTCATAAGGGCAGGCGATGGCGCACGAGACATAACCGCGCAGAGCGACGCCGTCTTTAAGCGCGCGTTCGGCCACGGGGGCGAAGCGGTCGAGGCTTTCGGCGATGCTGGCGTTGATGTTTTTCTGGCTGAAGGTCTCGGACGCCGCCGCAAAAATAGCGACGCTTTGCGCCCCCTCCCCCAGCGCCGCCTCATAGCCTTTGAGATTGGGCGTCAGCACCGGATAGGTCAGGTGGGGCGTGCGGGTGATCCCCGCCATGACCTCAGCGGCATCGGCCATCTGAGGCACCCATTTCGGCGAGACGAAGCTGGTGGCTTCGATAAAGCGCAGCCCCGTTTGCGACAGGCGGTCGATCAGGCCGATCTTGGTCGCGGCAGGCAGAATCTGCGCCTCGGCCTGAAGACCATCGCGCGGTCCGACCTCGTAGAGGGTGACGTGGGTGGGGCGGGTCACTTCGTTTCCTCGAACAGTTCGCGCCCGATCAGCATACGCCGGATTTCGCTCGTGCCGGCACCGATTTCGTACAGCTTGGCGTCGCGCCACAGCCGCCCAGTCGGGTACTCGTTGACATAGCCGTTGCCGCCCAGACACTGAATGGCTTCACCCGCCATCCACGTCGCCTTTTCCGCCGCATACAGAATGCACGCGGCGGCGTCCTTGCGCGTCGTCTCGCCCCGGTCGCAGGCTTGAGCCACTGCGTAGACATAGGCGCGGCAGGCCCCCCAGGTAGCGTACATGTCGGCGATTTTCCCTTGCATCAGTTGGAAGGTGCCGATCGGCGCGCCGAACTGCTGACGCTCATGCACATAGGGGATCACCACGTCCAGACATGCGCGCATAATGCCCAGCGGCCCGCCGGACAACACCACGCGCTCGTAATCCAGACCCGACATCAGGACCGCCGCGCCGCGCCCTTCGTGGCTCAGAACGTTCTCTTCCGGCACCTCGCAATCGGCAAAAAACAGTTCGCCCGTATGCGAGCCGCGCATCCCCAGCTTGTCGAGCTTTTGCGCCACCGAAAAGCCCGCGAAATCCTTTTCGATAAGAAAGGCGGTGACGCCCTTTGAGCCTTCGCCGGTGCGCGCATAGACGACCAGCACATCGGCGTCCGGGCCATTGGTGATCCACATTTTTGAGCCGTTGAGCACGTAGCGGTCGCCGCGTTTTTCAGCGCGCAGCTTCATAGACATGACGTCCGATCCGGCACCGGGTTCGGACATGGCCAGAGCGCCGACGTGCTCGCCATTGATCAGGCGCGGCAGGTAGCGGGCCTTTTGCGCCTCATTGCCGTTGCGCACGATCTGATTGACGCAGAGGTTGGAATGCGCGCCGTAGGACAGGCCGACCGAGGCCGAAGCGCGGCTGATCTCTTCCATGGCGATAGTGTGGGCCAGGTAGCCCATTTCCGCCCCGCCGTACATGTCGGGCGCGGTCAGGCCGAGAATGCCGAGGTCGCCCATCTTGCGCCATAACGAAATTTCGCCACCTTGGGGGAACTGATCCGTGCGGTCGATTTCTGCGGCGTGCAGCGCGATTTCAGCGGCGGCGAATCTGGCGACGGTATCGCGCAGGGCGTCGATTTCGTCGCCGTGGGCGAATTGCAAATGCGGAAAATCGGTCATGGTCGTTTCCTGTGGCTCTCCCCCTCACCCCAGCCCTCTCCCTCAAGGGAGAGGGGGCAAAGAGGCTATTGTAACGTCCCTCTCCCTTGAGGGAGAGGGTGGCGCAAAGCGCCGGGTGAGGGGGATCAGGTGATCGCCGCCAACACCGCTTTTTCAATTACCTGCTCGCCCGTCACGGCGTTTAGGCCCGTCACGGTTCCGGCGCGCGGGGCCTTGAGCGTCAGTTGAATCTTCATGGCTTCGAGCACGATCAGGGGCTGGTTCTTTTCGACCGTATCGCCCTCTTTCACATGTACCGCGACAACCAGCCCCGGCATGGGGGCGACCACCTCAGACGCCTCATGCGCCTCGTGCAGAGCGTTCGTGAGGTGCCGCACATCGACCGGTGAGGCGGGGGGCAGGTTGAGCCGGAATCCGGTGGCATCGTGCCAAGGAGAAGGGGGCGAATTTACAGGTATATCATAATCCGGCCACGGTGCAGTGAGGCGCTCCAGATGCCGGCCGATAAAACCGGTATCGATCTCGCCTGCGCGGAAATCGGCGTCCGACGCGATGCGGCGCAGGAAGCCCAGATTGGTGCGCAGACCTTCGGCGCGGGTGTGGATCAGCGCGGTGCGTAAACCCTCCAGCGCGGCGTCGCGGTCCGGACCGTGGACGATCAGCTTGGCGATCATCGGGTCATAAAAGACGCTGACCGCATCGCCTTCCGCCACGGCGGAATCGGCGCGAACCCCGGACGGAAAGACGAGGCGGCTCAGCGTGCCGGTAGACGGCATAAAATCGTGTTCGGGGTCTTCGGCATAGAGGCGCGCCTCGATGGCATGGCCTTTCAGCGGCACCTGATCCTGCGTCAGGGGCAGGGCTTCGCCGGCGGCGACGCGCAACTGCCATTCGACCAGATCGAGCCCCGTAATGGCCTCGGTCACCGGGTGTTCGACCTGAAGCCGGGTGTTCATCTCCATGAAGTAGAAAGAGGCGTCAGCGATGCCTCTGGACATATCGACGATGAACTCGATCGTACCCGCGCCGGTATATCCGATGGCCTTGGCCGCCTTCACCGCGGCCTCGCCCATGGCCTGGCGCATGGCGTCGGGCAGGCCCGGAGCCGGGGCCTCTTCGATCACCTTCTGGTGCCGGCGCTGCAGCGAGCAGTCGCGTTCATGCAGATGCACGGCGTGACCGTGGCTGTCGGCAAAGAGCTGGATCTCGATATGGCGTGGCACTTCGATATATTTTTCGATCAGCACGCGAGGGTCGCCGAAGGCGCTCTGACCTTCGCCCTGGCATGATTTCAATAATTCTGGAAAATCAGACTCATTATCGACGCGGCGCATCCCCTTGCCGCCGCCGCCCGCCACCGCCTTGATCAGGACCGGGAAGCCGATGCGGCGCGCGGCGGCCAGAAGCGTGGCTTCGTCCTGCGCGTCGCCGTGATAGCCGGGCGTGACGGGGACCCCGGCGTCTTCCATCAAGGCCTTGGCCGCACCCTTCAAAGCCATGGCGCGGATGGCTTCGGGCTTCGGGCCGATAAAGACGATTCCGGCGGTGGCGCAGCTTTCCGCGAACTCAGCGTTTTCCGAGAGGAAACCGTAGCCGGGGTGGATGGCTTCGGCGCCGGTGCGTCGGGCGACCTCAATAATCGTATCGCCGCGCAGATAGCTCTGCGCCGCCGGGGCCGGGCCGATCAGGTGCGCTTCGTCGGCTTCGCGCACAAACAGCGCGTTGGCGTCGGCTTCGGAATGAACAGCGACGGTCTTGATGCCGAGACGTTGGCAGGTGCGGATGATGCGGCAGGCGATCTCGCCGCGATTGGCGATGAGGATTTTACGGAACATGGTAAAGCTCCCCCTCTCCCCCACGGGGAGAGGGCCGGGGTGAGGGGGCGAAAAGCTGAGCTTGGAACGGCCCCCTCACCCGGCCTTTCAGGCCACCCTCTCCCCGTAGGGGCGAGGGGATTATCAGATCGTTCCTCATCTTACCCACCCCGGTTTGCGCTTTTCGAGGAACGCGGCGATGCCTTCGCGGCCCTCGTCCGACGCGCGGCGGGCGGCGATGCGGCGGGCCGTCAGGCGCAGCAATTCATTATCTATAGTGCGGCCCGTCACATCGCCGATCAGCGCCTTGGCATCGGCGACGGCCTGCGGACCGCTGGCCAGCAGCCCGTCGATCAGCGGCGCGGCGGCGGCATCGAGTCCGGCCTTGACCTCATGCACCAGTCCGATGCGGCGGGCCTCGTCGGCGCTGAACCGTTCGCCGGTCAGGAAGTAGCGCCGGGCGGCGGCACCGATCTTCGCCACGACAAAGGGCGAAATAGCGGCAGGGATCAGGCCCAGACGCACCTCGGTCAGGCCGAACCGCGCATCGGGGGCGGCCACGACCATATCGCAGCACGCCGCCAGCCCGACCCCACCGCCGAAACAGGCTCCGTGGATCAGGCCGATCACCGGCTTCGGGCACGTGTTCAGGGTGTGCAGCATGGTCGCCAAGGCCAGCGCATCAGCCTCGTTTTCGGCTTCGGTTTTTTGCGCCGCGCGTTGCATCCAGTTGAGGTCTCCGCCCGCGCAGAAGCTTTCGCCTGCGCCGTTGAGCACGACCACGCGCACGGCAGGATTGTCACCCAGCACGCTGAAGATCTGGGTCAGATCGTCGATCATCGCCTCATCGAAGGCGTTGTGCCGGTCGGGGCGATTGAGCGTCAGGCGGGCTATGCCATTGGCAGAGATGTCGAGTTTAAGCGTGGACATGGCTTTGTCCTTTGTGTGATTTCCCCCTCACCCTGGCCCTCTCCCTCAAGGGAGAGGGGGAATTATTGTGTCCCTCTCCATGAGGGAGAGGGTGGCGCGTAAGCGCCGGGTGAGGGGGGAGCCAGGGTCTCATCATCCTACATCCTGAACACGCCGAACCGGGTCGGCTCTATCGGCGCATTGAGCGCGGCGGACAGGCCCAGCCCCAGCACGCGGCGCGTGTCGGCGGGGTCGATCACCCCGTCGTCCCACAGCCGTGCGGAGGCGTAGTAGGGGTGGCCCTGCGCCTCATAGGTCTCAAGGATCGGGGCCTTGAAGGCGGCTTCCTCTTCGGCGCTCCAGGCTGCACCCTTGGCCTCGATGCCGTCGCGTTTGACGGTGGCCAGCACATTGGCCGCCTGTTCGCCGCCCATGACCGAGATGCGCGCATTGGGCCACATCCACAGAAAGCGGGGATCGAAGGCCCGGCCGCACATGCCGTAATTCCCCGCCCCATACGACCCACCGAAAACCACAGTCAGCTTGGGCACATTGGCGCAGGCGACCGCCGTCACCATCTTGGCCCCGTGGCGGGCAATGCCCTCGTTTTCGTATTTGCGCCCGACTATGAAGCCGGTGATATTTTGCAGGAAGATCAGCGGGATGCCTCGCTGACAGCACAACTCGACGAAGTGCGCGCCCTTTTGCGCGCTCTCGGAAAACAGCACGCCGTTATTGGCGATTATGCCGACCGGATAACCGTACAGATGCGCAAAACCGCAGACCAGGGTTTCGCCGTACAGCGCCTTGAACTCATCGAATTCGGAGCCGTCGACCAGACGCGCGATTATCTCACGCACATCGATGGGGATGCGCTTGTCGACGGGGATCAGGCCATACAGTTCGCGCGCCGGATACAGCGGTTCGACGCTGTCGCACACCTTCAGCGCGACGGTTTTGCTGCGGTTGAGATTGCGCACGATCCGCCGCGCCATCTGTAACGCCTCGGCGTCATTGGCGGCCAGATGATCGGCGACGCCGGAAACGCGGGCATGGACGTCGCCGCCGCCCAGATCTTCGGCCGAGACGACTTCGCCGGTAGCCGCCTTGACCAGCGGCGGGCCGCCCAGAAAGATCGTTCCTTGACGGCGCACAATGATGCTTTCGTCAGACATGGCCGGGACATAGGCCCCGCCGGCGGTGCAGGAGCCCATGACCACGGCGACCTGCGGGATGCCCTTGGCCGACATCTGCGCCTGATTGAAGAAGATGCGGCCGAAATCGTCCTTGTCCGGAAAGACCTCGTCCTGATTGGGCAGGTTGGCGCCGCCGGAATCGACCAGATAGACGCAGGGCAGGTGGTTCATCTGCGCGACTTCCTGTGCACGCAGGTGTTTCCTGACCGTCAGCGGATAATAGGTGCCGCCCTTCACCGTGGCGTCGTTGCACACCACGACGCATTCGGTGTTTTCAATGCGGCCGATGCCGGTGATGATCCCGGCGGCGGGCACATCATCTTCATAGACCTTATGCGCCGCCAGGGCCGACAGTTCGAGGAAGGGCGAACCGGGATCGAGCAGGGCGTCGACCCTTTGCCGCGGCAGGAGTTTCCCGCGCGAAACGTGCTTTTGCCGCGCGGTTTCGCTGCCGCCTTCGGCAATGCGGGCGGTCAGGGCGCGCAGATCGTCCACCAGCCCCTGCATGTGGGCGGTATTGGCCTTGAAGTCGGCGCTGCCGGTGTCGGTCTGGCTGTTAAGGCGCATGGAACGTTTCCTTTAACGGAAACCTACACCCGCATTGACCATTGGAAAAATCGATAATAAAAATGAAGTGAATAGATAATGGCTATGATTGATCTATACCTCCCCGACAAGTCGGGGAGGTATGTAAGCGGAGTTGTTATGGAACCGTATCTTCTTCGCTATTTCCTCGCCGTTGTCGAAACCGGCTCCTTCACCAAGGCGGCGGAAGCCTGTCTGATTACCCAGCCGTCGCTCTCCGCCGGCATCAAACGCCTTGAAGAACAGCTCGGCGTCAGCCTGTTCGTGCGCAACAACAAGCGGGTGTTTCTGACCACCGCAGGGACGCGTTTTCTGCCGCGCGCCAAGACCATCCTGCACGAATGCAATGTGGCCATGGCCGAACTGGCTCAGACCGAACAGGCGCGCGTTCTGCGTATCGGCGTGTTGCAGACCCTCTCAGGAGCATGGGTGGCGGGACTGCTGAAAGGCTATCGCGATGCCGGTTTCGAGGGCCGGTTTGATCTGTTTGAAGGCACCGAGCAGGAGATATTAAACCGCTTCGACGAACGGGGCATAGATTACGCTCTGTCGATCCGCCGCGTCGAGGATGACGCCTCCGTGCCCCTCTATGACGAAGCCTATGTGCTGGCCTTACCGGCGGATCACCGACTGGCCGGGGAGGCGGTGGTGCGCGGCGAAGACCTGAGCGATCAGCCGATGATCGTGCGCTCGCGCTGCGAGGTGTTGTCGGAGACCAGCCGCTATTTCACCGACCGCAATGTGCGCCCACCTCTGGCCTATCGCACGGCGAATGACGAGCGGGCGCTGCGCATGGTGGCGGCCGGTATAGGCGCGACCGTGGTGCCGGAAAGCCATGTGGCAGAAGGTGTTGTGACGTCGAAATTGCACGGATTTGCGCATCGCCGGACCGTGGCCCTGTTCCGGCCCCGGCATGGTCTGCCGGATCATCTCAAGGACGCGGGCGAGGGGTTTGAGGGGTATGTGAGCCGTCTACCTCCTCCCCTGCGATAGCGGGGGAGGAGGTAGAGCGGCAACACTGTTGCAAGGTTCACCTGACGCAGGGGCCGGACGTTCCGTTCTGGGACGATTCCGCGATCCGTGCGGCAAGGTGTGGTCCATGTTTGAATTCGGCCGTGAACTGAGGCGCATTATGGGGCAAGGCGGGCGTTATGAGCCCGATGTGAGCCTCTATGAGCTGATGAATCTCGAACTGCTGATCACGCAGGGCCGCGGCCTCGACGTCGAAGGCGGGCGCGTATCGACGCGCAGCCGCTTCGAGCCCTATCTGGAATCGGCTCTGGTCTGGCGCGAATATGCCCGCCGCACCGGCGACACCTTGGCGCTGCGCAAGGCGACAACGGCGGCGGAATCCGCCGGCAAGGCCGCCAAGACCGTCAACGAAGCCGCCAGCGCGGCGCTGGTGCAGGCTGAAATCTGCCTGCTGGGCTATGATCTTTTTGAAACCGTCGAACTGCTGACCTCGGCCGAGGCTCTGGTCGCCACCGGCCGCAGCGCCATCGACGCCGACGCGCAACTGATGGCCGCCTACACGCTGACCGAAGGGCGTCTGGCGGCGCGTCTGGCCGTGCGTCAGGGCATCGGGGAAGACCTTGAGCCCGCGCTTCTGGCCATGGCCCATATCGACCGCGCCATCGAACGCTTCGACGCGCTGGTGCGTCAGTCCAAGGCCGCCAAGGACAAGATTCACGCCGCCGATGCGCGGCTGGAGCGCGCCGACCTGCTGATGCTGGTGGGCCTCGACCGCGCCGACAGCCGCCTGATGACGGCGGTGATCCGCGACCTGACGGCGCTGCGGGCGCGGCTGGATGCCGATTATGAACCGGTGACGTTTGCCCGCGTGACCCAGCGTCTGGCGCTGGCCCACGTCTGGTCGGGTCAGATCGACGGTCAGCCCGAAATGATCAGCGAAGGCATTGCGCTTCTGACGCCGGCGGATGAGGTGGTGACCTTCGAGCACGCCCCGCTCGACTGGGTGGCGCAGACGCATTTCCGTGCGCTTGCCCTGCAATCCCTGTCGGAACTGATTCAGGAGGACGGCCTGGCCGAACAGGCCGTGGCGGCCTTCGACCTGGCTTTGTCCAGGGCGCTGGCCAAGCCGTTGTCGCTGCGCGCGCAGATCGTCAATAACCGCGCCGCCTGTCTGGCGCGCCGGGCCGAGTTGAAGGGCGATCTCCTGTCGCTCGAAGACGCCAAAGACGCCTTCAAGGCCGAGTTGCGTCAGGTCAAGCCGGGCGAAGATCCGGTCGGCTGGGCCATCCTTCAGACCAATCTGGGGCGGCTCTATGTGGCGCGGGGCGACATCACCGGCTTCATGCTGGACCGCGCCGAGGCCGCCTATGCGCTGGAGGCCGCGCATGAGATTTTCGTCGAGCACGGGTTGAAGTCGCTGGCCGACACGGCGCTGGAAAACCTCAACCGCGTGCGTGCGGACGATCGGGAATAAGAACGACGTTCGCCGCAGTTGCCAGAAGCAACTTTCCAGCCTACCGTTCCTCGATTAACTATTCGAGGGCTGTTCATGAAACCATATCGTTTGCCGCTGGCGGCGTGCCTGATGGCCGCCACCATGTTCTCCGCGCCTGCGTTCGCCGCGCCTTCGACCGCGACCGAAGTCAATGATTTCCTGAAGCAATTACCCATCGCCGATACGACGGCTCAGGCCATCGGTCAGCGCTGCGATGCCATTCTGGCCTTGGGGGCTAAGGTCCGGACCGAACTGGAATCACGCAAAGGCCCGGCCACCATCACCGGGGATTTCGCCGCCTTCGACACCCTGATGCTGGTGATGGGCGATGGCGCGAACGAGATGTATCTGGTGTCGGAAACCAGCACGGTGAAGGAAAACCGCGCCGCTGCCGAGGCGTGCATCCCCAAACTGTCCGAGTTCACTACCGCCGTGTCGCTATCGCGGCCGATCTATGACCGCCTCAGCGCCATTCCGCAAAAGGGGCTGGACGAGAAAACCGTCTTCACCCTCAACAAGATGCTGACCAATTACAAGCTGTCGGGCGTCGATAAGGACGAGGCGACGCGCGCCAAGGTCGGCGCGCTGCAAACCAAGATCACCGAAACGGGGCTGAAATTCGCCGCCAATATTCGCGAAGACAAGGGCGATATCAAGCTGAAGCCCGAAGCGCTGGCCGGCCTGCCGCAGGACTATCTGGACAGCCATAAGCCCTCGGAAGACGGCTTTGTGCACCTGACCTACGACTATCCCGACATCGTCCCGATCAATCAGTTCGCCAGCCTGCGCGACACGCGCAAAATCGTCTCGCAGGGCTTTTTCAACCGCGCCTG
The DNA here is from genome assembly GCF_020535245.1 of Asticcacaulis sp. AND118. GTDB lineage: Bacteria > Pseudomonadota > Alphaproteobacteria > Caulobacterales > Caulobacteraceae > Asticcacaulis. Next base: position 2,600,882 of record NZ_CP084910.1, on the reverse strand, counting down.
GCCGGCGAATGAGACGGTGCTGAAAACCCTGCTGGAGCAGCGCTACGAGTTGGCCCAGACCCTCGGCTATCCTGACTTCGCCACGCTGGTCACCGCCGACAAGATGATCGGCACGCCGCAGCGCGCCGCGCAGTTTCTCGACGACGTCAATGTGGCCGCCAAGCCGGGCGCCGATGCCGACTATGCCGAGTTACTGGCCTTCGCCAGGGCGAGCGATCCGACGATCGACCGGCTGCAAACCTACGACAACAGCTACTTCTCCAACCTGCTGCGCAAGCAGAAATACAGCGTCGATGCCGCCGAGGTGCGTCAGTACTTCACCTATGACAAGTCGCGCAAAGGCATCTTCCAGCTTATCTCGGACCTGTTCGGGGCCGAGTTCAGGCCGTGGAACACGCCGGTCTGGGACAAGAGCGTCTCGGCGTGGGAAATGCACGATAAGGCCAGCGGCAAGCTGATCGGGCGCTTCTATCTCGACATGCACCCGCGCGACGGCAAGTATAATCACGCCGCGGCCTTCCCCATCCGCACCGGCATCGAAGGCCGTCAGGCGCCGGTCGGCGCGCTGATCTGCAACTTCCCCGGCGAGGGGCCGATGGAGCACAGCGACGTCGTGACCTTCCTGCACGAGTTCGGGCACCTGATCCACCTCATGTACAGCGGCCATACCCAGTACGGCGTGCAGTCGATGGGCAATCTGCAGTGGGACTTCATCGAGGCCCCGTCGCAGCTTCTGGAGGAATGGACGTGGGATTACGACACGCTCAAAACCTTCGCCAGCAATGACAAGGGCGAGCCGGTTCCGCAAGATCTGGTCAAGCGCATGAATGCCGGCCGCCGCTTCGGCACGCCCACCCGCTGGAAGGGGCAACTGGCCTATGCCGCCGTGTCGCTGAACTATTATAACCGCAAGCCGGACTTCGATCTCGATACGCAGTTCGATACGCAGATCGCGCGCTATTCGATGTTCCCGCCGATGGAGGGCGTGCACGATTACGCCAGCTTCGGGCACCTCGACGGCTATTCGGCCATCTACTACACCTATGTGTGGTCGAAGGCGATTTCGCTGGACCTGTTTACGCAGTTCAAGGCGGCGGGCATCCGCAATCCGGAAGTGGCGCAGCGCTATCGCAAGCTGGTTCTGGAGCCCGGCGGGTCGCAGGACGCAAATGTGCTGATCCAGAATTTTCTGGGGCGTCCGATGAGCCTTGAGGCGTTCAAGACCGAATTGCAGAAGAAGTAGGTCAAATCTCCTCCCTGTGCTGCAGGCATGGGGAGGTGGCGCGCCGAAGGCGTGACGGAGGGGGCGACTCTGATTTTATTGCAAACGCAGGTGCTTGATATCCTTCTTAGAACCAGGTCTCGTGCTCGCACTTTCTCCCGCGTTATCCCCCTCCGTCAGCTTCACTACGTTCGCTGCCACCTCCCCATTGCTGCGCAACAGGGAGGAGAAATAGACATTCGTTCTGTTCTTCACCCATCGATTCCTGATGTGGTGAACCTTAGCCTTTCGGGCTTCGTTAGTGGAGCCCGGAGGCCATGCCCCCTTCACCCGGACCGAAAAAGCCGCCCGAAGCCGAGCCCGTTCCCCATGAGCCCCCTCAGGAGGAACAGGTCGAACGCACGCCTGAAAAGGCTGCCGGTCCGGCGGCGATCGGTGGGGTGATTTGGGCAGGGTTGAAAGGTATCGGGCATGTCATCTGGCGGCGGGTAACCGGTCTGCCGCACTATGTGCTGTGGGTCGTCGGCATCCTGCTGGCGCTGCTGGTGGCGATCGTTCTGTTCCTCGCCAACCCCAACTGGAACTGGTTCAAGCCAACCCTGACCTCGATCCTTGAGGGCAAGTTGCATCGCCCCGTGCAGATCGACGGCGATCTGCGCGTGCACCTGTTCCGCTGGACGCCGGACGCCACGGTCAATGGGCTGAAAATCGGCCATCCGGACTGGATGCCTAAAGACCGCCAAGGCGCCAGACCCCGGCTGGCCGAGGCGCAAAAGGTCGCCGTCACGGCTGAGCTGATGCCGTTGTTTATCGGGCGCATCGTCCTGCCGCGGCTGGAGATCGACCGGCCCGTGCTGGACCTCTATCAGGACGCCGAAGGCCGCGCCAACTGGGATTTCAGCGACGGCAGTGTCAAGGGCAAGCCGACAAAACTGCCGCCGATCAAGGATTTTATCATCACCGACGGTCAGATCGTGATGACCAGCCTGTCGCGCAAGCTGCGCTTCACCGGCACGATGAACGCGCGCGAGCAAGCCGGGGCGGGACAGCAGGCACTGCAACTGACCGGCGACGGCTCGCTCAACGGGCGCACGTTCGAGCTGGACGCCACGGGCGGGGCGCTGCTCAACGTCCGCCGTTCGACGCCCTATCCGTTCGACATGCACGTGCGCGCCGGATCGACGACCCTGACCGCCAAGGGGCGGGTGGTGCGTCCGTTCGATCTGGGGCAGGTCGAGGGCGCGGTGACGGTCGAAGGCCGCAACCTGGCCGACCTTTATTATCTGACCGGGCTGAGCCTGCCCGACACGCCGGCCTACAGGCTGGCGGCGCAGGTCAAGCGCAACGACCGCGTCTACGATATTTCCGGCATAGACGGCCGCGTCGGCGGCAGCGATCTGCACGGCAAGCTCAAGGTCGAACTGCGTCAGGACGGGCGGCCCTATCTGACCGGCGATCTGCATTCGCGGCTGTTGGATTTCGAGGATCTCGGCTCGCTGTTCGGGGCAACCAAAGCCAATGCGCCGGTAGGCGTGCGTATCGAGGCCGATGCCGCAGATGCGCGGACCTCGCGCCGCCTGCTGCCTGATGCCTCGCTGGATGTAAACCGCGTGCGCGGCATGGACGCCAAGGTCACCTATCGCGCGGCGGCGGTGAAGGCGCGGGCCACCCTGCCGCTGCGCGAGGTGTCGCTGGGCGTCGATCTGAACAAGGGGCTGCTGATCCTCGACCCGGTGCAGTTCACCTTTCCGCAGGGCCGCCTGACCGGTACGGCGCGTATCGACGCGCGGCAGGCCGTGCAGACCAATGCCGTGGACTTCACGCTGCAGGGTCTGCGCGTGCAGGACATGGTGCCGGAGATTCAGGGCGGCGAGCCGATCGAGGGCCTTCTGCACGGGCGATTGAAACTGACTGGCAACGGGGCTTCGGTGCACGACGCGGCGGCTGTGTCCAACGGGGAATTTACCGCCGTCATGCCGGGCGGACGCATCCGTCAGAGTCTGGCCGAACTGATGGGTGTCAATGCCACCAAGGGCCTGTTCCTCTATCTGTCGAAAGACCCGGAGGAGACGGAGGTGCGCTGCGCCGTGGCGCATTTCGAGGTTCAGAACGGAGTGATGCGGGCCAAGTCCATCGTGCTTGATACCGGCGTGGTGCTGGTCAACGGGTCGGGGACGGTGAACCTGAAGGACGAGCGGCTGAACCTGTTGCTCAAGGGCAAGCCTAAAAAGTTCCGTCTGGTGCGGGTCAATGTGCCGCTGGTGGTCGGCGGCAATCTGTCGGCGCCTAGCATCGGCGTCAAGCCGGGACCGGCCCTGTTGCAGGGCGGTCTGGCGGCGGCGCTCAACTCGGTGGTGCCGTTCTTCGGGCTGGATACGGCGGAAAACGCCAACTGCGCCGGGCTGGTGTCGCAGGCGAAGGCCGAAGGCGCGCCGGTGAAATAGTTATACCTCCCCGACTTGTCGGGGAGGGGGACCATTGGCGGAGCCAATGGGATGGGGTGAGCAATTGAATGGTCTGGGGGATCGTTCAATATGCGCAAGACGCCGTAGGCAAGGTGCAGCGAACGCGATCTAAGTCAGAACCCCCACCACCACATCTCACCGCGGCTGTGCGGTCCCATCGCTTGCGAAAGCTATACTTTCGCGCGCTATACCCCAGTAAACTGGGGAGGTATAAGGGAAGGGGCTTACGCCGCGTGGCCTTCAGCGCGGCGCATCCGCCAGAAGCGGATGGTGCGCAGCGCCGTTTCGCGCGGCAATTGCTCGTACAGCTTGCCGTATTCGGCGGCCTTGCCCATCGCATTGTCCTGCGACGCCAGCATGATCATGGCATAGGTCAGGAACAGCGACTTTTCGAGATCGGCCGCCTTACAGGCGATGGCCAGCGCGTCGATTTCACGCTTTTCGACGACGTGCTTGGCCGTCAGGAAGTCGATATCGGCCATGATGGCCAGGGCGCACAGGAACCAGGTCTGGTTCGGGTCGCGCATATAGCGCGCAAGCAGGGCGGGGGTCAGCTTCTGGTTATTGAACAGCGCCTCGACCTCGCCCATGATCTTCTCATAGTCCGTGGGGAAGGAGCCGTGGGCGATGGCGACGGTGTTGCGCGACTTCGACAGGGCCTGTTCCAGAACGGCGGGATCGACCTTTGCGTTTTCCTGCATGATGCGTTCGCGCAGGCGGGCTTCGACGACGAAGTACATGTCGTTCATCAGATCGAGGGGGAAGTCCTTGCGGTTGACGATGGCGTCGTGCAGGGCCGGGCTCGTCTGGGCGCGGTGGACCACGACCTCGTTGGTGGCGCGCGACAGGCGCGCGCCGTCGTTGCGCAGCAGGGTGTTGACCGTGGTGTCATCGCCGCGTTCGACGATGACGCCCGACACGGCTTCGGTCACTTCCTCGCGCTGAGACACGGCGCGCAGGTGGTCCTGACCCTTGGTCGACACGACGTGGATCAGGTCGCTTTCGGTCAGGGCTTTCGAGCGTTTCAGGATGACTTCGGCGACCTCGATATCGTCGCTGGCGAGACGGCGCAGCAGGCCCAGCGGGGCGACCTTGGCCTCGGCCAGCGTGCGCGCGATTTCGGCGCGGACGACGCTCTCCATCTCGGACGACAACTGGCTCATCACCTCGTCGTACAGCGCCATTTCGGGCCCTTCGACCTGTTCGGGATGGGCCATGAAGACGCTGGTGACCTGACGCAGCAGTTCGCGGCGTTTTTCGGAGGACGGCTCCTTGGCCAGGGCGATCAGGTTGTTGAGGGGCAAGGACATGTGAGAGCCTTAAAGCGTTTTGTCTTTATCGGATTTCGGGTCGGATTTGGTTTTATCGGTCGTCTTCGCGGTCTCTTTCTGAGGCGCGGTTTTCTTGTTTTTGTCGTCCTGAGTCGGGGTCTGGACGGCGTTGGGATCGAGCGCCAGATCGCCGCCCGAATGCGGCGCGGGGTCGGGCTCATAGCCATAGGCGCGGTGCAGCGAATAGAAGCGCGGGGTTTGCGACGCATTGGTGGCGCGGCTGCCCGGCACAAAGGGCGTGTAGGGCTCGGCGGATTCCTGCTCGGCGGCCTGCGCCAGAGGGGCCGCCGCTGTGGGCGCGCTGGCCTGTCTGGTCTCGGCGGCCTTGACCTCGGCGGGCGTGGTGGCGGCCTTGGGGACAGACTTGTCGGTCTGAACCGGTTGGGCCGGGGTTGCGGCGCGCGCCTCCAGTTCCGGCGAAACGCGGCCGGCATATTTGCTGTTCGGCGGCAGACGGTAGCCGCTATCCGGCAGGGCCTGCGGCTGGACCGGAGTCTGCGGGGCTGGTTGAGGCTGGACTTGCGCTTGTACCGGAGCCGGAGACTTGGGTTGAGATTGGGTTTTCGGCTGCGTCACCGCCGTTTGGGCTGCGGTTTCGCGCTCCATGGTCTCGGCGCTGACGATCGGCGGTTTCGGTGTCGGCAAGGGCGCCGGGGTTGCGACGCGCGCCTGAGGCAGCATTTTGGGCGGTTGCGAAGCCGGACGAGCTTCCTGAAGGCGTTCGCTTGGCGACGGAATCCAGCCATAGGCCGGATTGGGCTGCGGCGGCGATTGCACGCGCTCCTTCACCGTCGGAATCCAGCCAGGGTTGGGGGTCGCCGGGGGGGGCGTTTGCGGGGCAGGCCGGGCATAGGCCTGAGCTTGTGCCGGAACGGGAGGCGGTGAAGCGGGTTGGGCCTGACGGACCGGCGGCGCATAGGAACGCAGGGTCGCCTGAGGCTGGGGTTGCGGCTTTGCCGGAACCGGTTGGGGCGGCGCTTCAGGTTGCGGCTGCGGCGCAGGGACCGAGGTTTGAGGTTGCGCCTTCGTCTGAGCCGGAGCCTTGTAAGCGCGCGGGGCGTCGAAGCACGATTGCGGCTGCGGCGTCCAGTTGGACGCCAGTTCGGGATGCGGCTGGGCTTGCGGGGCAGGCGCGGCGGCCTGAGGTGCAGCGGGGCTTGCCTTGCCGCGCCAGTTCAGATCGTGCGTATAGGGATTGCCGACCTGACCGTAGGGAGAGGCGGGAATGTCAAAGCCGGGCTGACCCGTCGCCGCGTTGGGCAGGGCGCGTTCCAGCGGCGTCGCGGGCGCGGTTTGCGGCTGTTCGGGAGCCTGTTGAGCGACGCTTTTGCCGGGCCAGTCGAGATAGGGCCGCGCCTGCGCCAGCGCCGATACGGGCGCGTAAACGGTCAGGCCGAAAAGGGCCAGACCAAGGGCGGACAGACAGGTTCGACTATGAAGGGGCATGAAACGCGGCAGTTTCCGGAAAGGTTGCAACCCGCTTAACCTAACCTCTGCCGCTTAATATTGCCCTAATGGCACAGGGATACGCCTCGCCGTGCGGTATCCGTTACCCCAGCGCCTCGCGTTTTTCCTCAAGCTCAAGCCATTCCATCTCGCCGTTTTCGAGGTCGGTTTTCAGCTTTTCCAGTGTCTTCATCAACGCCTCGAAGCGCGCCGGGTTTTTGGCGTAGAGGTTCGGATCGCCCAGCGCCGCCTCGGTGTTGGCGATCTCGGCCTGCCATTTGGGCATCAGGGCGTTGAGGTCTTCGAGACGCTTCTGGTCCTTGTAGGACAGCTTTTTCGCCGGGGTTTTCGGGGCGGGGGCCGCAGGGGCAGAGACTTTTGCCGGCGCCTTGGTTGCCGGGGCCTTGTGGCTCAGTTCGGCGAAGAAGTCGGGGTTCTGACGCAGGAAGTCCTGCCAGCCACCGGGTGTTTCCACCGCCTTGCCCTTGCCGTTCAGGGCGAGGGTCGAGGTGGCCAGACGATCGATGAAATCGCGATCGTGGCTGACGAGGATCAGCGTGCCGTCATAGTCGGCCAGCATCTCTTCCAGCAGGTCGAGCGTGTCCATATCGAGGTCGTTGGTCGGTTCGTCGAGCACCAGCAGATTGGTCGCCGAAGCCAGGGCGCGGGCCAGTTGCAAACGGTTGCGTTCTCCGCCCGACAGCGATTTGACCGGCTGACGCAACTGATTGTCGCGGAACAGGAAGTCCTTGGCGTAGGCGGCGACGTGGCGCGGCTGCCCCTGCACCATGATCTGATCCGAGCCGGTATTGGCCAGCGCGTCCCACAGAGTCTCCTCGCCTTTCAGCGTGTCGCGGCCCTGATCGAGATAGGCGACCTCAAGCGCGGTGCCGAGGCGGATTTCGCCCTCATCGGCGGGGATCTGCCCGATCAGCAGCTTGACGAGGGTCGACTTGCCCGCGCCGTTCGGCCCGACAATGGCCAGCCGGTCGCCGCGCAGGATGCGGGTCGAAAAGCCCTTGAGCAGTTCCTTGTCGCCGAACCCCTTGGAGACGTTTTTCAGTTCGGCGACCAATTTGCCCGACGTGCCGCCGGAATCGATGCTCATTTCGAGTTGACGCGGCAATTGCTTGGTCCGCTCCATCTTTTCGGCGCGCATGGCCTGAAGGCGTGCGGCGCGGCCTTCGTTGCGCGTGCGCCGGGCGGTGATCGAGCGGTAGAAGGTGTAGGTTTCACGCTCGATGGCCTTTTCGAGACGGCGCAAGGATTCGGCCTGTTCTTCCATGATTTTTTCCGACCAGGGCTCGAACGACGCATAGCCGGCGTCGAGGCGCATGACCTTGCGGTCGTGCAGCCAGTAGGAGCGCTGGGTGACACGCTCCAGGAAGGTGCGGTCGTGGCTGACGATCAGGGCGGCGCCCTTGAACTGACGCAACTGGTCTTCGAGGGCTTCGATGGCGAAGATGTCGAGGTGGTTGGTCGGTTCGTCGAGGAAGATCAGGTCGGGTTCTTCGGCAAACGCCTTGGCCAGCGCGGCGCGGCGCTTTTCCCCGCCCGACAGGGAGGCGCATTTCGTCGCCGGGTCGATGCCGAAGGTGTAAAGCTCGGCTTCGGCCATATAGGGCTCCGCGCCGTCCGACGTCACCCAGTCGAGCACGGTGTCGCCGACGGGCTGCGGCTCCTGAAGCACATAGGCGTAGCGCATCCCCTGCATGACGACGCGCTCGCCCGAGTCGGCCTCGATCAGCCCGGCCATCAGGCGCATCAGGGTCGATTTGCCTGCGCCGTTGCGACCGACGAGACAGGCCCGCACGCGCGGCTCCAGCGCGATGTCGACGCCGTCGAACAGCGGGTTCATGCCGTCCATCAGGCGGACGTCTTTCAGGGCGAGCAGGGGGGCTTTGGCGTTCATAAAAGCCTTTTGCGAAAAGTGGGAACCGGCTTTCGCCCAAAAAGGCGATTAAGCGGGATGCCGCGGGTTTAGCGGTTTCGGTGTTCTTTGCAAAGTGTTTGAATATCGCGTATGGGCGAGGGAAATTGCCCCTCACCCTAACCCTCTCCCCGCATGCGGGGAGAGGGGACACCGAAATTCCCTCTCCCTGTTTACGGGGAGAGGGTGGCCCGCAGGGCCGGGTGAGGGGCTATCTCAAGTAAAGTTCGTGATGACCAAACCCTTCTGGCAGACCAAGACCCTTTCCGAAATGACGGTGCCCGAATGGGAATCGCTGTGCGACGGCTGCGGCCTGTGCTGCCTCATCCGGCTTGAGGACGAGGATACGGGGGAGATCATCCCGACGCGCGTCCATTGCCGGCTGTTCGATTCGGGCACCTGCGCCTGCTCCAACTATCCGCAGCGGCACACATACGTGCCCGACTGCATCAAGCTGACGCCGCATAATATCGAAGCGCTGGAATGGATGCCGGGCTCGTGCGCCTATCGCCGCCTGCACGAGGGCAAGGACCTGCCGCGCTGGCATCACCTGATCTGCGGCGACCGCGAAGAGGTGCACCGCCGGGGCGTGTCCGTACGCGGACAGACCCTTTCCGAAACGGCGTTGGACGACCCCGAAGACGCCATCGACTTCGCCGCTTTCGATCTGTTGGAAGACCGCTCGGATAAGGGCGAATAAGGCCTATATTTCGGCCTTCAGCCCATCGAAGGTTTCCTGCAGCAACGCCGCGACCGGGCGTTTGCCGCCTTCGCGGTTCAGCGCTTCGAACGACAGCCGTATCGCCCCCATCGACAGCATGGCCACCAGCCTGAGACCGGTTTCCCGATCCGCCGCGGGCCAGCGTTCGCGCAGAGCTTCGAACAACGCTTTTTCGTGCTGGACGTAACTGGCCTGTTTTCGCGCCTGAACCGCTTCGCTGGAGCGCATCAGGCGGTCGATGGCGATCATTTCGTCGGTGGGAATAGACGCGCAGGCCCTGATGACCGCGTCGCGCACCGCATCGAGGGGGCGTTTGTCCGGCGCTTCGGCGCGTAAGGCGGCCGTGATCATCTCGCCCATGCCGCTTTGCAGAGATAGCAGGATATCGTCCTTGGACTTGAAATAATAGAAGAAGGTGCGCCGGGAAATGCCGGCCGCCATCGCGATGTCATCAAGCGTCGTCGCGTCGTAGCCCTTCTCCAGAAACAGGCACATCCCCGTATCGGTAATGCGTTGCAGGGTTTCGCGGCGCTTGCGCTCGCGCAAACCGTCCCTGGGTGGAGGCGTCAGCAGATTCGGACCTTCGGCGCCGGGCATAAAAATTTCCCTTGGTGTAAAATCGCACTTAGTGTAATTCATTTTACACCAAGTGCGATTTTTTGGAAAGGCAAAGCTCATGGTCAGGTGGACGGCATCCAATATTCCCTCGCAGAAAGGCCGTCTGGCCGTTGTCACCGGCACCGGCGGGCTCGGCTATGAGGATGCGCTGGCTCTGGCGCAGGCCGGGGCCGAGGTGGTCATTGCGGGGCGCAATCCGGATAAGGGCACCCAAGCGGTCGCTAAAATCCGCAATCTGTTGCCGGCGGCGAATGCCCGCTTCGAACCGCTCGATCTGGCCAGTCTCCGCTCTGTCGGGGCCTTCTGCGAACGGTTGAAGGGCCAGAGCGATAGCCTCGATTTGCTGATCAATAATGCCGGAGTCATGGTGCCGCCCAAACGACTGGAGACCGAGGACGGATTCGAGTTGCAGCTTGGCACCAACTATCTGGGGCATTTCGCGCTGACGGCAGGGCTGATGCCTTTGCTGCGCAAGGGGCGCAATGCCCGCGTGGTCACCCTGTCGAGCGTGGCGGCGCGCAGCGGGGCGATACAGTTCAATGATCTCAATGCCGAACGGGACTATAATCCGATGCGCGTCTACAGTCAGTCCAAGCTCGCCTGCCTGATGTTCGCGCTCGAACTGCACCACCGCAGCGAAGCCGGTGGCTGGGGCGTCACCAGCATCGCGGCCCATCCCGGTATCGCGCGCACGGACCTCCTGCACAACGCGCCCGGCCGCTGGAGCGCCACGGGTCTGACGCGGAGCCTGCTGTGGTTCCTGTTTCAGCCCGCGTGGCAGGGGGCATTGCCGACGTTGTTCGCCGCGACCTCGCCACTGGCGAAGGCGGGGGCCTATTACGGCCCGGATGGAATGGCGGAGATTCGGGGCTTCCCGACCGAAGCGCAGGTCCCGCGGCAGGCGCTGGATGCCCAGGCCTCTGAACGTTTGTGGGCGGTTTCGCAAGCGCTGACGGGCAGCGCTTTCTAAGAATGGATCATGCCTTGCTGCGATGCACAGAAGGCAGAGAGGGCGAACCGAATGCAGAAAAATAAAAGGCCGCGGTTTCCCGCGGCCACTTTTCTAAAATTTTTCAAACACACTTAAAGTAACGAGTGATGCCTTTACGACGACGCACCGGGGAGGAATGTCCATCTTATAGCTGAACTTCATGACAACTTTTTGCAGGTGCGCTGTAAATAAGGTAGGGGACTGTCCCCGCTGAATATAAGAATTTCATAAACCCGATCCTTGTCTTAATATTTATAGTTACCGACTTTATCCCCGCATTCCGGAACCGTTGTACAAATGGGTCATGGACGGAAATGCGCTCACACCCCAGGACATCGCCATCATGCGTCAGGCCCAAGACCACGCGCTCCCTGTCGAACTGGCTGGAAGCGCGCTTTCCCGGTGCGCGCATCGTGCCGGAGTTGGATGCCCTGCCGGCCCTGTCGGTGGAGCGCGAAGCCCTGTGGGCACGGCTCAATGCGGCCGCCTTCGTCAGCGAGGGCGAGAAGCGGAGACTGGCGGGCCTGAGCGCTTCTAAAACGCGTGAGGGGAGAGTTGATGACTGAGATTTTCACCGGTGGCGTCATCGTCACCATCATCCTGCAATCGGCGGCGGCGCTGATGTGGTTCGGCCGGGCGGGCGCGCGACTCGATACGCTGGAGGCGCGCCTGCAGCAGCAGGCCGGCGTCGTCGAGCGTCTGGCGCGGCTTGAAGAACAGGCGCTCGCCACCCGCGCGGCGCTTCAGCGCATCGAGGTCAAGCTCGATCAGGAGCGCGGCTGATGGTGCCGATCGAAGGCTATGCCTCGCGTTTTTACGAGCGCGATCTCAATGACGACGTCGTTGTGCCGGGCGCCTTTCGCGACAGCCTGATCCGGTCCGGGCCCGAAGGCGCGCGGATGCTCTATCAGCACAATGTCAGGGCGCCGGTCGGTGTCTGGGATGAGGCGGTTGAGGACGAGACCGGTCTGTTCGTCCGTGGCCGGATTTTGCCGGTGACGCCCGAAGGGCGCATGGCGGCGGCGCTGGCCGAAGCGGGCGTGATCGACGGGCTGAGCATCGGTTTCGAGGCGCAGAAGACGCGTTCTGACGAGACGGGCCGCCTGCGTGTGCTGAGTGCGGTGTCGCTGTGGGAGGTGTCGCTGGTGACCTTTCCCATGCTGCCCAGCGCGCGGTTCAGGATGGCGCCGACAACTTCCCTTCTCCCTTGAGGGAGAAGGTGGCGGAGCGGAGCGACGCCGGATGAGGGGGAGTACCTCTCAAGGTGTGGCTCCCCCTCACCCCAACCCTCTCCCTCAAGGGAGAGGGGGTTTTAGGAGACATAGATGAAAGAAACCAAACACGCGGTCGCATCGACCGAAGTGCGCACCGTGCTGCACGAAGTCCTGACGGCCTTCGAAGCCTTCAAGACCGCCAATGATCAGCGCCTCAGTGCGCTGGAAAAGAAGCAGTCCGATCCGCTGATCGACGACAAGGTCGAGCGCATCGAACAGGGTCTGCAAACGGCGCAGTCGCGCCTCGAGCGCCTGATGAGCCACACGTCGCGCCCGGAACTGTCCGCCGCACAGGCGCAGCCGGACGAGGTCAAGGCCGCCTGGGACGGCTATATGCGTTCGGGCCGCGTGACGGTGGAGCTGAAGGCCGGGCTTTCGACCGCTTCGGGGTCCGGCGCGCTGGCGCCCTACGAGACGGAACGTTTCATCGAGCGTCGTCTGGCGCAGGTGTCGCCCCTGCGCTCGCTGGCGACCGTGCGCACGGTCAGTTCGACCACCTTCCGCAAGCCGATCTCGACCGCGGGTGTTGCCGCCGGCTGGGTCGCCGAAACGGCCTCGCGCCCGGAAACCGACCCGGCGACCCTGTCGCTGATGGAGTTTCCGGCGGCCGAGCTTTACGCCTCGCCTGCCGCGACGCAGGCCCTGCTGGACGACAGCTTTATCAATCTCGACGAATGGCTGGCCGCTGAAATCGAGGACAGCTTCGCCGCGCAGGAAACGGCGGCCTTCGTCTCCGGCGACGGCACGAACAAACCGCGCGGCTTCCTCAGCTACACCACCGTGGCCAATGCGTCGGCGGCCTGGGGGCAGATCGGCTATGTGGCCAGCGGCGCGGCTTCCGGCTTCGCCAGTTCTGCGCCGACCGACGCGCTGATGGACCTGATCTACACTCCGGCGGCGCAGTATCGTCCGAACGCGCACTTCGTGATGAATCGTCGCACGGCGGCTACGATTCGCAAATTCAAGGACGCCGACGGTCACTATGTCTGGCAACCGACCCAGCAGGCGGGGCAACTGCCGCAACTGCTCGGTTATCCGGTGCAGGAGATCGAGGCCATGCCGGACATCGCCGCCAACGCCACGCCGGTGGCCTTCGGTGACTTCGCGCGCGGCTATCTGATCGTCGATCGCGCCGGCCTGAGCGTGCTGCGCGACCCCTATTCGGCCAAGCCCTATGTGCTGTTCTACACCACCAAGCGCGTCGGTGGCGGCGTGCAGAACTTCGATGCGATCAAGGTGCTGAAGATCGCGGCGAGCTAACGGCTACATACCTCCCTGGCTTTGCCGGGGAGGGAGACCGCACGAGCCGAAGGCGAGATGTGGTGGTGGGGTATCTTGCCAACCTATCCGCACACTCGGTCGTTGAACCTAATCAATAACCCCCACCACCGCATCTCGCCTTCGGCTCGTGCGGTCCCCCTCCCCAACACGTTGGGGAGGTATAAGCGGAGCTCCCCCCATGTCCGATCCTGTTTCGCTCACTGAGGCGAAGCTGTTCTTGCGCGTGTCTCACGACGACGAGGACACGCTGATCGCCACCTTCATCGCCGCTGCCGTGGCGCGGCTGGAAACGGCGCTGGGCCTGACCCTCGATGAGGCGTCTCCCGCGCCGTTGCGGCTGGCCGTGCTCGATCTGGTGGCGCGCGCCTATGAAACGCGCGGCGAAGGTGGCGTCTCACTCGAAGGGCTTGAGCCGTGGATCACGCCCTATCGTGAGGTGCGGCTGTGAGCCGGCTTCGCACTGCGCAACTGAAAACCCCGGCGCGGGTGTTTACGATCGTCCGCACAGAAACGCCCTTTGGCGGCGTCACGGAAACGCGGCAGTTCGAGGGTGTGACCTGGGGTGATTTTGCCCCGCGAACGCCTTCGGACGGCGTTTCCGGCGACGCGCCTTCGCGGCTTCGTCAGTATGCGGAATTTACCTGCCGCTCCGCCGCCTCCGCCGTGCGCGGCAGCGTGCTGACTACCCGCGGTGAAGACTGGACCGTCCTGTCTGTGTCGGCCGATGCCGACGCACAAATCCTGATAACTGTTGAAAGGAGGCGGTGACATGCCGCTCGACCCCCTACGCGATCTGCAAAAAGGGCTGATCGCGCATTTGAAGGCGCATACGCCTCTGAAAACCTGGCTCGGCGCGACGGTGCGCGTGCATGACGTTGTGCCGCCGGAGCCGATCTATCCCTATGTACTTGTCGATCGTGTCGAAGCCCAGCCGTTTGGCGGAATCGGCGTCGATGCCACCGAACAGGTGGTAACGCTGCGCGTGGTGTCGGATTTCGACGGCACCGAAGAGGCGCGCGCCATCGCCAGCGAACTGCGCGTGGCGCTCGATCAGGCGCAGGTGGCTCTGGATGATCAGCATCTGGTCAGTCTGCGCATCACCTATCTCGATGTGTTTCGAGGGGCAGACAGAACGGTCTACGGGCTGGTGCGTCTGCGCGCCGTGACGGAAAGGATCGCCTGATGACCCTGCAAAAAGGCCGCGACATGCTGCTGAAAATCTCGGACGGGACGGGTTTCGTCACCGTGGCGGGACTGCGGGCGCGCACCGTGTCGCTCAATGCCCGCGCCGTCGACGTCACCGATTCCGACAGCCCGAACGGCTGGCGCGAATTGCTGGCCGGAGCGGGCGTGAAGTCGCTGTCGGTGTCCGGCTCCGGCGTATTCAAGGATGCGGCATCCGACGCGCAGATGCGCGATGCGTTTTTCGCTCAGACCGCACGCAACTGGCAGATCGTCGTGCCGGGCTTCGGCATCTTCACCGGCGCGTTTCTGATCGCGGCGCTGGAATATGCCGGCGAGCACGATGGTGAGGCGACCTTTGCCCTGACGCTGGCTTCGGCGGGCGAGGTGGGCTTCGATGCGCTCTGATCCGGTCAATGCCGCGCGCGGCGAAGTGCTTGCGTCGCTCGGCGGTGCGACGGTGCGCCTGTGCGTGACGCTGGGGGCGCTGGCGCAACTGGAAGCGCATTTCGGCGTGCGCGGCTTTACCGCCCTGTCGCAGAGCCTCGCGCAGATGGGGGCGCAGGATGTGCTGACCGTGCTGCGCGCGCTGTCGCGGGACGCCTTGCCCGCCGTCGAAACCGTCACCCTGGGCGAAGCGGTCGCGGCCATCGTGGCGGCATTTCGCGCGATGAACGGCGATGACTGACTGGGGCGCGATGATGCGCGTCGCCGTGCGCGATTTGCACCTGTCGCCCGCCGATTTCTGGCGCTTGAGCTGGCGCGAATGGGTGTGGCTGACGGCGTCGCCAAGTGCACGCGTTCTGCCGCGCGATGATTTTGAAGCTTTGAAGAGGGCGTTTCCCGATGACTGAATCCGGTTTGAATGGCCTGACGCAACAGGCCAATGAGGCGGCTGTCGCCCTGCAGGCGCTGAAGGGCCCGGCGGAGGAAACGGCGGCGAGCATCGAAGCGGCCTTCGGTAAGGCCGGGGAGTCGCTGGCGCGCAGTCTGGGCCGCGCGGCCAGGGACGGCGAAATCAGTCTGGGTGAACTGGCTTCGGCACTGATGACTGCCGTCAATGCCGCAGGTGGCGTATCGGGCGGCGGTTCGCTGTCGTCCGTGTTAGGTGAAGTCTTTGCCGGTCTGGGCGGCTTTGCCGGCGCGCGCGCCGATGGCGGTCCGGTGACCGCAGGCGGCGCCTATCTGGTCGGTGAGCGCGGGCCGGAATGGTTCCGCCCGGCGACCGCGGGACAGATCGAAACTGCGACCGGTGCGACGATCAATCTGACTTTGAATATGTCGGGTGGACAAGACGGTCTTGTCCGATCGGAGGCGCAGATCGCCGCCGCCTTGCAACGCGCGGCGCGCATGGGATCGAGGTAGGCCATGTTCCATGAAGTCACCTTTCCGGCGCGTCTGGCCTTCGGGTCGGGGGCCGGGATCGAGCGGCGCGTGCGCGTCACCACGCTGGCGTCGGGGTATGAGCAACGCATCAGCGCCTGGGCGCTGGGGCGGCGGCGCTACCTGATCGGCGCCGGCATCCGGCGTATGGCCGATGCGGCGGCGCTGCTGAGTTTCTTCGAGGCGCGCGAAGGGCCGTTATACGGGTTTCGCTTTCGCGACTTTACCGACGGCACCAGCGGCGAGGGCGAGAGCGTCGACCCGCTCGATCAGGTCATCGCTACGGCGGATGGCGCGACGCGTGCGTTTCAACTTCTCAAGACCTATGGCACCGTGGTGCGGCCCATCCGCAAGCCGGTGGAAGGCAGCGTGTCGGTGGCACTGAACGGGGTCGAACAGAGTGCCGGTTTCAGCGTCGATCACACGACGGGCATGGTCACCTTCGATGCCGCGCCGGCTGAAGGTGCGATCGTGTCCGCCGGCTTCCGTTTCGACGTGCCGGTGCGCTTCGACGCCGACCGTATCGACCTGACGCTGGAAGGGTTCGATGCTGGGCGGGTGGTGGCCATACCGTTGATCGAAATCCGGGTATGACCGGCTTTTTCCTGACAATCTGAGGATATCATGCGCGATATACCCGCAGCCATTTCCGCCGCCCTGACCGGCGGCGCGGCGAAGCTTTGCCATGCGTGGATACTGACGCGCGACGACGGCGAACAGATGGGCTTCACCGATCACGACCGCGATCTGTGGTTTCAGGATGTCGTGTGCGTTGCCGGCAGCGGCTGGGCCGCCGGAACGGCGCACGGTGAACTGGGGTTGGAAAGTGGAGACAGGTCTGTCTCTGGCGTGCTGTCGGCAGCGGCTTTAAGCGCCGAGGACATCCGCGCTGGCCTGTATGACGGCGCGCGAATCGCTACCTATGTGGTCGACTGGACCGACACGCGGCACTTTGTGGCGATGGGGTCGGGCAGGCTGGCGCGTATCGAAATGCGCGGTCAGGATCAGGCTGCGTTCGTCGCCCATATCGAAGGGCCGGCCGCCCGACTTCAGCGCATCATCGGACGGCGCTATACGCCTTTGTGCGATGCACGTTTGGGGGACGCGCGCTGCGGTCTGAGCGATCCGGCAGGCACCTGCGACAAGCGCTATGCGACCTGCCGCGACCTGTTCGCCAATGTGGTCAATTTTCGCGGATTTCCGGATCTGCCGGGCGAAGATTTCGTCACCCTTTATCCGCGTTCGGGCGATGCCCTCGACGGCGCGTCGCGCGGTGGTCGGTCATGAGGGCGCAGGCTTTGGCCGAAGCGCGCCTCTGGCTGGGCACGCCCTATCAGCACGGACAAAGCGTGCGCCGTGTCGGCTGCGATTGTCTGGGGCTGGTGCGCGGCGTATGGCGCGGTTTGTACAGCCGCGAGCCCTGTGCGGTTCCGGCCTATACAGGCGACTGGGCGGAAGTCGGGGCGACAGAAAGGCTGAGAGCGGCTTTCGATCGCTGGCTGGAGCCATTGCCGTTAGTCGAAGCGCGGGCCGGTGATGTGCTGATCTTCCGTATGCGGGATAATGCCGTCGCCAAGCACACGGCCATCCTCAGCGCGGGTAGCGTCTACGATCCGCGCGCGCAACTGATCCATGCCTATTGGGGTCACGCGGTGACGGAAACCTGGCTGGGGCGCTGGTGGCGAAGGCATCTGTGCGGGGCATATGCGTTTCCGGTTGCACCTGATTTTAACCCCACCGTCGCCTTTGGCGGCACCTCTCCTAAAATTCGGGGAGGGACTTTTCAAAGAGATTTATCATGGCG
The DNA here is from genome assembly GCF_020535245.1 of Asticcacaulis sp. AND118. Lineage (GTDB taxonomy): Bacteria > Pseudomonadota > Alphaproteobacteria > Caulobacterales > Caulobacteraceae > Asticcacaulis. Next base: position 2,583,234 of record NZ_CP084910.1, on the reverse strand, counting down.
CAACTAACCTTGATGGGGCTGGGGACGGCGCTGGGCGGGCCCATTGGTGGCGCCATCGGCGGGCTGCTCGGCAATGCGGTCGAGCGGACGCTGGTCAGCACCTTTTCGCCGGTGCGTCAGGTCGGTCCGCGCCTCGAAGGCGTGCGTATAACCGCCGCCGATCAGGGCGCGCCGATCAAGCAGGTCTATGGCCGCGGGCGCGTTGCCGGAACCGTGCTCTGGGCCGCGCGGTTGAGGGAAAACCGCAGCACCACGCGCGCCTCGAAGACTGCGCCGGGCACCGAGAATTTCAGCTATTCGCTGTCGTTTGCCGTGGGGCTTTGCGAAGGGCCGATCGACGGCATCGGACGCATCTGGGCCGACGGACAGTTGCTCGATCAGACAGGTTTGTCTTATCGCCTCTATCGCGGTGAAGAAACCCAGATGCCGGACGAGCTTATTGTGGCCATCGAAGGCGATGCGCCGGCTTATCGCGGGCTGGCCTATCTGGTGTTCGAGGATCTGCCGCTGGCGGCCTTCGGCAATCGCCCGCCCAACCTGTCGGTCGAGGTGTTTCACCGGCCGCAGGGCGACGGGCTGGAGACGCTGATCGACGGCGTGTGCCTGATCCCCGGCGCGGGTGAGTTCGTCTATGCGACGACGCATAATGCCGTGCTGGAGGGCTTGAGCGGGGCGCGTTGGGAAACGTTAAATAATGCCGACGGGCAGCCGGATTTTCTCGTCTCGCTCGATCAGCTTGAGGCACACCTGCCGAAGGTGAAGCGCGTCAATCTGGCGATTAGCTGGTTCGGCGACGGCCTCGATGCCGGTGCCTGTCGCATCCGTCCGGGCGTCGAACAGGCGGTAAAGAGGACGCGGCCCGAAGTGTGGTCGGTGGCCGGCATCGGGCGTGACGAAGCCCATCTGATCAGCACGCAGGACGGGCGTCCGGTCTATGGCGGCACGCCGTCCGACGCGTCGGTGATTGCGGCCATCCGTGTACTGAAACAGCGCGGCTATGAGGTCACGCTGGTGCCGTTCATTCTGATGGATTGCGCGGGTTTTCCCTGGCGCGGGCGAATCGCATCGACGCACGACCTGACCGCGCAGGCGGCGGACGATGTGGCGGCGTTTTTCGGTGCGGCGGAAGGATGGGGGCTGCGCCGCTTCGTGCGGCATCTGGCGGCGCTGGCCGTCGAGGCGGGCGGCGTCGATGCGGTGCTGCTGGGGTCGGAACTGCGCGGTGTGACGACGACCCGTTCTGATGCCCTGACCTATCCGGCGGTGGCGCAGTTGAAGGCGTTGGCGGCAGAGGTGCGCGCGGTGGTCGGGCCGGACACCAAGCTGTCCTATGCCGCCGACTGGAGCGAATATTTCGGGCATCATACGGGCGACCACGCGGTCTTTCATCTAGATCCCTTGTGGGCCGATGCTGACATAGATTTTGTCGGTATCGACTGGTACGCGCCGCTGACCGACTGGCGCGAGGGCGACCATACTGATGCCGAAGAGGCCGAGTCGATCTACGACCCGGCCTATCTGGCGTCGCGCGTGCGTGGCGGGGAGGGTTTCGACTGGTACTATGCGTCATCAGAAGACAAAGACGGACAGGTCCGTTCATCTATCGCCGATGGCGCGTTCGGTGAGTACTGGATGTTCCGCCCGAAGGATATTCAGGGCTGGTGGGCAAACCCGCACCATGATCGTCCGGGCGGCATCCGGCAATCAGCGCCGACAGACTGGGTACCGCAATCCAAGCCGATCCGTTTCGTCGAATATGGCTGCGGCGCGATAGATAAGGGGCCGAACGCGCCCAATCTGTTTGTCGATCCCAAATCGTCCGAAAGCGCCGTTCCGCCCTATTCGACGGGGGCGCGGGACGACCGGGCGCAGCGGTCCTACCTGACGGCGTTGAGCCGGTTTTACGCCGATCCGGCGAATAATCCGGTCAGCACGGTTTACGGCGCACCCATGCTGTCGGGCATGAATGTGTGGTGCTGGGATGCGCGGCCTTACCCCGATTTTCCGCGACGTGCGGAGATATGGGGCGACGGCGGCAATTGGCGCACCGGGCACTGGCTGAACGGCCGGGTCGGGTCGGCGGACGCGAAAAATCTGCTGAGCGCAATCGCGGCACAGGTCGGGTCGGAAATCGACGTTTCCGAAGTTGAAGGCGTCATCGATGGCTATGTTATCGAACAGCCGATGAGTGCCGCCAGTGCGATGGAGCCTGTCCTGTCTTACCTGGGGCTCGATCTGGCGGAAGCGAATGACGGGTTGAAGATAATCGGGGCGCAAACCGCGATCGCCTTGTCGCGCGATGCGTTGGCCGATCATGAACGCGAACCGGTACTGGCGCGGCGTGAACTGATCGAAGCGCCGTCGGCCCTGACGCTCCGCTGTTACGATCTCGACCGCGACTATCAGGTGCAGGCGGTTCATGCCCGTTCGGATATGGCGGGCGGAAGCCTGATGCAGGTCGATCTGGGGCTGAGCCTGTCGGCGGCGCAGGCGCGTGACTTTGTCGGTCGGACGCTTAATGAAGCGCGGGGCGTGCGCGAGGCGGTAACGCTCGATCTGTCGCCGGCGGATGTGCTGCGTTTCGAGACGGGCGACGAAGTGCTGTTCGAGGCCCTGCGTTACCGAGTGGTCGAAATCGATCTGGCCGAACGGCCTTGCCTCACCCTGACGCCGGTGAGCGAGCGCACGGCGGTCATACCTTACGAGCCGTCCGGCGGCGGCGGTGTGACCAAGGCCATACTGACCGGGTTCTACCTGCTCGACCTGCCTGGTTTCGGCACCGACGAGACGAACGCGCGTCCGGTGCTGGCGGCGACGGCTGTGCCGTTTACGGGTGTGGATGTCTATGCCGGGGCCGGGGCGAGTGCGCTCACCCTGCGGGGCCCTGTCACGCGCCCGGCTTCGGTGGGGTATACCCGCATGGGTTTGCCTTCGGGTCAGTCGAATAAGCTGAACAGACCGGCCTGTCTCGATATTTACCTCGAAGGGCTGGTTCTACAATCCCGTTCCGAGGCCGATGTGCTTGAAGGCGCGAATTTCATCTGCGTGATGGGGACAGGCGGCGAGTGGGAGATCATCCAGTACCACAGCGCCGAGCTGACAGGGCTGCGTCAGTGGCGGTTAAGCGGACTGATCCGCGGGCAATGGGGGACGCGCGCTCTGCAGATCGTCGAAGGGGCGTCGGTGATCCACCTGTCCGAAGTGGTGCGCGCCGATATGCCGGATGCGGAGCGTGGACTGCCGCGCCTGTGGCGGGCGGGATTGTCCGGGTTCGGAGGGACTGCGGATGGGGCCATCGATCTGGAGACGGCGTGGGCGGGTGTCGGCCTCCGACCGCGCGCGCCTGTGCATGGCCGGATGCGGCGGCAATGTGACATGTGGCGTCTGAGCTGGATACGCTGTGCTGTGCCCGCTACGGCGGCGATCATCTGGACTATGAGCCGCCGCTTGAGGACGGATATGAAGCCTATCGTCTGCGCTTTTATCAGGGTGCGGAACTGCGTCGTGAAGTGGATGTAAGGGAGAGCGTCTTCGACTATGGGAGCGAAGCGGCCGCGACGGACTACCCCGACGGTTTTGACGCCTTGAGCCGGGTTGAAATCGTCCAGAAAGCCCCTACATCCGGTGTTGGTTTGGCGCTGGAGATGTCTTTATCGGCTTGACTTGAAACCCATCCTTCGCCAACTGCATGCCGGTATTTGTGGAGGTCGTGTTTCGTGGCAGGTGATCCTTATTCAGAGCTGGGCGTGTCGCGCACCGCCAGCGCCGATGATATCCAGAAGGCGTTTCGCAAGCTGGCCAAGGAATTGCATCCCGACCGCAACCCCAATAACAAGGCGGCTGAGGATCGCTTCAAGCGCGTGTCGGCGGCGTTCGATCTGCTGAAAGACCCCGACAAGCGCAAGAAGTACGACGCGGGTCAGATGGATGCCGACGGGCGTGAGACCTATCGCAGCGGCTTCGGCGGCGGCGGAGGTTTTGGGGGCGGTTCGTCCCAGGGCTATGGCGGCGGCGCGCGCGGCTCGTTCGACGGCATCGATCTCGACGACATTTTCGACATCTTCGGATCGGGCGGCGGGCGTCGTCAGGGCTTCAATCCGGGCGGCGGTTTCGGGGCGCAGGCCCAGAAGGGCGGCGACCTGCGGCTCAAGCTCGATATCGACCTGATGGACACGATCGCCGGCAATACGCGGCGGGTGCAGCTTACCGACGGACGCACGCTCGACGTCAGCATCCCCAAGGGCGCCAGGGACGGGCAGACCCTGCGCCTCAAAGGGCAGGGTGCGCCGTCGCCCAACGGTCGCGGGCCGCACGGCGACGCGCTGGTCGAACTGGTGCTCAAGCCGCACGGCGTGTTCCGCGTCGAGGGTAACGACCTGCACATGGACCTCTATGTGTCGATCCCGGACGCGGTTCTGGGCGGCAAGGTGCAGGCCCCGACGCCCGACGGCCCGGTCAATGTCACCATCGCCAAGGGGTCCAATTCCGGGGCCATACTGCGCCTGAAAGGCCGCGGCGGCTATGACGCCAAGTCCGGCGCGCGCGGGGATCTGTTCGCCCATGTGGTTCTGGCTTTGCCGGATACGCTGGATGACGATTTCGTCGCCTATGCCGAGGATTGGCGCAAGCAGGCTCCCTATGCGCCGACCCATCCGGCGATGAAGCGTAAATAGCAGGTTTGCCCCCTCCGTCAGTCTGCTGCGCAACCTGCCACCTCCCCCGTACGCTTCGCTACAGGGGAGGAGGACATGGTGATTTTAAGCTTTCTTTAGCACCCCGTTCAGCTAAGGTTCAGGTCGGGGACCCTATAAAGTGATTATGAAACCGATCCTGACCCTTTCCGCTCTGCTGCTTGTCGGCGCGCCGTTCGCCGCCGAAGCGCGCGACCGTGCACCGTTCGGCTGGACGCAACAGCCTGAAGAGGTGCGCACCGAGAGCCGTTTGCCGGCTGAGGCGCGTCCGCGCTTCGACGAGGCCGAACGTCTGACGGTCCAGCAGCGCTACTCGATCGACGAGGCCATCAACCTTGTCGAACAGCGCACGGGCGGCCGCTATGTGTCGGGTAATCAGACCGGGCCCTCGACCTTTGTCATCAAGGTGCAGATCGGCCCAAACATCGTCACCTATCGGGTCGACCTCGCCAACCGCTCGCTGAGTAAGATGTAATGCGAATTCTGCTTGCCGAAGACGATCCCGACCTGTCGCATCAGCTCAAGGCCTCGCTTCAGGACGCCGGCTATGTCGTCGATCACGCGCCGGACGGCGAAGAAGCCCACTTTCTGGGCGATACAGAGCCCTATGACTGCGTCATCCTCGATCTGGGCCTGCCCAAGATCGACGGCGTATCGGTGCTGGAGCGCTGGCGTCGCGACGGCAAGGCGACGCCGGTGCTGATTTTGACGGCACGCGGCGCCTGGTCGGACAAGGTGTCGGGCTTTGACGCCGGGGCCGACGATTATCTGACCAAGCCGTTTCATACCGAAGAGCTTCTGGCCCGTCTGCGCGCGCTGGTCCGCCGCGCCGCCGGTCATGCCCAACCCCTGCTGGTGTGCGGCGGGGTGCGCCTCGATCCGCGTGCGGCGCGGGCGTCGGTCAATGGCGAGCCTCTGCGCCTGACCTCGCTGGAATACCGCCTGCTGCACTACATGATGTTGCATCAGAACCGCGTCATTTCGCGCACCGAACTGGTCGAGCATCTCTACGATCAGGACTTCGACCGCGACTCCAATACCATCGAAGTGTTTATGGGCCGTCTGCGCAAGAAGATCGGCAATGAACGTATCGAAACCGTGCGCGGACTGGGCTATCGCCTGAAGCCGCTGCATGATGAAGTCAGCGACATCTAGGCCCGGCGCTTGACGGCGGTCTTCACCCAGTTGAAACGCTTTTTCGCGGCGCTGATCTATGGACGCGGGTCGCTGGCGGGGCGACTTATCCGGCTGGCCGCCATCTGGTTCATCTTCGCCCTGATCATGATCTCGGCAGGCCTGACCGCCTTTTTCAACTACACCTCGGTCACCCGGTTTCAGGCGGGGATTTCGGACATTGTGCGCAACCTCTATACGCACACGGAGTTCGACGGCGAAAACCGTATCCGCATCCCTGAACTGTATATCATCCGCACCGAAGACATCTATTCCGGCCTCTACTGGCAAATCGTCGAGCTGGATGCGCAGGACCGGGTCATGGCGGTCTACAAGTCCGGGTCTCTGGCCGAGCGCGTGCTGGAAATGCCCCGGACGCTCGATAAGACCACGGGTCAGCTTCAGTATTACAACGCCACCGGCCCGCGCGATCAGCCTCTGCGGCAGGCGGCCGTCTATCTGCGTATTCAGGGGCACAACCTCCTGTTCATGGCCGCCGAGGACCGCTCGGAGGTCGATCGCAATGTGGGGCAGTTCGGCCTGATCACCGGCGGCGCGCTGATCGTGCTGGCTTTGGGCTCTCTGATCGCCATCTATTTGCAGGTGCGCATCGGCTTGAGGCCGCTGTTCGCCCTGACCGACGAACTGCATGACATCCGCAAGGGCAAGCAGACGCGGTTGCTGAAGACCTATCCGGCGGAAATCGGGCCCGTGACCGAAGAGGTGAACGGTCTGCTCGAATACGGGCAGGACGTGGTGGAGCGTCAGCGCACGCATGTCGGCAATCTGGCCCATGCGCTGAAAACGCCGCTGTCGGTGCTGCTGACCACGGCGGGAGACGATCCTGCGCCGCTGGCCGACACCGTCCGCAAACAGACGGCCCTGATGCGGGCGCAGGTCGACCACCACCTGCGCCGCGCCCGCGCCGCCGCCCGTGCGCAGAATATGGGCGAGCGCACCCCGGTCGAGCCGGTGCTGGACGAACTGGCGGTCATGCTGGAGCAGGTTTTTCGCGACAAGGACGTCACCATCGACTGGCGCGCGCCCGAAGACCTGGCCTTCCGCGGCGAGAAGCAGGATTTTCAGGAGATCGCCGGCAATCTGATGGAAAATGCCTGCATCTGGTGCCAGCGCCGGGTGCGGGTCACCGCGACGCTGAAGGACGAGGCGCACGGCATGACCCTGCTGATCGAGGACGACGGGCCCGGCATGCCGCCCGAACGGTACGAAGAAGTGCTGAAACGCGGGGCGCGGCTGGACGAATCGGCGCCGGGTTCGGGGCTGGGCCTGTCGATCGTCGATGAGTTGGTCCGCGCCTATGGCGGGCGGTTGAGTTTCGACAAATCCGCCCTCGGCGGATTGAAATGCGTTGTCATGTTACCGGCCAATTTCATCAGTTAAATCGAGTGGCTTACCGGTCAGGGAAAATTAACTACGCGAACCCATACTGACAGCGTGTTCACAACGGCGGACAGTATGGGCGTACTTTCGGAGAAACGGCTGCAACAGGTCGGCGGGCTGGTGAAAACCCTGCCCGTGGGGATTCTTCGTCAGTTGAACAGCAGCCTGAGTCTGTCGCAGGACGCGGCGCTCACCCAGGTCCGCAACCTGGTCGCACGCGAACTCGAAGCCCACACGCTCAAGGAACAGGTGTTCCGCCCCTTCGTGCCGCTATTCATGGCGCGCGACGACGGCATCGAGGGCGTGATCTTTCCCAACTGGGTGCTGAGCCGCCTGTGGCGCGTTCTGCAAACCGAGGAAAAGGCGCTGGTCGAAGAGGCGCGCGTCCTGTCGCAGGGTTTGCGCGCCGACGATCCGGTGCCGGTGCCCTTCTTCCGTCTGGTCAATGCCGGCGCCGAACTCATCCGCGCGCGACCGGAAGCCGTGCTCGCGCCCGACGCCGATGAGGACGACGCCGACGAACTTGAAGAATTCGCCGCCTATCTCGACCTGCACCGTCTGCTGCGTGAAGCGCTGGCGCGGCTGCCGGACTGGATGGGCCGCATCGACGCCGAAAAGGCCGCCGCCATTCGCCTGATGTTCAAGGACGCATCGGACAAGACCGAGGACGGCGAGGGCGGGGTGCGTTTCCTGGAGGCTATGCTGGCCAATATGGACGACGCTACTCTGGTCATGAAATTCGTGGCGACCGTGTCGGACCGGGCCAATGATCGTTTCCTGAGCGAATCCGAACTGGCCAGTTTCGGCGAGCGATTGCTCAAGGCGGCGGAAGAACGCCTGAAGGTTTTCGAAGGGCTGATGCGCCGGCGCGACGCCTCGCTGCTGGGTGAGGCCGGCGGTTGGGTGGCGCAGTGTCTGGGCATCCTCAACAGCCTGCAGCAATCGGTCGAACTGACGCGCGACGGGCCGTGGGGCAAGCGCGCCGTGGCCATCCATCAGTCGGTCAACGCTCTGGTCGAGGAGCGTCTGAAAGGCGTCGAAAAGGTCATTTCCCAGGCCCTGCCGCTGAAAACCGAACGCATCTTCGGGCGCGCCACGCGCGAAGTGCCGGACTATGCCGGACCGAAACCGGCGCAGGCCGAGACGGCCCTGCAGACCGTCGCCTTCCTGAACCAGATCCGCCCCACCGCGGCGCAGGGCGGCTACGCCAGCCTGCTGGCCAAGACGGTGCAGTCGGCCGAACTGCTGATGGATGCCTATTTCAACGTCGTGCTGGGGATTGCCGTGGCCGACGATCCCTTCGATCCCGACGCCGTCATGTCGTGCTTCGATCGCGTCATCCCGCTGATGGACGGGCTGCTCGGCGAGGCCAAGGGCAATCTGGCGCGACGACGTGTCGCGTCCGCCGACGTGTTCCGCGCGCCGAAAACTATTGCCTAAGCGATTGAAAACGGGCTTATGCCTGTGTTCCGGTTCGTAAGAACCGGTCAACCCGCCGCATCAGATATTCATGCTTCTGTTCTCGCTTGTCGCCGCCCTTCTGTGCGCCGCTCTTCTGGGGCTGGCGGCCCTGTGGCTGCGCCGCACGCCGGACAGCGCGCTGGATCAGGCGCGGGCCCGGTACGAAGCCTTCGCCGCCGATCTCGACCGCCGGGTGTCTGCGGGCCACGCCGATGCAGGGGTGGCGAAGGAAGAGAAAACCGAGGCGGCGCGGGCGTTGCTGCGCATCGAAGAAGCGGGGGAGGCGGCGCGCCTTGATCCGCGTGTCGGTTTTGTCGGGGCTATGGTCATCGCGGTGGCGGCGCTGGGGCTCTATTTCGCGGTCGGTAAGCCCGGCCAGCCCGATCAGCCCTATGAGGCGCGGCTGAAAAACTGGGTCGAGGCGCTCAATACCGCCCCCCAAACTCTGGAAGCCAAACCCGCAGCGGCGGCCATGCAGCAGATGGCGACGCAGTACGGCGACAAGCCGGGCTACTGGATGCGGTTGGGTGAGACTCTGGTCATGGCGGGCGACTATTACGAAGCGGCGGCGGCGTTTCAGCGCGTGACGAAGCTGGCGCCCGAAGCGGCGGTGGGCTGGTCCAATATGGGCGAAGCCCTGACCCTGCTGAACACGGGCGAAAGCGGTCCCGAAGCGCGGGCGGCCTTTGCCGAAGCCCTGACGCGCGATGGCGACGACCTGACGGCGCTGTACTATTCGGCGAAGATACTGACGGCGGACGGGCGTTTCGACGAGGCGAGACGCCTGTATCTGCATGTGCAATCGCAATTGGCGGCGGATGACGGGCGTCGTGCCACGGTGACGGCGGAATTGGCGGCGCTGGATCAGGCTGCACAAGCCGCGGCGACGGTGCAGTCGCAGATCGGCGGCATGGTGGCGGGGCTTGAGGCGCGGCTGGCGCAAAATCCCGAAGACCCCGACGGCTGGGCGCGTTTGTTGCGTTCGTATCGGGTGCTGAAAGATGTTGAGGGTGAGAAAAAGGTGCTGGCGTCCATCGATCGGATCTATGCTGAACGGCCTGAGATCGCGCGCGGCATCGTGCAAAAGGCCGAACGCCCGGTAGGTGCGCAATGAGGGTGGACAATCGTAGTCCTTCTCCCTTGAGGGAGAGGGTGGCGCGGATGCGCCGGGTGAGGGGGGCCGTCGGCGTTCCGAATTTCCCCCTCACCCCGGCCCTCTCCCTCAAGGGAGAGGGGGAAGATATGCCGCAATGACCTTTCTTCCCAAATCGATGAAGGCGCGACGCCGCCTGATGATCTTCCTGATCGCCGCGCCGATACTGGTGGCCGGCGTGGCGCTGGCCCTGTTCGCCATGAAGGATCAGGTCGTCTATTTCTACACGCCGGCTCAGGCCTATGAGGCGAAGGCCGAACTGCACCGCACCCTGCGCCTCGGCGGGCTGGTCAAGGCCGGCAGCGTGGTCAAGGGCGCAGGCGGCGAGGTCCGTTTCGTTGTCATGGACCAGAAGGCCGAGATGACCGTGCATTTCAAGGGCGACCTGCCCGACCTGTTCCGCGAAGGGCAGGGCGTGGTCTGCGAAGGGCAGCGCGTCTCCGACGACGTGTTCGAGGCGCGCACCGTGCTGGCCAAGCACGATGAGACCTACATGCCCAAGGAGGTCGTCAAGGCCATCAAGGAACAGGGCGAGTGGCGGCCGGAAAGCGCCGCCAAACCGGACAGCAAACCCTTCGGCGAGGCGAAATGATCGCCGAACTGGGCACCTTCTGTCTGGGGCTGGCCTTCCTGCTGTCCGTGGCGCAGGCCTTGAGCGTCGCGGGTTCGGCATGGAAGCCGTTGCGCGGGGCGGCGCGTCTGAGCGAGGGGCTGTCGCTGGCGGCGGCGGCGGCGGGCGTTCTGGCCTTTGCGGCCCTGCTCTACGCCTTTCTGACCTCTGATTTTTCCGTCTCCAACGTGGCGAAACATTCGCACACGCTGAAACCCCTGCTGTACAAGATTTCCGGCGCCTGG